>DAOTTY010000020.1:0-65564 GCA_034437575.1 Anaerolineae bacterium | reverse complement strand
AGCCACATCAACTGCTGCTCCAGTTGGTAAACCTTCTGCGGTATACCCTTCGCCCCCTGCTTCTGCCTCAAGGCTATTCGCTGCAAGTGTCACCCTGGTCCAGAAGGTTGTAAAGGCCGTGCCGGAAGTTGCCGGGTGTGCCATCGCTACGAAGCCTTCGAGTTCTGGAACCAGCAAGTCCTGCCAGGAGTTTGGGGCTTCCACACCCAGGTCTTCCAGAACTTCAACGTTGGAGCAGAAACCCAGCGCACCCACGTAGACGCCAGACCAGTAGCTGTCAGCATCTTTGTAAACAGAGGGGATTGCCTCTGCGTTGGGGCTTTCGTACTGCTCGAGCAAGTCCTCTTCAATGGCGGCAATGAACGCATCAGCCGGGCCGCCCCACCATACGGAAAATTCCGGGTTGTCCTGGGCCGCACGGATACGTGCCAGTGATTCGCCGGAGGAAAGGCGCACGTAGTTGGTTTCGATGCCGGTTTCGGCTTCAAACGCCTCTGTCATGGCAACACACCAGTCTTCCTGGGGGGTACATAGCACGGTCAGGGTATTATCCTGAGCAGATACCGGTGCAATCACCATGATTAACAGCGCGGACGTCATAACAGCGAGCTTCCAGAGATGTTTCATATGTAAAACTTCCTCTCACATCATAGGTACACAAAGCAAAAGACCAAGTGGTCTAGCGTTGCGACTGTAAACTCTGTAAGCTAAAAAATGTGAGTCATTTTATTAAGGTTAAGTTAATCTTAGTGACCTAAAGAAAGCTAATGACAGAAGTGCTATCCTTGGGATTTTACGTTGCAATTATTTAATTTGTCATGCAAAAATAGCTTGACGCAAGTGTTCCAGGTTAGGTAGCACCACAGGGTAGCGTGGACTCGCAACTTGCTAGCCCTTACCTCCTCCATCCCCCGAAGGGTGAGGGCTAAAGTGAGTCTTCCACGCTGTTGTGTACTCGTATCCCAAATGCGGCGTAGACTTTGCTAGGGCTATTGCAAAGTTAAGTTTGCACATCGCGGGGACGCTGTCCCCGCACCCCTGCAAAGAAAGGGTTCGCACCCTTTGAACCCATGTTTTTGTTCACTTTTTTCAAAAAGTGACGGGTTTGGGCAGCGCCCGATGATCAGCCATGCAACTTTGCAAAAGCCCTGTGGACTTTGCCAACTCATTACCGTTTGTGCCTATGGATGTGCTATATTTAGGCCATCCACAGTCACTTCATATGCAGGGTATCGACCTTGATCGAATTTCAGTACCTTTTGTTTGCCCCTGTCAATCCGACCGCTGAACCCACAGGTACCATTTCCGGCTTATTACTTTACATCGTTATCGCGCTCGGTTTCTCCTTTATGTGTTCGATGTGGGAAGCCGGGTTGCTGTCGAGTTCAGCCTCCTACGTGGAAACAATTGCCAATGAGGGCAACCCCGCTGGTAAAATCATGCGTCGCTTGAAAGAGAACGTTGACCGGCCTATTGCTGCCATCTTGACGCTGAATACCGTAGCGCACACGGTTGGAGCGGCGGGGGCGGGCGCTCAGGCAGCAGGGGTATTCGGGAATGAGTGGTTTGCACTTATTTCCCTGGTGCTAACGGTGTTGATTCTGGTTTTCTCAGAGATTATCCCCAAAACGCTCGGCGCAGTGTATTGGCGGCAATTACTCGCGTTCAACGCCTACTCCATTCAGGCTTTGGTTATCGTATTGTTCCCGCTGGTTTGGGTCTTCCAGCAGATGACGAATGTTATCTCACACGGTGAAGCAGGCGATGTCGTGACGCGGGGCGAACTGGAAACAATGGCGCAAATGGGCAGCACCAGCGGTACCATTGCGGAAAGCGATTATAAAATACTGAAAAACCTGCTCCGGTTGGACGAAGTGCAAGTGAGCGCTATCATGACGCCCCGGCCCGTGGTGTTGGCGCTGCAACAGGACATGACCGTGAGCGAGGTCATGGCGCAAAGCAACAAAATTCCGTACTCGCGCATCCCTATCTACGATGAGAACGCGGATGATATTGTGGCCTTTGTCTTGCGCCATGATGTGCTGGCCGCCGCTGCCCGTGACGAACACAAGCGAACCCTGCGCGAGTTCAAGCGGGAGATCATTTCAGTGCCAGAAACAATTTCTGTGGCGCGGGTGATGACCGAACTCATTAACAAACAGCATCACATTGCGTTGGTGTTCGATGAATACGGCGGCACGGCAGGGATCATCACAATGGAAGATGCGATTGAATCGCTGCTGGGCGCTGAAATTACCGACGAGAGCGACCTGGTCGATGATTTGCGCTTGTTAGCACAGCAGCGGTCTGAGCGGCAGCGGGAAATACTGGGCCTCTTTAGTGAGGCATCGCCCAACGGCAGCGCGTCGGATCAATCGACCCAGGAGGAATCTTAAAAGTTACGAAAAATAACAACTCTGTAACGCTAGCCATGTTATCTTAGGGTTTGCCATCTGTTATAATGCGGCTGACATAATCTAGTTCGACGCGCCCACTGAGGAACAATGTCAGACTTGCCAGAAGACAAGACACTATTCAAGCACGCAGTTGGGTTAGCTAGGCAAGGCAACCGCCCCCAAGCCCGTCGGCTACTGGTAGACCTGCTGAACAGCAACCCAAGAAACTTTCAGGCGTGGGCATGGCTGGCATACGTTGCGGATAATATCAACGAAAAACGGCTGGCCCTGTCCAGGGCCGCTGCAATTGACCCAACCCACGAAAAGGTACGTGATGGCCTCAAAGCCACGTTGACCCCAGGCCACATTCAAAAAGCAGCCCAGCGTGGCACCTTTGTTTGTTACAACCGCGCAGATGAATTGTTTGCTATTGACCTGGCAGAGCAGATCAAAGGGCGCGGCTTGCCCTGTTGGATTGATATGATTGACATGCCGCTGCAAGTTGATGTGGACTGGAATGAGTCCGTTCGGCAGGCATTAGACGAGTGTGGTGTGATGCTTTTGGTACTTTCTCCTGAGATGGTAGACAGCGAAAGCAGCCGGGCTGAACTGAATTACTTTTTGCGTCAGGGGAAGATCGTCTTGCCCTTGTTACACGCTAACTGCGACTGGTCAAATTTGGCGCTGCATCACCCCCCTATTGACTTTCGTCAGAGCGCGATGAGCGGCATCCGCATGGTGTTTGCCCTGTTGGGTATCCTCAATGTTGCTGCCGACTAATGTATATTGGTGAACTGCGCCCTGCACCGCCTTACGACCTGAATACAACCGGCCAACTGCTCGGCCAGTATCATGGTGTGCTGGACGTGTATCGTGAGGGATTTTACCGCCGTGCCCTATATGTGGATGGCGACATCTTACTGGTGCAAGTTAAGCAGCACGGCCCGCCTGACGCCCCAACGTTGATGGTTGAGCAGCTTGCAGGCAAAGTCGTGCCTGATGACCGGCTGTTGACCGCTGCCCGGCATATCCTCGCCGTTGAGGTGGATGTGGCCCCGTTTTTCAACGCTGCCCAGGCACATCCGCGCCTGTGGCGTGTCCTGGAACCCCTGTACGGGGTGCGGCACTTCCATAGTGAAACAGTGTTTGAAGCGCTGATGACCGTTATCATCGAGCAGCAGATTTCGCTGTATGCGGCGCTGCGTGCCCAACGGGCTATCGCAGAGTGGGGCGGGGTGCAGATTGAACACGAGGACGTGCTGTATTATGCCTTCCCGTTACCAGATGCCATTGCCACAGCAAACGCCGCCGACCTTCAGAGGACACTGAAAATCACGCATCGCCGCGTGGCCGTGATGCAGCGTATCGCCCGGCAGATAACGGACGGTGACCTGAATCTCGAACGGCTGCGAACGCTACCAGAGGCAGAAGCCTATCATCAGTTGATGGCTCTTAATGGCATTGGCCACTGGACGGCGGCGTGGACGCTGCTGCGCGGCATGGGCCACTACCAGCGGATTGCCCACAATGACGTGGCATTACGCAGTGCGGTGGCCCACTACTTCCACGACAGCGATGACCGCATCAGTGCGGATGCAGTCGTGGAGACATTGAATGCGTTTGCGCCACACGCAGGCCGGGTCGCGTTCTATACCCTGATGCGGTGGGCAATAGATCGCTATTGATCGGTGCTTGCCAGCCAGATTTGCAGCGTGCTGGTGTGCCGTGGGAACGTTGCCCCCTCGTTAACGAGGGGAACCGTCAGGCCATCTGGCACAAACCGGACGCGCATTTGCTCAATGCTAATGCGCCCCGCACGAACCCAGTCATCATAGCTGGCAACCAGCGCGAGAAATGCATCGCTGCTGGCAAAGCAGTGCGTTTGACCGTACTCATCCGCACAAACAAACACCGCGCTGCCCTGCTGCACCAACCCAAACCCGCGCCCAGATAGCCCGTAGACCCGTTTGCCACCTTCAATGGCGTAGGACACGAATTCGTAACCATCCGGCGGGTTCAACATGAGGTAGGGGGCAAATCCATCCCAGTATTCACGGTTCGAAAGTGTGACCCCAAGGTGACAGTTTTCCGCATCGGTAGAAAGCAGCATGTGCAATGCGACTGCATCCAGTTTACTGACCTCATTGGAGTAGATTCGCAGTGCGGAACCGCCCCCAAGGTAAAGGTGTTGTGGCGGGGGGGCTGCAATCCCCTGGATGGGCACGAAGGCACAGGTTTTGTTGTGGTTGCTGTACAGGATACCATCGGGTGTGACCGTGAACGCCCCACAAACCTGCAAGCCATCTGCATAAAGCGGCGTTGCGATGCGCCCGCCGGGGCGCAGTTGGCGAACCCACGCCTGGGGAATGTCCCAGATGGCTACAGTTGAGATGATACGGTCATATGATGCGCGTGCGTCATACCCGGATGCACCATCAGCTTCAACGACATTGATGCGCCCCATAGTGGCACGCTGTAAATTGTCCTGGGCACTGTGAAAGGCTTCGCGGTTAATTTCCAGGCTGGTGACATGGCCGCTGCGCCCCACCATCTGCTGTGTGATCGCGGCACTGTAGCCCGTTCCCGTCCCGATTTCGAGGACGTTATGGCCTGGTTGCAGGTCGGCCAGGGCAAGCAGCAGCGCCAGTTGGCTGGGTTGATCGCTGCCAACCGTTGATGTGCCCTTGTCGTCCGTCTGCGTGAAAAAGGCGCGGTCCGCCTGGGCTTCTTCTGGCGTGCGGTCCGGCAAGAACATCTGGCGAGATACAGCCTCGAAAGCCGCCGTCAGACGTTTATCCGTCAGGGTGCCCATGCGTGTGAGCGTTTGAACCAGTGATTGCGTTGTCAAATTCGTGTTGCAGTCTCGCCCAATGTGTACCATGCGCGCCGCTTCCGCAGGGAAACCCCGCCGTCGTCCTCATCGCGGCGGCGGGCTGTGCGAACGCGCCCGCCGCTGTCAATGTGAACCTGCCCGGCACGCTGCAAGCGGGCAAACTCCTCGGGTGTGATGACCGGTGCGGGTTCGCCGCCCAGCCGCTCCAGGCGGTCGTTCAGGTCGTTAGGCTGTTCGGGCGCATCCCCGCTATTAGATGCTGCCGGGTTATCGGTGGTGTCAACGTTTTCGTTCTCAGGGATGTTGTTCTTGGGTTCGTCTGTCATGAGTCTCTCTTGCTCCCCGTATTAATCGTCGTTTTCATCTTGGAGGGCGATGCCAACGGACCCCATCAGGTCATCCAGGGACATTGCATCGTTTGCCTTTTCGCTGTCTGCCAGGCGTTTGCGCCGCCGCACGGTATTACCACAAACTAAACAGTCCGGGTTGCGCCGGATAGTCGTCCATACTGCGCTGTAGGGCTGGGTCATCGTCCCCTCAATGATTTCGAGGTGGCGGTTGGCCATAATGACCGTGTTGCCCGGCATTAGTTCGTAAACGTCGCTGCCCAACAACAGGTGATTCACGGCCATGTCTGCCTGAGCAGATGCCACACGCACCACATGCAGCCACAGGCCCGGCTCAGCGTCCAGGGTACCGCTTTCGCCTATCATACCATAATCCAGTTCGTCACCGTCCGCGATGTCGCCCATGGCTAGCCCTTCGCGCAGTTCAGCCGCCCAGCAAGCATAACACGGTTCGGCTTCCGCGTTGGGCTGGATGATGACCACATCGCCGCCCTCACCACGTTCATACACACCCGCGTAGATAGCCGTCAGATTGCGTTCCAGGCACGCCTCGTTGATAACGTATTTCACCTGCTCTTGATCGACCCCGACGATAAGGATGTCCACATTGTCCAGTACGTCCATGTGATCCTCAATTTTGCCCGTGCGAACGTCGGTTCCTGCCCTGGGGTTTCGCGCAAGAACCAAATCGCGCATAGCTTCCGCTTTAGGTTGGCCCAGGTGAGCGCGGTCTGCTACATGACGAACCATGTTGGCCTCATCCAGCGTGTCGTTATCAACCAGTACGAAGTTGCCTACGCCGCTCATGGCAAGGCTTTGAGCAACGAAGCCGCCGCCTGACCCCAACCCGACGACACCGACCCGTGCCTGTGCCAGCCGTAACAGGTTGTCTGCACCCAGCAACCGTTCTACGCGATCCCAGTGTGTCATTTGGATGTTGCCTCCCCAGTCGGCGCATCTTCAGACCCGGCAACTGGCTCGCTGACTGTTTCTTGCGATGGTGTGTCACTTTCGTGGGCTGTAGCATCGGGTTCGCTAGCGGGCAGTTCCGCTACCGGCGACGGCCCCAGCCCCAGTTCACTTTCTACCACGAACACATATTCCAACAGCGTCTTTTCCGGTGACCACTCCCAGTCTTCCGGGTCTTCGACCAGTTCGGCATACGTCCAGATGCGGCCCATCAAATCGTAGAGGTCTTCGTCCGGCTGGATGCTGTTAAACGGCAGCGTGTAAATATCTGGCGGCGCGTGGGGATAGTCGTGCTGGGTGGCAATTAGCAGGAACTTCTCAGCACCGGGCCGGGCCGTCAGCAGGCAAATCTCCAGCGGCAGCGTTTCGTCGGTGTCCCACAGCAGGATTTCGACCAGCATCCCTTCGCTTTCCAGAAGTTGTATTTCCTGTGAGGCGCGGGTTTCGCTGGTCAGGTGCCAGGGGTAATCCATCAGACGTGGGAAGATGCGGTCTTCGGAAACGCTTGGCGTGATCGGGTAAAAGCGCACCATATCGCGGTGGATGAACCAGAAGTCAATGCGCGTCATCAGCCCGTTGGCCTGTTCTACCCGGATGAAATTGCTCATCTCATCAGGGGCCTCGACCGTAGCCGGGTGGTCAATGGTCAATATCGGCGCAACCACAAAGCCAATGCGATTACCGGGCTGGTTGACCCAATCCAGAGCCGTTGCCAAATCACCGCCGCTGGGCTGGATCATAAAGCCGGGCTGCTTGTGCCAGTCCCCGATGTGATACAGAGGCGCGTCCCAGCGTGAGGCGTGCGAGTTGCCATAGGCCCCGGCCCGCTTTTCACGGGCAACCTGCCAATTTTCTCGCAGCCAGTTCAGCACTTCGTCCTGCCATGCGCTGCCCTGCTGAAAGGTGTGACTGGCACGCAGGGCGTCATCACCAGGGGCGATTGTGTCGATGATGTACACCGCAACGCCTGTCGTGCCGTCCACCAGCACAAGGCCAATCATGGCCTCGCCGGTTTCATCGTCAACGTATTCCTGGGCGGCCTTCACCATCTTGTCGATGACACGCTGCGCCACGTACAGTTTGGGCACGTTGGGGCCAGTAATTAGTGTGTTCAGCCGGTTGAGCATACAAATCTATCTCCTTCTTCCCTCTGGCGTCACGCGCTCCTCGATGCCAGGCCACTGTTTGGTGTGTCGCCATGTGTAATAAGCGTACAGCCATTGAACCGCCCACCCGGCTACGGTGACGGCGGTTGAGCGGCTTGGATTCCAGCCGTAGTTGGTACCGTCTTTCGGGTTGAATAGGCATAACTGGCCGTCTTCGTACTGGTGCTTTTCGCTGTAGATGCGCGGGCGCAGCACATAAGCCTCTGCCGGGCGGTTGGGATAGTCTTTTGGGTAGACAATCTTGAGTGTGTGAACTTGATTTTTGAGGACTGACAAATTCAGCTCAACATCGCCCGTCCAGTGCAGCAGGCTGCTGTCTTGGGGCACCGTCAAGCGAAATGTATCATCAAATGCGGCTCGCATTGCTTCTACCTCTAACCGCAACCGGGGTGAAACATCACTTCTCGTTCCCCACCATGCAGCCATAGACGAACTCTCCTAAAACCTAACAGCTATTAACTCACTTGCATATTGTACCACTGTTGCCGTCGTGTGCGGGTGGGGCGAGCCGGGTAGGGTCGCGGGTTTTTCTACAATTTATACGCGGCGCTGGCCAGTGAGTTGCACTGCGGTTTTAGATGACGGGGGCGCGGGTGGGGGTGCCGGGTTTGCGTGGGAACTCTGGTGGTGTGGCAGATACTTTATCAATGGCGATGAGGTAGTGGGGATGCTCTATGGTTGGCAGTTGCAGTTCGGTGATGCTGTCCAGCTTGCCACCAAATGCGACAATGGCACGGGCGGCGTCTGTGGCCTCGGCGTGGGCAGTGGTGCCCTTCATCGCAATGCAGCGCCCCCCCACCTTCGCCAGTGGCAGCATATACTCCATAAGCCCTGGCAGCCGGGCGACGGCCCGTGCCAGTACCACGTCATATGCGGCCCGATGTGCCGCATCTTGCCCGGCTTCCTCAGCGCGGGCATGGATGGCTTCTGCGTTCGTCAGGCCGAGCGCGTCAATCACATGCTGGATGAACTTGACCTTTTTACCAACGGAGTCTATCAGGGTGACATATACATTGGGGAAGGCAACTGCCAGTGGCAGCCCAGGAAAGCCCGCCCCCGTGCCGATGTCCACCACCTTTACCCCATCGGCAAGGTCAGTGACTAACACAGGTGATAACGAATCCAGGAAGTGCCGCACCCGAATCGCGTCCGGCTCGGTGATGGCCGTCAGATTCATGCGCTCGTTCCACTCGATGAGCAGCGCCTCAACCGTCAACAGCGCTGTGACCTGCTCTGGCGACAGGTCAACGTTGAGCAGATCACGCGCTTGCTGCACCCAATCGGTCATTAGTTGTTGTTCGCTTCTTCCAGGAACTCGTCAAGAACCTGATCTTCGCGGATGGCGCGTTCAAAGTCGTGGGCGGGCGTATCTGCGCCGATAAACAGGCCACTGACGAACGGGTCTACGCCGAAGGGGTTCTCTTGCACTTCAAAGTTGCAGGTGCTGCGAACACGCGGATTAGCTGTGCCGGGGCCGTAATCATCGAAGCCGTCGGTAACGGGTTCAGCCCAGTCCTGATTGAATTCTACTTCGTAAAAGCCTGGCCCCAGGTTGCCAACCGGGATCGTGAAGAAGCGGTAGAATACACCGTTGCGGGGCGTGACCGGGCTAACGAAAACCTGATCTGGGGGGACGGGTGCCTGATTAATCTTGACACGATACGAGGTGCGGGCCAGGTTCTGTTCCAGCACTTCGGGGGATGTTGCAAACCAGTACCAGAAGATTTCGACTTCATCACTGTCGTAAATCAAGCCGGGGCGGGCTTCGGGATAGAAGTCATCGCACAGGGCAAAAACTGTGCCTGCGTTGGGTGCGCGGTCCTCGCTGGTGCGGCGCGGCCCCAACACCACAACAGGTTCCGGCGTGGCGAATTCATCACCAAGTGGGCCGCCGTCGGGCAGTTCGATGCCGAACTCTTGCACGTCTTCTGTGACCGCGACCGGGGCTGCAATGACATCTGGCGGGATGATGTCTTGGTCGCAGCCGTCTTGCAGGTCGTCCACGAACGTATCAAAAGCGGGGTCTTCCGGCGTGTTTTCTGGCGCGATAATCACGCGGGCGCTGGCAACTGCGCCGGGGGCAACTGCTTGACCATTGGCGTAAGGGAGTTGTTCGCTGAAGGTGTAGTCGCCATCAGCGCTGATCTGGCGCAGTGCGGAAAGTTCTGCACCGGCACCGTTGGACCCGCTAAACACCTGATAAAACACATCGAAGCCGGGCTGGGCATTGCCCGACAGGTTCATCACGCTGCTGTTCTCACACGCGAAAAACAGAATCTCGACAGTGGTTTGCGGGGCGTCTGTGTCAGTCGTGGTATCGGTGCCTGTGGTGTCATCCTGGGCGATGGCGACACTAAATCCGAAGATCAGTGCGGCCAGTGTGATAAACGGAACCCATTGCTTCATGACGATCTGTCCTTGCCCTGATAAATGCTTTCTAGTTTGCATGATAACTCAGAAACCACACGCCGAGTAGTTTTCAATTGTACAAGCACGACTGTTTGCAGAAAAAATGATGGGAATGTTGTAATATAAACTGGCTCTACGGGTTGATTAAAACGTGTGTCTTATCAAGTGGCACGCTTATACACTGACTGTAATCATGTTTGTCTTGTATTGACTGATATTGATGAAACGTAACAATTTGCTCCGGCACTCAATAGTTGCCGCCCTGGCACTGCTGACTATTAGTATACTGGCTGTACGCTTACCCACAATGGCAACACTCGGTGAATACTGGGGCTACGGCTTACTCGTCCTCGCGCTGACGGCCTTAACTATCGTGTTCAGCATTCTTATGCAGCGGGCGGAAATGAGCGTGGCTCACAGCGTTGGTATCGCGGCCACACTTTCCGTTTCGCAAGACGCGCACGCGCTGCTGCTGTGGGCCGTATTTGCAGGTGCTGCAATCGGCGGGGCCACAAGGGTTTTCCGACAGCAACGCCCCATTTCGGCTTCCAATAACAACCGCGCACGCTGGCAATCATTCATTATCATTGTGTCCCGCGTGACCGTGAGTTTCGCTATTCCTAGCCTGGTTTTTGCCATCGGGGGGGGGCGTCACTTGCCTCTCAATACGCTGTCTGGTGCAGTCGCGCCCATTATGATGGTGTATATTACCACGTATGCAACGCTGTATTTAGGTATGTATCTGCTGGATTGGTTAATTGAGGGGCGCAATCCATTCCAGGTTTTGTGGGAAAGCAGCCTGCAAATTTTGGTTGTCCTCGTTGTTCCCAGTGCATACGCTGTTGTTGTCACCGTGATTTACACCGAGTTACCGCTGCCCTTTTTTGTGCTGACGATTGCGGGCCTCATTCTGGCAATTGTGACCACGTTTCGCTACAGCCGCAACCAGGTGGTGCTGCGTGAACAGGTACACGAGATGCGGGTGCTATCAGAGTTGAATCATGCGTTACAGTCCTGCACGTCAACGGAGGAGGTCATTGCGGCAGTGTTGCGCTATGTAACCCAGTTGGCTTATATCTCCAATTTGATTGTTGCTGTGCGTGAGCCAGAGCGCGGCCACGTTACCTATCCGCTGCATTTGCAACAGGGCACATTGGGTCGCGCTGTCGCTGTGGATGCGGTGGATATTCAACTCATTGGCCAGTTGGTTCATGAGCGTACCCCGCTGCACATTCAAACCAATGTTGCTGCGTACTTACAACAGTTGGGCCTGCCCCATCATCCTTACCCTGTGACGTGGTGGTCTGGCTCGCCGCTGTTGGCACGAGGCGACGTGGTGGGGGTGATGGTGGTTTATGGGATGGATGGCCGGAAGCTTAGTGCAAATGACACCGAGTCACTCCGTATTTTTGCGTCAGCATTGGCAGCAGCCCTAGACAGCGCCCACCTGTACCGCCAGCAAGCTGAGCGCGTCATGCGTTTGAACACGCTCAATACAATTTCTGCGCTGCTTTCCAGCACGCTATCGCAGGAGGACGTGCTGGACACTGTGACGACATCTGCCGGGATGCTCTCCGAGGCAAATGCGGTCGCTGTTTATCTAGCCGAGGATGGCAAATCGTCACCCAAGCTCCAGCGTACAGCAGGCGTTGACGATGAGGTATTGCTCACAGCGCAGCCTGCCTTGCTAACGAATCCGCAAGGCCCTAAGCAAGATAACGCCCCGAAGCTCAGGGAGTTCCTGCCATTAATCATCCGAGACGTGGCCAGTGACGAACGTGCAGCAGGCTACAGCCAAGTTTTACTAGACGCCAATCTGCGCTCGATTATTGAACTGCCACTCGTCGGCGCAGAGGAACTCATTGGAGTGGTCGCCCTGTACTTTAGCACCCCACAAGACCCCTCTCAGGAGTTTGTTGAGTTCCTGCGAACGTTTGCCAGCGAGTCGGTTCAGGCGATCAAGAACGCGCAGCTTTACACGCGCATTGATGAAGCCCTGGAGAAGCGCCTGATCCAGCTTTCGATTTTGGCGGCGGTTGGCCAGCAAACCAGTGCGTCAATTAACGTGCAAAGCATCGCTGCTGTTGTGCTGAACTTCGCAACCGACTACACACAGGCTGCACGCGGCGTCATTGTCTTGCAGGACGAGAATTTGAACCGCTTGCGAGTGGTGGCCCAACGCAACTACCCTGATGGCCTCTTTGAAGATGTTGCCCTGTTCGACACAGGCATTTTGGGGAGTGTGCGCGAAAGTGGCAACTACATGCAGGTTGATGACATCAGCACTGACCCAAACACTGTGCCCCTTGTACCACAAGCCCGCTCCCAACTTATTGTCCCCATCCTCCGTGAAAAGGGCAGCATGGGCCTGGTCGTGCTAGAAAGTGACGAGACGGCGGCATTCACCCGTGAAGACACAAACTTCATCGTGCAGTTGTTTAATCAGGCAGCTATCGCCATTGATAACCGCAATTTGTTTCACTCTGTTACCCGTTCGCGTGATCGTATGGAAGCCATCTTGAATGCGATGACCGAAGCCGTTGTCTTGATGAACACGGGCGGCGACATCGTTATGGCAAACCCGGCGGTTGGCTTGATTGGCCTGCAACCGGACATGCTCATTGAGCAAAATATACACACGTTGGCGCTCAACACAGCGTTAGATTTGCCAAGCCGGATGGGTTTCGACGGTGTTGAGCAAATGCAACGCCTGCTGCAACAGTTAGGAACCGGAAAGCGACTGGCCAGCGAACCGGACCTGTACTCTGTTCAGAGCGCACAGGGCATGGTTTACATTGAGCGCGACATCATCTCCATTCGGGATGAGGTAGGCCATGTCGCTGGCTTGCTGCTGGTGTTCTATAACCAGACGCAGCGCATTGAACTCGACCAGACGCGAGACGAGTTTACTCGTATGATCGTCCACGACTTACGCAGCCCACTCACAGCCGTTACTACCAGCCTGAACATCATTCCCAGGCTGGTGCCGGAGGAGAACCCGAAACGAGCGCAAATTGTCTCCGTGGCAAAGTCCAGCCGTCAGGTAATTCGCAAAATGATACGTCGGGTTGATTCGCTTCTGGACATCGCCAAAATGCAAAGTGGCGAAATCTCCCTGGACAGCAACAGCTTTGCCCTGGCCACCCCGGCGGCTAACGTGCTTGACGAACTCCAGCCTCTAGCAGCAGAACGGGGCATTACACTGACATTCAACGCACCAGAGGGGCTGGTCAACATCCAGGCAGATGAAGACAAAGTAGAGCGTGTTATTCAAAATCTGGTAGACAATGCACTCAAATACACAGCCGATGACACTACCATCACGATCTATGCGGCACCCCTCGAAGACAACCCGGCTTATGTGCGTGTCGATGTGGTTGATCGTGGCCCAGGCATCCCACCAGACTACCGCGAGCGTTTGTTTGATCGCTATGTGCAGGTTCAGGGCCAGCGCGGCACGCGGCGCGGGGTGGGCCTGGGGTTAACGTTCTGCCGCCTCGTGGTGGAAGCACATGGCGGGCGCATCTGGGTTGAGGAAAACCCTGGCGGCGGCAGCGTTTTTTCATTTACGCTGCCCACAGCCCAGGCAGCAGAGGCAGCCCACGGGTAGCGTAAGCTGTGTGGGCGGCGCATGGCACCGCCCGCTTAACTTAGCCCTCGATGATCGTGACTGCCTGCATCTTGTCACCCTGTGCGATGGCGTCTACGACGGTTTGACCATCGCCCTTAACCTGACCAAAAACGGCGTGCTTGCCGTTGAGCCAGGGGGTTTCAACATGTGTGATGAAAAACTGCGAGCCATTGGTGTTGGGGCCAGCATTGGCCATGCTGAGCATGCCGGGGCCAGCGTGCGGGATGCCAAGCGCTGATTCTTCATCGTTCCACTTGTAGCCAGGGCCGCCGCGCCCGGTGCCCGTTGGGTCACCCCCTTGAACCATAAAATTGTCAATCACGCGATGAAATTCCAGGCCGTCGTAAAAGCCCTGCTGCGCTAAAAATACAAAGTTGTTGACGGTGATGGGTGCTTTATCTGCGAACAATTCAACGTCGAACTCGCCCTTGTCCGTTTTGAAGTGGGCTGTGTAGCTCTTTTGCGGATCAATTTGCATCTCTGGCGGGCTGGTATACTGCTGAACCATAACAGGTCATTCTCCTTACAGTGAAATCAAATAGCATGCCACAGCGCCTCTCAGGGCGACTGTACCCCGTTATCTTAACACAACGCATTCATTTTCGTGGCCGTGCGGCCCCGAACCCGTTAAACTATACTCAAACGACGCACACTACACCAAAACAAGGACACGCCCCAACATGGCTGACCCCGAACCCCGTAAGACCATCGCGCTAATCGCGCACGACGGCAAGAAGACAGATATTCTGGCCTTTGCACTCGAACACAAAGACATTCTCTCTCGCTACAGTATCCTGGCAACAAATACCACCGGTATGATGCTGGTGGATAAAGTGGGCCTGGACGTGCAACGGATGCTATCTGGCCCACTTGGTGGTGATGCACAGATTGCCGCTGCTGTAGCAGAGGGGAAAGTGTCTGCTGTGTTTTTTTTCATAGACCCGTTAGGCAAGCATCCCCACGATCCAGACATTCAGACATTGCTGCGGATTTGCAATGTTCATAATGTACCTATGGCGACCAACACCGCCACCGCCCGGTATATCATTTCTGACGACAAGCTCTAGTCACGGTTTTCGGCAACGTTGACAGCCCAACGCAGCATCAATTCGGCCAGCAAAGCCTGTAACAGCACGAACAGCAGCAGCGCTGGCCCCAGGAAGATGCCATAAGGGATAATCGCCCAAATTTCCCCGGCAAAGCCCAGGTGCATTAGCATCAACCCCCAATCTGCAACGGCAGAAAAGCCGAACAGCGCTACCCACGCCTGCCAGTCAGCCAGCGTTTGCGTACCGTCTACATAGCGCTGCACCAGCCAAATCAAACCCGCGACCGCACCTACGCGCACTACAAATACTAAAAACTGCACAATCAGGTTGTAAATGCGCTGGCGCAACACGTTTGACAGCAGCAGCCCCACAGACGCATCAAAGGCGGTGGATGTGAATGGCAGCAGCAAGGCTGCCGTCAAAAACAGCGACAGCATCAGGGCAGCGACAGGCACTGCGAATGGGATTCCGCCAAGCGTCGTGGGAATATCTGGCGTGATGCCGCCAATGAGCAGGTCTAAGTAACGCCCCTGGAATGCGGTCAGGTCCAGCAGTACCCCTGCGATCAGCAGCACCCGCACAATCGTAATCAACGCAAGCAGGCCACGCAGCCGGTAAAACACCGACGCCCAGCGCGTCCGCAGGGTTAGCCCCGCCCCAATGGGCGTTGCCCGCAGGTTATCCCACGTCAGGTGGCTGCGCTCCTCGCTCACAGTGCCAATCGTCAGCGAAAGGGCGGCAATGCCGGTGAGTACCTGCAAAATCACTACCGGGTAAAACAGAATCTCGACGGCGCTATCTGTGAGGTGCTGGCCTGGCGGCTGCGTGAAAATATCAGTGGCAGCGGCGTAGCCCCCAAGCCCCAAAATAACCAGGCCAAAAGCAATCAACAGCGCCCGCACCACCCGCGCCCGCGACGAGGCGTTTTCACTCTGTTTGAGCTGGTAGTTCAAGATCGGATTTTTACGACTCGCCCACTCCGGCAGCGGCCCGGTGATCCGTTGAATCATCATGTTTCGTCTTCCTCAATTAAATGTCCTATTTGGATTTCGAGTTGGCTTAACGCGGCAGACCATTGTTCGTGTTTGACGGGCACCGCCTGACCATACCGTAGGTAGTGAATATAGATGGCAAGCTGATTTGGTTCAAGGGCACCCCCCAGGTCGGCAAGGTAGCGTTCGACAGCCGTCGCGTAAATGCCCACTTGCAGGTAATAGCGCTCCGCGTGCTTGGCCAGCAGCATCCGGTTAGCGCGTTCGGTTGCATCGTCGGTACGTTCGACATAGCCCTTCACCAAGCTGGACTTGTAGTCCACGATAGCCCAGGTGCCGTCGGGCTGCTGGAACAGCACATCAATCATGCCATGAATCACCCGCTTATCCGTCTGATAGACGCACGGCAGCTCACGGTAGACCCGCTGCGCCCTGTTAATCATGCGGTAGATGTCGGTGTACTGCATATCGCGCAGCCACCCCCGCGCTGTATTCACGGCGTATTTCAGGTCTTCTGGCTGTACCACGCCGTGCTTCCACGCATAGCTCACCAGCTCGTGGTGCATATCATGGGTCTTATCCGGGAAGCGCCACCAGCGCAGGGCCTCATGCACAATTTCACCTAGCACACGTGGCGTGACGTTAGGCTGGCTCTTATCTGGCATGATGACCTGCTTGACGCGGGTGGGTGTGTCTTGAAGTACACTGCACCGGAAGCGCTCTAAGTAGAATGGATGATGTGGGGCACTGCCCAGGTCAGCTATCTGGGTGGCGGTCAGGTTTTTGGCGTAGCGGTCTAGCTGTGCCGGTACCGGCTGTGTAAGTGGCGGCGCTGTCGTTGGCCCCGCCAACGGCTGACCGTCTAGCACGGGGCGCTGTTCCCACAAGGGCAGTTTGTCATCCACAGATTGTGTCGGCTTGCTGGATGCCATCCGGTGTAGCGGGCGATACACATGCAACTGACCCCATTCATAGTCTATCGTATCTTCCTCGCCGTCATAATCGCGCAAGTCCAGGGCATCCAGCAGCCAGTTCAACCACAATCCGCGTGACTTCCAACCATCTATTTCGGAGTTCCAACTCGCTTGACCACTCACCAACAGATAGTCCTGGGCGCGGGTTGCCGCGACATACAGCAGCCGTTTACGCTCAGCCTCATCGCGCTGCTTTTGCGTCTTCTTAATTTGCTCATATAGATAAGGTTTGGCGCTCTTGCCATCGTCACCGGGGATGCTGCACACCACCCCATAACCCGCGTAGTTCAGCAGCGAACTATTGTTTGAGGCGTTGTTAGACCAGGATGCATCCGGCAAGATAACCATTGGGAACTCCAGCCCCTTACTTGCATGGACAGTCATCAACCTGACAGCATTGCTAACGTCTGTTTCTGCCTCACTCTCGCGCACCTCCCGGTCGCTCAAATCACTGAGATAAGCCGTAAAGTCACTTAATGTGGCCCGGTTGCTCTCTACCGCTTTTTTGAGCAGTTTTTCCACATTGGCACGGCGGCGTGCGCCATCGGGTAGGCCCATGAGCGTGGCAAGGTAGCCCGTGCGTGCAAGTGCATCGCGCAGCAACTCAGAAATGGTAACGCGCCCTGCCTGTCGGTGAAGCGCTTGCAGCGTGTGCCATGCCTGCCGCACACGCTCATGCTCCGCCTGCGGGACGAAACCCATATCGCGTGTGGCGGCAATCCACAGTGCCTCCCACAAGGTCAGTGGCTTGCCAGCGCTATCATGAAACAACCGCAGTGCGAACAGCGTTTCGTCACTGAACGTAAACAGCGGTGATCGTAGGGCCGTCGCCAGCGCAAGATCATCGAATGGGTTATACAGGCTTTCCAGCAGCGCGAGCAAATCCCATACTTCCTGGCGGCTGTAGTAGCCTCGTCCTGCCACTGTGATGTAGCTGATGTTCTGCGCTCGCAGCCCTTCCTCATAAAGGGCAACATTGCTCATCGTCTGAAACAGAATCGCAATGTCATCAAGAGTGATGGCCCGGTGTTGATCGGCCTCTTTGTCGTAAATCATCAGCGGCTTGTCAAACACCATCTGCCGAATGCGAACTGCGAGTTCGGCGGCTTCCCATTCGCGGCCCTCATCGGTACTCATTTTGCCAGCCGATTGCTTGCTATGGTCACCAGAATCTTCTATGTCAGATGGCGGACGCGCCTCTTGATTAATGAGCATTAGTTGCAGCGGCGGCGTGTCATCTGGCGGTGTGCTGCGATATGCCGACATTGGTTCACCGTATTCGACTTCATAATCGCTGACGATGCTGCCGGGCGTTCGGGACAGGAGTTGCCCGAAGATGTGATTAAATGCACCAATCAGTGGTGCATGAGTGCGAAATGACTGGGTCAGTGGTATTTCAGAAGCGGTGCCATCCGATGTTGGGATAGCCGCCAGAGTACGGCGCACCTGCTCAAACACACTCACATCCGCGCCCCGGAAGCCATAGATGCTTTGTTTTGGGTCGCCTACAACGAACAAGCGAGCGGGTTCCCCCTGTACTGGCTGTTCAGGGTCAGTCAATGCCTGCACAATGCGCCACTGGCGGGCGTTTGTATCCTGGAATTCATCCACCAGAACATGCCGGAACTCTGCCCCAAGATAGCGCTGCTTGACACCAGGACTTTGAGTGAGCAGATCAAGGGTGCGACGTTCCAAATCCTCGAAGTCGAGCAGGTCTTCAGCGGCCTTGACCCTGATGTAACTGGCCTGGACGCGCCGCACCAGGGTCACCCACAGCAGGAGCAACTGGGCCGCCTGTTCGTCCAACTCGCCGGGGGGGTCGCCAATGATGGCCAATACCTGCCTGGCCCAATCTCTTACTGAGTTGACGAATGCAGCCGCTTCCTGCCTGTTTTCCTTGCCACCCCACGCCGCTGGGCTGCCCCGCGTACCCGCACTGGTTTTAGCCAGCCGGTGCAGGGTGGCTAATGCCTCGTTCAATGTACAAGCTGCCGGGAAGCCGTCTATCGCCTTTAATTCGGCCTCGAATGCAGCGCAGGTGTCAGTCAGTTTGTCGCTTTTCGGTGCGGCGGTCGTTGCCCACCAGTCCTGAAAGTTGGTGATAACAACCCCCTTCAGTGCCGATGTGATGTGGTGTGCGGCATTGGTTTGCCACAACGACTGCCATTGCACCACGATTTCAGCCGGGTCGTCTGGCAAAGATGGCAGCGGGGTCGCCACGAAATCTGCCAGGGTCTTCCGAACACTATCCGCCTCGTAGGCTGCAAACAGCGCTGCAACCGGGTCGCTTTCGCCCTGCCATAGCAGATCATTCAATGCCCGGTCAATAACATCTTGCAGCAAGGCGTCTGCGTCTACTGGCTCGATAATCGCAAAGTGGGGGTCAATGCCCGCCTCGGCAGCATTGGCTCGCAGCAGCGTGGCACACATCGCGTGAATTGTGTCGATGCGGGCGCTATCCATTGTTGCCAACAGGTTGGACCATCTGGCCTGTGCATCAGGGGTATCAGCGGCGGCCAGGCGCTGTTGCAGGGCGTCTCGCACGCGGTCACGCATCTCCTGGGCGGCTTTTTGCGTGAAGGTGATGGCTACCAGCGCATTTAGCGACCAATCCGGGTTATGTTCCAGCAAGGCCAGGTAGCGCTCCACCAGCACCCGCGTTTTGCCAGAACCAGCCCCCGCAACGACGATCAGGCTGCGGTCATGAGTATATATAGCACGGTGTTGTTCGGGGGTGAAGTTCATAGGGCAGGTTCGGGTTTATCTTGATGGGTAATTGAAAGGCGGCACAGTTTGTAAAACTCGCAAAATTTGACGCAGCGCGGGCCTTTGCTTTTGTCAATGCTTGAAGGCTGCACGGTGAAGTCGCCAGACCGGGCACGCGCAACATAGCGACCAATCGTCTCGCGGGCAGTTGCCATAATAAGCTGGTGAGTCGGGTCGTCCGTCTTGAGGTCGCCGCTGGTGCTGCGGTTACGGATATGAAAGAAGAACCCACCGGCCACGCGGTCGGGGGCATCTGGCTGGGCATCCAGAATATCCTGGGCTGTGAGAACATACAGCATCATCTGGAAGTTGCGGCCTGCCTCTAATTCCTGAATTTTGATCGCTGTCGTGCCAGTTTTGTAGTCCAGCACCAAAACATCGTCGCCCACGCGGTCAATTCGGTCAATGATCCCTGTCACCCGGATAGGTGGGGCATCGTCACCGACTTTCAACAGCGCCCCAAACTGACCGATTCCGAACGGGGTTTCTGTATCATATGGGTGGCGTCCCTCAACAGGATAGCCCGCCTTTGCGAGCTTGTCGTTCATATCGGTAAAATCGTGACGGACGAGCGCTCGCAGTCGGTTGAGTAGCACAGTTTTTTCCTGCTCCCACACAGGGGATTGGCGGAAGCCCAACTGTTGCGGCGCTGCATCAAGGGCAGCGGTAGCAACGGCTTCGAGCAGGTCCAGCGCTTCGTCTACATTGCCCGGCTCGATGGTCATGCCGCGCCGAGCCAGTTGACGGTAGGTGTCTTCCAGAATTTTGTGGTTGAGCAAGCCCAACTGGCGGGCGTCCATGCCCAGGCGCGGCTCTTGCAGCGGCTCAATCCGCAGCACACGGTTCACAAAAAAGCGAAACGGGCAAATGCCATAGTCATTGAGCTGGCTGGCACTCCAAACATGGTCAGGACCGAGATGTTGCGCGAGCTGCTTTATGAGCGCCGGGTCACGGATGAGACCGGTGTGGGCATCGTGGGGCACCGGGGAAAGCCGCCGCGCCTCGATGATGTGCCCCTGGCGGATGTTTGCCCACAGTGGGGCTGCGTTTTGCAGCAGCCAGTTGTAAGCCCCCAGCGCGGGTTCGGCTGCTTGCGGCGCTGTCAGGTGAAGTGCCACTGCCGTCGCTGCTTCGTCCGGCGTCGCGGCGCTGTTCAAGTCCACAATGACGCCCAGGCGCACCTCATGGGCGGTAATTTGATCGCTGGCATCCGTGAAGGCAGCGGCAGCCGCCCGCCACAGATGGCTTTCAACCCAGGGTGCCCCGTCCTTCACTGTGGGGCGAGAGAGCGTCAGGCTAGCACGGGCAAGGCTAATCAGTTCGTAGAACAAGCCGTCGTCGGCGGCACGCTGGGCTGCTGTTTTGATCGGCAGGCCGCCATCGCTTAGCTGCTGGCGCTCATTGTCCAGGTAGAGCGGGTCTTCGGGCTGGCGCAGCGGGAACAGCCCTTCTGATAGGCCCAGCACGAAAACGTGTTTATGAGGCAGGCCGCGTGCGTCTGTGACTGTGGTCACAAGCACGCGGCCCTGGCGCGGCGGCGCACTTTCAACGGATGTCCGTTCGACTGCGGCGCGTAGGTCAGCAAGAAAGCTGGCCCAGCTTAATGTGGCGTCTACCGATTCAAGTGTGCTGAGTAATTCCTGGGCACCCAGCAGCATTTGCAGCACCCTCTTGAATTCGGCCAGGGCTGCCACATCCCGACTGATAATGTACCTGGGGGCACCCCGACGCACGCACTTCACCATTTCTAGCGTGCCGAAGCCCGGTTCTTTGTCAACGTCGTCCGGGTTGCCAAGTGGGTCCTGGCCGATTAGCCCCTCCAGCCATTCGATGTAAGCCGTCAACGTCGCGTTGGCAGGTGGGGTGGCGGCATCAAAGAAAGCGATAAGGGCCGCTCGTAAGTTGTCGCCTGTTTCTGCGTTAATGATCGGCTTGACTGGCTTTACGTCTTCTTCGTCGGCGGCACGGTTCAGCGCGGCATTCTGAACGGCTTCCAACCATGCTTCACGCCCGCCCACAACCGCGAACTCCCGGCTGATGCGGTCAAGGTGCTGCACCGCCTCTCGCTCAAGGCCCGCTATTTGGAAGTATGGGGAGCGAAGCGCATTTAACAGTGGGCGCGTCTGGAAGTCGGTTACATACACGGACGTGTCGTGCAGGGTGATGAGGGACATCAGGGCACGAATAGGTGGGGTTTGTGTGAGCGGTTCGCCCAGGTGCAGCGCAAGCGGCAGCCCATATGCCCGCCCCAAATCACGGATGTGTACATGATAGCGCTCGTAGTCGCGCAGCACGATGAGAACATCTTCGGGGCGACAGCTCGTTTGGCCGTTTGCATCGGGCAGCAGCCGCCGCTTGACCTCCCGCAGCACGGTCGCTGTCTCGGTCACCACATCCGGCACAGCGCGAAAGGTTACACCGCCGCTTAGCGGGCGCGGCTGGCTATCTAGCTGGAAAATCGACGCGGCAAGGTGCTGCAAGTCAGGGTGGCGCTGCTCCACTTGCTCAGTCAGGCGGCGCTCAGCGTAAGCTGTGCCGTTTGCGTCGTAGGCTTGTTTCAATGCCGTAAGCGCATCTCGAAAGCGCCTGCCAACAGTGGCCTCACGCTGCGGCACGACCGTCAGCGTAACCAGGGTATCACCCACGCGCTCAGCCATCTGCGCGACGAGGCTGGCTTGCAGCCTGGTGAACTGGTCGTAGCCGTCCACCACAACAAGGTCAACATCGCGGTGCAGGTCTGGGTTGTGCGTCAGGCGATCCAGCGCCAGCCAGCCTTCACCCTCCCGGTCAACGATGTCGTGTTTGAGCAAGCGTTCTTGATAGGCCGCGTAAATGCGGGCCAGCTCCACATCCTGCAAGCGGTTGCCGAACTGCGTGGCGGTGGCGCTTGCAAAATCTTCCGGCGTGATAATGTTCTGCTTGAGTTCATAGATGAAGTCTGCCAGGATACGAATGAAGCCGGGTTTGTGTGCGATACTGCCGTAAACGGCCAGTTCGCCGTTGTCGTAAAGCTGGCTGGCCAGCACACGCAGCAGGCGCAACCGAGCCGCCTCGCGCAGTTGGCGGGTAGGCTGCCCAGACGCTTCCAGGATGCGCGTGTACAGGTCGTAGAACGTGAAGAACTCCACGTTGAAGATGACCTGTCGCTCGCCCACGTATTCAATCAGGCGGTTGCGAAACTCGCTGATCTGACGGTCGCTGGCCAGCAGCACCCACACACGGGCAAATGGCTTTTGCCCCGTCACATGGGTGATGCGGGCCAATGCTTGTTCAGTTTTGCCAGCGCCAACGGGTGCCAGCAGGAATTCCGTTGGCATTACGCATCTTCGCCCAATAGCAAACGGGTAATGCGCTGGATTGTTTTAGGCTTCATACGCTCGCTGACGAGGTAATCGTCCTTTAGCACGTCGAGCAAGCCTGACAGGTAGGCTACTGGCACAACAGGCTGGCGGAGTTGGATGCGTAGTTCGTTCGGGTCGTTGATGAACACCACTACCCCATACACATCTAACTCGCTGATGCGCTTTTTGACGAGGAATTCCCGCACGGCTTTCACGTCCACCTGCGCCTCTTTGGTCGGGTTAACGCGCATGGGCACCCAGCGGTTATTACGGTCTTTGCGAACCCAACCATCTTTCTCGTTGAGCAGGTCCCCGGCACGCTCCATGATGCGAAACACCAGCAGCCCCGGCGGGCCGACCAGCACCGCGTCAATGTAACCCAGGTCAGGTTGGTTGATATTACGGATAAACTGGTAGCGCTCGTCCAAAAACTGACTCATATGGCGACCCGTCACAAAGGCGAGGTCGTTCTCACGGCGGCGGGTCAGCGCCCGGATCGCCAGTGCGATCCCGGCAATGATACCAATCACGCCAATAACCAGGATGACCATCCCCAGGCCGCGTTGGAAACGCCCCGGACTGGTAGCTTGGCCAAAAAATGTGGGAACAAAGCGCAAAAACAGGCCCAGTGCGACAAAAAAAACGCCAACAGAGCCGCTGATAAACCCGAGCAGCAGCAGCCTGCGCGACAGACGGGTAAGAGAGCGAGAAGGTGCAGTGTTAAGCATAGTTATCTTCTAATCTGGTTGCGTGTTGCTCTGAGAAATCTTCGCCCGCCGCTGAGCAATCACAGCCTCTAGGATGCGTTGCAGTTCATCGAAGCGCGGCATGGGCTTGTACATGAGCTTATCTGCCCCGGCCTGCTTGACAACGGCTTGTTCTTCGGATGGGGAAAGTTTGTATGCCGTGCTCATGATGATGGCGATGTCGCCTAATTCTTTGCTTTTACGGATGCGTTCCCCAACCATCGGCCCGCTGATCTTGCCCGGCAAGCGAATATCCAGCAGGGCCAGTTCGGGCAGTTCACCCTGATAGCGGCCACTGTCCACATCTTCAAGCCAGGTTGCGGCCTCTTCACCATCCACAAAGGCGACCCCGTCTATGCCCCACATTTCAAACATGGCGAGCAAAACCTCGTAAATATCCGGCTCATCCTCTACGACCATCCAGGTAGACAACGGTGAGACTCCTCGTAAATGCCTTGCTCAACGGATTAGCTTAGCCTCAATGATAGGTGGCCCAACCCAATTCGGCAAACTTTATTTGAACCGATTTACGATATACCGCCTGCAAAAGCCGCCCCAGGGCAACTTGCGGCAGGGGCCACTCGCGCCTATGGCCCAAGCTAGGCATAATAGACCCTAATGCGAAGGCCAAACGACACCGGAATCCTACCCAATGGTAAAAATCTCTCCAAAGTACACCAAGTACGTCAAAGGTTATAGCAAGTACCTGTATACGAAAAACGTGGAAAAGCGGCGCAAAGGGGCCATGATGGTTGGCGAGTTGGGTGCCGCAGAAACCATCGAGCGGCTTGTTGAACTGGCAGAAAAAGACCCTGATCCCATCGTTCGCAAAAATGCTAAATACTCCCTGGGGATGTTTGCTGCGTTCAAAAAAGCGGTGGAATCAGGCGATGAAGCCAAAGAATCTGCTGCCCTGGAACTGCTATCTAAGGTGCTGGCGAGTGGGCGCGTGGGCAAACGTGCCCGCTACTCTCCCCGCTTGTTGGGGCGCATTCAGCTCATTTTGGGGGTCGTGCTGGCGCTGCTGTTGGTCGCCAACGTGGCGGTGTTCTTCACATTGGGCGCGAGTGGCGCAAGCAGCTTTGACCTGAGCAGCCTGATACCGGCCCGCAGTACGTCCATAGCCCCGGATGCCGCCGTGGCAGATGTCCCTGACCAGGATGTAGAGATATTGGTTGACAATACTCGCCTCCAAATCGTCAGAATGACCTCTAATGCCAGCACACTGCGGCTGCAACTGGAACCCCTGGTAAGCGGCGCAGCAGACCTACCGCCAACCACCTGCCAGCAGTTCTACAACATCAATATAGAGCCATTGGCGTTATCGCGCAGCGACTACAACACTAACCCGGCTGTTGGTGATCTTTATGCCAACCTGAACATGACCCTAACGCAGTTCGATGAGGCCAATGTCATCATTCAGCAGCAGGTGTGCCAGGGAGAGATGATTGAAGCGTCTACAGCACGGGCTTACCTTAACAGCGTCACAGCCTTTGAAGCCAATATTGATACCTGGCAGGCCACCCTGGATGAAGCGCTTCTGGTTCCAACAGAAACGTCACCACCGCCTACAGACGCCCCACCTACGCCTATCCCCACCGATACGCCAGACCTGCGGCGTTACACGGCTGAACTCAGTGCCACTATTGATGAAGCTAGCGGTGGCTTTCGCAGCCCGGCTCAACTGCTGACGCAGTACTGGCAAGACGCGCTGGCCAACAACGGCGACATCGACGGCTGTGACAACCCCACCGCAGATATACCCGGCAACTACAATCTGCCGGATAATGTAGCGGAGTTTTCACCTGAATTGCGCCAGGCGACGGAACAGGTCAATGCGGGTTTGCAGGTGCTGCGCGATGGCTGGGACGAGTTCCGAACAGCGTGTGAGGCTGGCCCGGCAACGGTGCTTGGGGCTGCGCCATCCGGCCAAACAGTCGCTTCTGCCGCTGAGCAGTCCTTTGACAGTGCCAATGAAATTTTGCAAGAGCTGCTGGCGCAGTAAGGGCAGCGGAATGGGGCCGCTAGCTAGTGCGCGGCCCCACTACTGTATTGGGGTTAGGGCACAGGGGCTGCTACTGAGCAGCCCAGGGGCGGGTTACCCTCGTTGGCATCACAGGCCAGGCCGTTACCGTTCGGGTCTAGCAGGGTGCTGCCGTCGTTAATGCAGGCTTGGACCTCGGAGCAGGTGATGAGGTCATTGCATGTCAGGAAGACACCTGGGCAAGACACATTACCCGTCACGACTGTAGAATCCGTTTGCACCCCACTGTCCACGCTCACGTTTTGCGCCTCCACCCAGCCAATCACCGATGGCGTCAACTGGATTTGCACCCAGCCCTCAATAGTCGAAACCACCGGGGTAGATTGGCCCGCAGCAAGCTGCCCCACCACAGCAGACGACAAATCGGCCTCAATGTAGACGTTGACGGCGGCGGCGGTGGTGTTAGTCACTGTTGGGTTGGCAACGACAGTATCCGGTACCGCGCTTTGCTGCTCGAAGATGACCGTACCATCGGTCAATTGCACTGGCACCAGCGATGTTACGACATTGCCGTTGTCATCAAACGCAAGCAGGTTGCCTGTCGGGCTTCCAAAGATAATGTCCAGGGCCGTAAACGCATATTGCCCCTGGGGTGGGCTGCCGTCGGGGACGGATGCTGCTAATACCAGCAGGTAGCGCCCCTCAAACGGAAATTGAATATCGCGTAGGATGATGGTCGTTTGCGAATCTGACGGCCCGGCAGAATCTGCCGCGATGAAGTCTGCCGGGTTTTCAAGAGGGGCAATGGCGACAACAATTTCGTAGTTGCTCGGTTCGCGCACCAGTTCGAGGTAGCCCAACACAATTGGCGAAGCGTCGAAGCAGTAGCCAATGGCCAGGTCATCCGGCTCAAACTCATCCTGAACGATCAGGCTCGTTGGGAACGCTTCCAGCACATCCACACGCCCCGCAAACTCAAACACGCATTCATCCGGCCCAATTTCAGGGATGAGTTCATCCAGGCGGCGGCGCAGGCTGGCCACCTGCACATCCGCATCGTTGACGAATTCCAACCCGCCTGTGACAACCGGCGTACTCAGCAGCACCGCCGCTGCACCGGGTTCCTGGCAAACATCAATTTGCAGGTCAATAGCCGCCCGGATATTGGCGGCGGCCTCGTTGAAGTCCTCCACGAGCGGGTTAAGCGTGGGAAAGTAGCGCTGAAGCAGGTCCGTCGGCACGTTAAAATCCGACGGGCGTGATGGGTAGCCGCCGCAGGCTGGGGCGACGCCCAGGGCTGCGTCCGTCCACACCTGCCGCTGTTGATTCAGCGCTACCTGGGCGAAGTCGAGCCGCTCACGCATCAGGCGCAGCGTGCCAAATAAATCGTTTTGATCGGTGTCTTCCAAAGGGGGTTCGCTGGCCACAATACCGCCTATGGGCAGTTCGGTGATGGTACGCCCGCCCAGCACCTCAAAGAACTCAGCTTTGGCCCAGCCCAGCACGCCCTCAAAGTTGACCTGCACCCATTGGCTGTCTGCCGTGCGGCCCAGCAGCGGCAGCGCACTAAAGCGCGGTGCATTGGCCAGTTCACGGTAGGCGATGCTTGGCCCGGTGCGAATGCGAACGCCCGTATTGGTGAGCCGCCCGACGATTTCACTTGTCTGATCTGTAAAGCCCGCACGGGGGGCATCTGGCCCGCCAAACGGGATCGTGCGTGGGTCACGCACGGGCAAGCCAGCGGCATTGCCGTCCAGCACAGTGATGACAACCGTGCTAATCCACGCTTCACTGCCGCCAAAGTTCACGCGCAGCCATGCGTTGTCCGCCGTGCGGGCATCGGCGGTGAAGGTCGTGCCCGCGTTGGCCGTGCCAACGACGGTCGCCCCTAGCGCGGGCACCAGCCGCAGATTGACAAAATCGCGGTTCACGACGATTCGGATTTGAGCCTGTGCCCCCACGCCCGTAACACTAAGGGTGGTGGCGACAATCAGACTGACCCAGAGTACATATTTCCGCATAGCGACGATGCCCCTTCGTTGACGATGGCTGCTACTTCATGAGCGTATTGTAAACGGTTGCTAGCGTTCCGGCAAAGTAGACGGGACAGCCGCTTGCTACAGCACGTCTACGGTATCAACGTCCACATACCCGTTCTTTTCAAAGCTCATGCCTCGCAGGGCTTCGGTGGGGTTGGGGCCGCGCAGCAGCAGATGCCACCGAAAATAACCGCCGACTTTGGTAAAAAAGCAAGGTGCCGGGCCAATTAACTCGGTTCCCGTCATGCCTAATTCCTGAATGCGTTTGCGAAGGCGGTCAGCGGTGGCCTCAGCCTCAAACTGTGCCTGCGATGCCTTTGAGTAACGGAACAATATCCGCACCATGCGCCGGAACGGCGGGTAGCCCAACTCGCGGCGGTAGCTGATTTCGTGGGTGTAAAACGTGTGATAGTCGTGGTCGGCAGCGGCCTGGATAGCGTAGTGGTCGGGCTGGTAGGTTTGCAGCACCACCCGCCCACCGAGTAGGCTGCGTCCGGCCCGGCCCGCCACCTGCGTCAGCAGTTGGAAGGTACGCTCCCCGGCGCGGAAGTCTGGTAGGTTGAGGGCCGTATCTGCGCTGACAATGCCAACAGTGGTCACCAGAGGCAAATCAAGTCCTTTGGCGATCATCTGTGTGCCCACCATAATGTCGGCCTCACGATCCATGAAGTGACGCAGGTAGATTTCGTGGCTGGCAGCTTCCGTGGCGGTGTCCGCATCCCAGCGGATGACGCGGGCACCGGGGAAGGTTTCCTTGAGCGCGTTTTCGACCTGCTGCGTACCTGCCCCGAAGTACTTGATACGGCGAGAACTGCACGCCGGGCACTGTTTGGGATGACCCTCAAAGTGGCCGCAGCGGTGGCAGCGCATCACCGCGTCGTGATGGTAGATCAGGGGTGTGTCACAATTGGGGCAGGTAGATACATACCCGCAGTCCCGGCAGAAAACGTAGGTGCTTTTGCCGCGCCGGTTCAAAAACAGAATGGCCTGCTCGCCGCGCATCAGGGTCTCACGGATGGAATCTTGCAGGGCATAGCTAAAGATGCTGGTATTGCCGTCTTTCAGTTCGGCCCGCATGTCCACCACTTCGACGGGGGGTAAATCATGCGACAGCACCTCGCGGTTTTCACTTTCTAGCGGCAGGCGCACGCCCACCCGTTCCCGCTGCTGCTGCACCTGCTCACGGTGCGCGAGAATGCGATCTGGCAGGCTGAGGTAGGTCATATGTCCCTGGTGCGCGGCATAGCGCGATTCAACATCCGGGGTGGCACTGCCGTAAATCACGACAGCGTGGTGCAGTCGTGCCAGTTCCGCAGCAGTGGCGCGGGCGTCGTAGTGGGGTGAACTGCGGAATGGCGGCATAGCAACGTTCGGGGACTGCTTGTAGCTGTGGTCGTGTTCCTCGTCCAGCACGATCACACCGATGTTTTCCAGCGGCGCAAACAGCGCACTCCGCGCCCCAACGACGACCTGCACCAGCCCTTCACGGGCGCGACGCCACGCATCGTAGCGTTCACCGTCGCTAAGGCCGCTGTGCAGCACGGTTACGCGGTTAGGGAAGCGCCCGGCAACGCGGCTGGCCGTCTGTGGGGTGAGGGCGATTTCTGGCACAAGGAACAGGGCCGTTTTCCCCACATCCAGGGCATGTTGTACCGCTTGCAGATAGATTTCTGTTTTACCGCTGCCCGTGACGCCATGCAGTAAAAACGCCTCGTGGCGCTGCGTTGTGATAGCATCCGCAATGGGCTGGAGTGCGTTCTGTTGGTCTTCTGTGAGCAGGGGCGGCTTGTTGGGCGCGAACTGTCTGTCAGTCATGGTGTCGCGCCAGTCGGTTTCTTCACCCAGCAAGACTAAACCCGCCTCTTCTAGCTGTTTAAGGTCTTTGGCGTCGATACCCGTTTGTGCGTACACCCAACTGACTTCGATGGGCGTATTTTCCCGCGAGAGCACGCGCAGCGCCCGTATTTGCGGTTCGGCGTTACGTAGCTCGATCAGCTTCTCGTCTATATCATCCGGTGAAACTGCCAGGGCAACAGTATCGTTTTCAATCGTCAACAGGCCGTCGTCGGCCATCTTAGACAGTGTGTTTTTGCTAGTGCCCAGCATGGCTGCCGTCTCTTTCAGATTGTGCGGGCCAGCGGGCATCCCGGCGATGGCTTCGAGCAGGTCAGCGCGGCGATTACGCTTGCCCAGGGATGGCCCCACCGCCGCGATTTGATCCGGGTTGATGGCCAACAGCGCTGTTCGCACATTGCGAGGCCGGATGCGAGGCGGCCTGAGAACCTGCGCGACAGTGACCACCCCCCGGTTTTCGAGTTCGTCAACAGTTTTCTGCCAATCGGCTTTTTTCTCCCCGGCCAGCGCATTGCTAACCTGAGCGCCGCGCAGCGCCCCCCGCCGGTTAAGCAGGCTAATCACACGATGCTCAAACATGTTGCGGGCGGCGGCGCGTGAGTCCACCAGCGTGATGAGAATATCACGGCCCCCTGTGAACCCCGGCGGCAGCAGCAGCCATATGGCCGACGCAACCGACGCCAGATAGCGTTGTGCAACCCACTGTGCAAGTTCCAACTGACGCGGACTGATGACAGGCTGCGGATGCAAAATCGCGTCAACAGGCTTGGTTTGCACGTTGTCTGGTAAGTCAGCCGGGCGCTGGTCACTTATGCTGACCACGATGCCGTGCTCAGATTGAGTACGGAACGCCACCTGAACCATATGCCCTGGTTGGATGGCATCGGCCATTGCGTTTGGCACATGGTAGTGAAATGTCGATAGAACTGGGACGTTGATTGCGACTTCTGCGTAGATCATGCGTTCATTCTAGACCGTATGCCAGCGCTTTTATACGCCGATTTTATGGCAAACGCCTCGCGTCATGGGGGCACTTGTATTTCAATAAAGATGAATCGTTATGTAAGGAGAGATATTACGATGACCCTTCGCCAGACCGTCTTTGTTGCGATTCCGCTGCTTTTTTCACTCACGGTGACCGCCGCCGCACAGGTCGAAACCTGTACGACACTTATTGAAACCGCGCTCAACACAATGGATCAGGCGTGTAGTGACCTCACGCGCAACCAGGTGTGTTACGGGCACACCCAGGTGCAATCGCAACTGCGTGAAGTGGAAAACGAAACCGCACCCACCTTTGAAACCCCCGCCGATGTCGTAGAAGTCACAGTCATTGAGCAACTGGCAACGTCGCCGCTGAATACAGCGCAGGATGAGTGGGGCATTGCTGTCATGAACCTGCAAGCCGACGTGCCCGCTACATTCCCAGGGCAAGCGGTGGTGTTCCTGCTGATGGGTGATGTTGAAGTAGTGGACGGGGCCACTGGCCGTGCTGACCGTGACCCGATGCAGGCGTTTTACTTCAGTGCGGGTGTTGGCCCGGCAGACTGCAAAGAAGCCCCGTCTACAATGGCGATTTTAAGCCCGGAAGACGTGACGGTAAACCTGACGATCAACGGTATGGATGTGACGTTAGGGTCTATGATTACACTGGTAGACAACCAGAACAACACTCTGACGATCACCACCCACGAGGGCAGCCTGGGCATCCCTGTAACGGGGACAGTGGTCGGTGCCAATGAATCAGTGGATGTGTTTTTGAACAGCACGGCCAACGTGACGACCATCAACGCGCCCCGCCCCGCCACCGCTGATGAACTTGCGCTGGCCAGTACAGTAAACACCGCTTATGACTTGCTGCAAGATGACCCCACGCCCGCTACGACGATGTACACCGTTCAGGGTGGGGATACACTGTTCAGTATTGCGCGGGCTAACGGCACCTGTGTGGAGGCAATCGTGACTGCCAATGGCATTGCTAACCGCAATGTGATTTCCGTCGGGCAGGTGATTACCATCCCGGACGACACCGGCTGTGATACGGTTGCGGCCCCGCCCGCGCAAGTGCCGGCCCCAGCAGCGACAACGCCTGCACCCGTTGGAACGGAAGAAGTGGCTGAAACCGCCGAGGTCATCGTGACGGAAGACCCGCAGCCTGCGCTTACAGATGAAGGGGTTGTAACCGTTGCGCCGTTGAGGACGGACGAACCCTTACCCGTGACCCCAGAAGTGTTCGATGATGCATCCCAGGCACCGCCCAACCCTACCGAAGAGATGCCGATGGGCGTGCCAGCGGGTTAAAACGGGCGCGTTTGAATCCAGGTGAGCAAGGCAACGTTTTGTGTGCAGTCGGACGGAAAGGTAAGCGCAATCAGTGGCGAAATTGCAGTGCCCGTTTCTTCCGTCCGCAGTTCCACAAAGTAGGTTCCGTTGGTGGGCCGCGTGCCCACCCCTACCTCATAGCCCCCCCGCGACCCATAAACAGAGTTCTCGCCCGCTGCGGCTGAGAACTCGCGCTGGTTCTCGTCAATCACGAAAACGCGAACACCGTCATTGATGCCCACGCCCTGGGCGTCTAGTACCTGTCCACCAATCCCCTGATAAGCACAGTCCGCAGCGTTATAGATATTCTGGGTGAAAATCACATCGCCGCCGCGCAGTTCAAACGGGAATGGGGAACGGGTGGCAGTATGTGTAGCCGTTGGCAGGCTGGACGTGTTGGTGGCCGTCGGTGTAGCCGTGCCCGTCGGAGTGTTTGTTTGTGCGGGCGTGAACGTGACAGAGGGCGTGTCTGTAATGGTGGCGGTCACACTGGGCGTAAATGTGCGCGTTGGGGTAATGGTCGGTGTGAGCGTGACGGTAAAGGTTGGGGTGAATGTGGGCGGCAGCGTGGGCGGCATAATGCGCGTGGGCGGCAGCGGCGTCGTGGTGCGGGTGGGTGTGCGCGTGGGCACTACGAACTCAGTCGGTAGGGCCGCGGCTTCTGTAGCAACCTGCCCACCGTACTGCACAGCCACATAGATGCCGCCACCAACCAACCCCAGGGCTACCATGAACAACAGCACCGCCAAAACTGTATAAACCCGCCCGGACATACCCGCTCCTTAAAGCCGCTTTGATTTAGCGATACACTTCGATGATGGCGCTGTCGTTTTGTGCAGAAAGCCACTCGTCAAAAATGCTTTGGGCAACAAGTGCTTGCTTTTCAGGTTGCAGCGGCAAATTATCAAAAGCCAGTGTTTCGATGATGTGATAGCCCAGGCGCGTCGCCACCGGGTTCGATACGTCCCCCGGCTCCTGGGAGAAGGCGACTTCAGCGACCAGCGGCTCCAGCAGTTCTCCTTCTGCAAACCAGCCCAGGTCCCCGCCCTCTGAGCGGGTCGTTACATCTTTGGAATACTCCGCCGCCAAGTCAACGAAGCTCTCACCGTTGTTCAGGCGCTCACGAACTTCAAGTGCCTGGGCTTCGGTATCGACAAGGATATGGCGGGCGTGAACCTGTTGTGTCGTCTGTTCGGGGGCATCACCCACCACTGCGTCACGCACTTTAACCGTGAGCAACTGAACTTGCAACTCCTCGCGGAACTGCGGCTCCGTGTACTGATTTTGGGCTAACCATGCTTGCCACGCTGCCTCATCATCACCGATTAACGCTTTGAGTTCAGCGATTTCCGCCTCAACCTCTTCCTCGGTAACGGTTAGTTCCATGCGCTCGGCGGCTTGCACAGTGAGTTCCTGATTAATCAGCATGGTCAGCACGAAGTTCTCCAGCGCGTCCTGGTCAGCAACGTCCACATCGGCACTGCGCCGCGCCAGTAAATCATTGTACACCTCTGTGGTGACCGGCACACCATTCACTGTGGCCATCACACCCTCAGGGGCGGCTTCTTCGTCGGATTCGTCCACAGCGACGGCCTCAAGCTGCGGTTGATCTGTGGCTGCCATCTGTGCCACTTGCTCACCAACAGGCTGGGCACCGGGCTGAGCGTCGGCGGGGGCACTGCCACAGGCCGCCGTCAGGGCTACTGCCAGCAAGAATAAAACGTAAACGCGAACCGTCACGCGCTTATCTCCTCAGTTTCACAATCAAAAATCGGGATAGCTGGGCGTATTATGCTACCGGCACGGGTTGTGTGCAACCACATTCCAGTCACATCGGCTACGGCCAGTTGGGCTTAGGCACGCTATAATACGGGTACAAATGCGCGATACCTACGACAAGCTAGGAGATTAACCATGCCCGGATGGGAAAGTTTTAATCGGTTTATTTCAGAAGCAACGGCAGCCCCCATTGCTGAGCGGCAGGCGCTCGTTGATGCCTTATTAGAGGAGCGCCCGACCTTCCCCTGGGTAGAAAAAAACCGGGCAACATTCATCTACGCTAAGCCCGGTGCCGATCAGGTTGCGCTCAACTTGGACACCATCAAGGCTGATCCCCCCTTTGCCCCGATGGAGCGTTTGGAGGGAACGAATATGTTCTTTCTCACTTATCCATTTGAGAGCGACGACCTGTTGGACTACCTGCTGGCGGTGGACGACCCGATGACGCCGCTGGCAGCGGAAAACCCGGCCAACCTGACGCATCGTGTGCAAACGTACTGGAAGACCGACCTACTCAACCCGGCAGGGATGCAAACCGCTCGCATGGATGTGTCCGTGCTGCGAATGCCAGAAGCCCGGCCCTTCCCGGATTGGGCACAGATGCCAGGGGTGCCACGCGGCAACACGGTTGAACACCGTATCGACAGCCAGGTGATGGGGGTGACGGGGCGTAAAGTATGGGTACACACGCCGCCCAACTACCGCGACAGTGGGTTGGTGTACCCGCTGCTAATTTTCCAGGATGGGCAGTGGGCGGTAGGGCCGCTGCAACTGCCCTACATCGCAGATGCGCTGGTCAAACATGGGCGGATGGCCCCGGTTGTTATTGCCATGATGCAGAGCGGCAGCCAGCAAGATCGCGTTCGTGATTACGTCCAGCGAGAAACGTACTACGAGTTCATCATGAACGAACTGCTGCCCTTTTTGCAAACGCATTACCGCCTGGATTCGTCAAACCTGGGCATAGGGGGGGCTTCTGCCGGGGCCATTGCCGCTGCGGATGCTACACTGCAAAACCCGGCGGTGTTCAACGGGCTGGTGATGCTCTCCCCACCATTGGGCAAAGGGCCAGCCCAGGACAAACTGCTGCAATATCCCACCCGCTTCCAGCAAGCACGGCTGCTACCTCGGCGGATTTTTCACACCGTGGGCCGCTATGAAACCTTTGGGCGTTTCTTACGGCCTAACCGCGCCCTAGCAGACATTCTGCTGGACCGTACCGACACGGATTATAAGTTCGTGGAGTTGGGCAGCGGTCACGGGTTGGTCGCCTTCCGCAGCATCTTACCAGAGGCGCTGGCATGGGCGTTCCCAGGATGGGCCAGCCTGTAAACCCCCACATCGTAGGGGGTATTGCTGGCCGACAACACCCTCAAATGGCTTATAATTGTCGGTGAACAGCGACAGTAGCCAGGCAGGTGTAACATGCTATTTAAGTTTGAGTGTAGGGTTTGCGGCGGCAAGCTAAACAGCAACAACGATTACGGCCAGCTTCAGTGTGTGAAATGCGGACGTTTCCTGGATGGCACCCTGCCACCCGATGACGACACAATTGTGCGTGACACAAAAATACCCGCCCCTGCCAACAGCCCAGGCCAGCGATGGCAGTTGGGTGGGCTGTTATATGATGGGCCACAAACGCCCTGGATTCGCACTATGATCGGCAGCTTGCGGGCGCAGCTTCATCATGGGCAGCGCGAAGAAGCCATCCAAACGTGCCACAGGTTGCTTGGTATGGACCGCGACTTCATCGACGCACATCTGTGGATAGGCCGTTTGATTGAGGACAAAGCCACCAAACGGCGTCACCTGGAAGCTGTGCTGGCCCAAAAGCCCAACAACGCGGAGGCCACCCGTTTGTTGATGGTGCTTAACGGTGTGATGACTGAGGAAGAGGCGGAGCGCTCGCGGAATTTACATGCTGACAACGTACAGGTGGCTGAGGGCGATGTGGAGGCTGGAACCGTTGCGTTGTTATGCCCGGTGTGCCGGGGGGCGCTCACCGTGGCTGATGACGGCACAGTCACCTGTGCGTTTTGTGGTTACGCGGATGAAAACACGTCGCAGGCCGTCCGGGCAGACCCAGGCCAATCGCTGACGATAGCCCTGATTAAGCAGCGCGGTCAGGCTGTTCGCTGGAAGGTAGGAGAGCGCAAAATACATTGTGATGAGTGCGGCGCTGAGCGTGTGCTGCCGCCAGGTAAGATGTCGTCTCGATGCCCATTTTGCGACTCAAACCAAGTGTTAGTGCAAGACAACCACGGCGCTTTCCGCCAGCCTGATAGCATTCTCAAGTTCCGTGTGAATCGCCAAAAGGCCGAAGCAAGCATTAACGAAAGCCTCAATAGTGTGGTTGAGCAGGTCAAAGGCTGGTTCACCGACAATCGCGTTGATCGGATGCGACTAGAAGGTGTGTTTTTGCCATTTTGGGTGTTTGATGTATTTGGAATAGTACGCATCGTTGAGGAAAAACAGGATTCACAGTGGGGCGTTCCCGCTCAGGTTGAACGCAGGGAAGTCGGCATTGATAGCCAGGATATTGCTATTCCAGCCGTAAAATCGCCACCCCGTAAACTGCTGCTGCGATTAGGCCGCTACGACTACTCACAGCGTATTCCATACACACCAAAGCTGCTTGCTAAATTTGCTGCCGAACTGTACCAGATTGACTTTGACGCCGCCTCCCTGGACGCCCGCAGCATGTTCCGTGAGCGGGCAGTCAGCCGATATGGTAGTTCCACCAGTACAGATACCAAGCGAACCCTCACGGCCCAGGTCGATTACATAGATATGGAGTTGTTTCTGGTACCGGTTTGGGTGGCCACCATTACAGAAAAAGACCGGGATGTTCGCATGGCCCTGGTCAACGGGCAAACGGGTAAAACGGTTTTGGGCCGGGCTGGCAAACCAAACACACGCTAAAGTATGCTACCATGTGTGCGTAGCGCTACGGCACATAAAGGAGCAGCAGATGCGCCAATTAATCGTGTGTGTGATAGGGGTCGGGCTATTGGCAGCCTGCGGCGATGAGGGCAGCAGCCCGCCCGGTGGTGGCGGCGGCAGTGCGCCAACCATCGCTGTTACTGTGCCCAGTAACGACGCCCAACCCAACGCGACGGTCACATCGCAAACCGAAGCCAACCCCGTTGGCACAGCCACCCCTGACCCAACGGCAACGCGCATCGTGGGGACGGCAACCAACGAACCCGCCGAACAAGCTCCGAGGGCAACCGTAACGCCCGATGACCGTGATTTGCCGCTAGGGGGTAACTAACCTGATGCTCCGTTTGCTTTCGATTTTGCTGGCTGGTATCGCGCTGGTCGGTTGCACGCAGCTACTCGATTTTGACGAGGCCGACTTCAACATGCCCGAAGACACACAAACCGAATCTGCCGCCGATGCCGATGTAGCGTTCGTTCGCGCTGTTAAAAACGGCGACACCTGGACGTTCAGCGTAACCGTTCGCCATCCTGATACGGGCTGGGAAGACTATGCTGACGGTTGGGACGTGGTGCTGCCCGACGGCACTGTTGTTAAGGCCAACCCGGACGACCCGTTCACGCGGCTGCTGCTGCACCCCCACGAAAACGAACAGCCCTTCACACGCGGCCAAAGCGGGCTGACCATCCCGGATGACGTGACCACCGTAACAGTACGCGCTCACGACATCGTGGACGGTTTCGGCGGGCAGGAAGTTGTGGTCGATTTGACACAGGAACAGGGCGAGAACTTTGAAGTTTCGCGTTAGGTCGTAGAGTGTCTTGCGGGCTTAACGCGGACGCTGTCTGCTATCCGCTTGAGGGTATTCACACTTGGATGGATTTCTTCATAGGGGGCCACACAGAACTCAAGCAGCCGCAGGGCCACCTGATGCGCCCTGCGGTAATGTGATGACTGTTTTTCTCGCTTTTCGTAGGGTGAGGACACCATCACCGAAATTTCCGTAACACCGTCCCACTCTGTAAACTGTATCCAGAAGCTGACGTAGCCGCCCAGGCCATCGACGCGGGCATAGGCCGCCGAAAAGCCCCACACCTGCCGGATGTTGGCACCGTCAGCGCGTTTGAGCATGTCTTCACGGATGATGTCCCAGCCGGTCCCCCAACCCACCGCTACTTCAACATTCTCCCGGAACATTTCGTAGAGGAAGGTCAGCGGTTCCTCAAAGTCGGCTGTGAGTTCACAAACGGTTGCCATGCTAAAAATCGACCTGGGGCTGTAGGCGTTTTGACGTTTCTATTTTACATTAACTGTTGAGCGTCGCAACCACCTGACGGGCCGCATCGCGTGCGGCTTCCACGCGCTGCGGCAGCGTCAGCGGCTTGTAACATCCCCCCACTAACGCGATGCCATCGGGTAGTTTGTTTTCCAGGCCGCGCAGCCGTGTGGCAGGCCCAGTTATAGTAAGCGGGTCGGCTTCTTGCCAGTAGTTCACAAAGACCGCGTCAGGTTGCCCCCAACCCATTGTCTCCGTCACGTTTCTGACGAGTCCCTCGGCAGTCGTGCGCCCTAGTGGGACGCGCACGCCCGTTTGTACCAGCAGGCCACCTGTGGGCACCCGGTTGGGATGATCGGTATTGTATAACGTGGCGAAGATCACATCGGGCGGTGAAGTCGGCACTTTGGCTGGCCGGTTGCCAGCCGTGTAACCCAGCGCTATCCGCGTAACGTGGTCATAGTGATAACGGTCAAGCGCTGCACTCACATCGGGTGCCAGCGTCCGAAAGATGCGCTCTGCATAGCGAGCAGGCACCGCAACGACTACGCCCCGCGCCCGCAGCGCCAGTCCGTTTTCCAGGCACACCCTATAGCCCGGTCCTTCATCGTCCAGGCCGACGCTTGTCACTGCCATGCGTTTGATGACCGTTCCAGTCAAGCAGGTAGCAAGAGCGTCCGTCAGGGTTTGGGTGCCGTTTTTGAAAGCGGTAAGCTGGCGTTTGTGCGGGGTAGCGAGGTCATACAGCGCATCAGATAGATTCAGGGCGTGCAGCGTGGGCCACCCGTCCGCACGCGGGAAGGCGAACGGCCCACCGTCCATGATGAAGCCATTTTGGGTGGTGGAAACCACGCTGCCGCCCAAACGCGGCTTTACCTCAATCAGCGTGTAGGAAACGCCATGTTGTTCCAGTTCATACGCTGCGGAAAGGCCGCTCAGGCCGCCGCCAACGATAATGATGTCGCTTGTATCTGTCATAGCTGCTTTGCGCTCATCTACTCAATACCACTTTAATTCACCTGCGGCGAATACGCCATACAACAGCCGGTCTTGCAAAAACGCTGCACATATCCAACCATACTGTGCGAAAATGATACATAATTGGGTCAATCAATTTGGCGTTTCTAAGCTATGAACAAACAAACAATCAGGCATGTTGTTATCCTTCTGACGCTGCTGGCCATCGCGCTGCGCCTTGGTTGGGGTGTCAGTCGTTATCTCACTGACCCGCTGCTGGTCGATTTTGGCGACTATCCGCTTTACGAGGATGGTGCCCAACATTGGCTGGTGGAACGCGATTTCACCAACAGTCTGTTTTTAGTACGCCCACCGCTGTTTGCACTGGTGATTGTGGCCCTGGGCAACAGCTCACTGGCGGTTTTGCTATTCAACGCGGCGGTAGGTGGGTTGATTACGCCGCTGACCTATGGCATAGCGCGGCGGCTGGGGTTAAACGAACGGCTCGCGCTGGTGGCGGCAGGGCTGTACGCGATTGACTTTGTGGCGATTGCGTATGGCGCGGCGTTGCTGGATTCCATAGCATTGGGGAATTTCCTTGCGCTACTGATGGTGCTGTTGTTGCTGATGATCCCCAATGCACAGCGAGCGTTCGCCTATGGGCTTGGGGCGGGCGTCGCGCTGGTGCTGGCTGCCCTGGCGCGGGCTGAGGTGTATCTTATATGGACAGGGTTAGCAGCGTGGCTGCTGGTGATTGCACGGCGGCAGTGGCGAGCCATTGTCGCCTTTGCCGCGATTAGCTTTGCGGGTATCACGGTTTGGACGCTGCACAATGGGCTGGTGTTCGGTAACTACTCGTTTTCGACGGTGAGCAGCTTCACGATGGCCTTTTACCGTGCCGCATCGGTAGAGCGCATCGGCAGTGGTCACGACATTGACTCGGTTTATATGGACATCACCTACCGCATAGAGGAGAAAATCGGCAATGACCCGGCATTGGCAACCACCGATACGCGCTGGGGTTATCATGCTGCCCCTGCTGATGTACAGAGCGCATTATTTGCTGTTTCCGGCGAAATTTTCGCAGAGTATCCGCTGATATTTGTGGCGACGTTCCCGGTGGGGTTCATTCGTATGTATGCACTTGACCCGCCGTTTATCCGCAGCGGAGAGCAACCCCGGTGGCTGTACGCTGCGGTGATCTATAACTGGCTGCTGTTTGTCAGTGCCGTTTTGGGTTTGGGGCTGGCTGCACGGCAGCGGCGCTGGCGCTTATTGTGGTGTGTGCTACTGATTGCGGGCTATTTCACTGTCGGGACGCTGCTGGTCAAAAACGCCGGGATGGTAGGCCGGGAGCGGGCAGTGCTGACACCGTTCATGACGATAACGGCTGCTCTCACGATTGATTGGGCGATGACACTCTTCACAAGGAAGGCTGACAGATAAAATGGCCCATGTGTAGGATAGCATTCGCCCTGACGTGTACGGCCAGGTCTTCCTCGTCCGCAAACAGCTTGATGTAGGGGCGGGTCTGTGCGTCCGTACAGTTCCCCGGTGATGATCCAACACTTTTCGGTATAATCCTGCCTGAGTAGTCACAAATCGACACAAAACATAGAATCCAAATCACTGATGAACGACGAGCAACTCAGTATAACCATGCGGGACTATCTGGTGAACATTTACCGGCTGGCCGAGGAAAAGGCCCCCTCGGAATACGTCAGCACGTCTGATTTGGCGGATGTGCTTCAGGTCAGCGCCCCCGCCGTCAACCGGATGGTGACCAAGCTGCGCGATATGGCCCTGCTGCACCACGAGCGCTACCAGGGCATCACCCTGACGGAAGCCGGTGAGCGCGAAGCCCGCAAGCAGCTCCGGCGTCAGCACATCGCCGAGGCATTTTTGGTTAAGGTGATGGGGTTCGGCTGGCACGAAGTCCACCATGAGGCGGAGCAGATGAGTACCGGCCTGGATGACCGCGTGTTGGACCGCATGACGGAAATGGCCGGGAACCCCACCACATCTCCACACGGTGACCCCATCCCGACGGCGGACGGTAGCTACCAACCCATTGACGACCAGCCGTTGGCGAACGTCCCGGCAGAGCAAACCTATGAAATTACACGAGTGATGACCCGCGAGTCTGACCGCCTGGAGTATCTGGCGGCGCTGGGGCTAACCCCCGGTCAAACGTTCGACCTGATTCACGCGGCACCGTTCAACGGGCCGATGCAGCTTCACTTAGGGCGCGAATATCGCATTATTGGCTTTAACCTGGCCGAGGTCATCCGCGTTAGGCCCGCCACCCATGCTGACGCCCAGACGCCCTAGATGTCGATGAAAACGTCGTTGCCAATGAGCGTCACCGGGTAGGACGGAATGCCCTCTGGTTCGCGGCCCATAGCGATGAGGCGCTGCGTCCACGCCGGAACCGTGACGCCCGCAACCCCCGGCGTCCAGTCCAGGTTGGCACCGCTGCACAGGTCAAAGCGCGAGTTGTGAAACGGGCATATGATGGTGCCGCTTTCCACCTTGCCGCCGCTGAGGGGTACAGGCAGGTGGGCGCACTGGTTGCGGACGGCGCACCACTCCCCATTGACGTGGGCAATGATGATAGATGAGCCGTCTACTTCGACAGTTTGTAGTCCAGTCTGGCTGAAGGTCGCCGTCGACCCCACCCGCACGCGGCGCGGCTGGGTCAATTCGCCTGTGTCAGCACCGCGCAGGGCATGAGACAGGCTGCGGAGGATAGAACGGAACCACTCGACAAAGGTCGTCATAAAGATAAGTCTCCCGATTGTTAGCACATCACCATCATAGCACGGCCCCTGGCCCCAACGCACATAATGGGACGTGTGCGTCTGGTGAAAATTTCTTATGTCGATCACACACACCCGTGTTACAACTAACGTCACCAATCTATCTAATATTTACATACGGAGGTTTATCGTTATGAGCGAAACCTACACCTTCAAAGCGGAAATCCAGCAGTTGCTGGACATTCTGGTTCACTCACTGTACACCGAGCGCGAAATCTTCCTGCGCGAACTCGCCAGCAATGCTTCGGATGCGCTGAACCGGGTGCAGTTCGAAATGCTGACCAACCGCGACATCCTGGACGCGGATGCCGAGTTGCAAATCCGCATCACAGCGGACGAAGAAGCCGGGACGCTGACGGTCAGCGATAACGGCATCGGCATGACCCGCGACGAACTCGTGAACAACCTGGGCACCATCGCCAAGAGTGGCGCGAAAGCCTTCATCGAAGCGCTGAAGGAAAAACCCGAAGGCAGCCCCATTGCCGATGTGATCGGCCAGTTTGGGGTGGGCTTTTACAGTGTATTCATGGTGGCCGATAAGGTGCGTGTCGTGTCCCGCTCGCACCACCTGGACGGGCAAGCCTGGGCGTGGGAATCCAATGGGGGTGATGAGTACATCATCGAAGAAGCCGAGCGCGACAATCGCGGTACAGACATCATCATCTACCTGAAGGAAGACGCCAAAGCGTTCGCGCAGCAGTACCGCCTGCGCCAGATCATCACGCGCCACTCAGATTATGTCGCCTTCCCGATCTATGTGGGCGACGGCGAAGAGGCGGTCAACCAGCAGCAGGCCATCTGGCGGCAAGACAAGAGCGAATTGGAAGATGAGGACTATACCAACTTCTATCGCATGTTCACGCTAGACATGGAAGAACCGCTCAAGCGCATCCATATGAAGGCGGATTCACCCCTCCAGTTCTACGCACTGCTGTTCATCCCTGGCACGACAGAACGCAGTATGTTCAGCCCACGCAAGGAAGCGGGCCTCAAGCTGTATGCCCGCAAGGTGCTGATTGACGAGTACAACAAAGACCTGCTGCCGGAGTACCTGTTGCAGTTCGTGCAGGGCGTGGTCGATAGCGAAGACATCCCGCTGAACGTGTCTCGTGAGAGTGTGAAAGCGGACGCTATCATTGCCAAGCTGCGCCAGACGCTCACTAACAAAGTGCTGAGCGAACTCAAGCGCATGGCGACCAAGCGCCCGGAGGAATACCTGGACATTTACGCGGTGCATGGCCGGATGCTGAAGCAGGGGATGGCCGTCAACCCGGTGGATAAAGACGACCTGATGCCGCTGCTGTTCTTCCCCACCACACGCGGCAACAGCCAGGACGAACTCTACTCGCTGGCGGAGTATGTCAATAACATGGCCGACGGCCAGGAAGAGATTTACTACATCATCGGGGACGACTATCAAAGCGCGGCCCGCAGCCCGCACCTGGACGCCTTCAAGCAGCGTGACATCGAGGTGCTGTTCTTCACCGACCCGGTAGACCCGATCATGGTTATGGGCCTGGACGAATACGAGGGCAAGGCGTTCCGCAGCGTGGACGACAGTTCCATTGACCTGAGCAACATCGGTGAGGTGATAAACGACGAGCAGGAAGAACCCCGCGAAGCCGTTGCTGAAACCGACTTCAACACAGTGGTTGAGCGCTTTCAGAGTATCCTGGGTGAGCGGGTGAAGGGCGTCAAAGAAGGCAAGAACCTCGTGAGCAGCCCGGCCCGCCTGGTGACTGAGGGCGACAACGCAGGTAACAACGCGCATATGTTCCGCATTAACCGCCTGTTTGACCGGGACTACGAACTGCCCGTCAAGACGCTGGAACTTAACCCGCGTCACCCGCTGCTGCACAACCTTACGGGGATGATTCAGCGCGGGGCAGACGAGAACCTGGTGAATTCAGTGGTGGAGCAGGTGTTTGAAACAGCACTGCTGCAAGATGGCATTCACCCGGACCCGGCGTCTATGGCCGACCGGCTGTATTCGCTGTTGCAGGCGGCAACGAACACCAGCCCTGACGGTGATGTGCAGGCAGCCGAAATCATCGAAGACTAAGTAAGGTAGGGTCGGCCACTGCGTCGGCCCCACACCTCACAGCAACCGCAATACCATCCCTACCAATGGTTTGCTGATGTGCCTCTAATCTGTGCTACAATCCGGCAAAATGACCACCTACACAGATTTTTGTTAGGAAAACCCGCATGGGAGCCATCAACTTAGTTACAGAAGTTCCGGGGCCGCGCAGCCGTGAAATTGTTGCCCGGCGTGAGGCCGCCATGACACGCGGCATCGGCAAGCTGACGCCCATCGCCGTTGAACGGGCCAAAGGGGCACTCGTCACGGATGTGGACGGCAACACCTATATTGACTTTGCCGGGGGCATCGGCATGTTTGCGGTGGGTCATAACTACCCGCCGCTGGTCGATGCGATCAAACATCAGGTTGACCAGCTTGTACACATGTGCGCGATTGTGGGCAGCTATGAACCGCTGGTGATCGTGAGTGAACTGCTCAACGAAATCACACCCGGTGACCACGCCAAAAAAACGGCCCTGCTCAACAGCGGGGCAGAAGCCGTCGAAGCCGCCGTGAAGATCGCCCGCGCCCACACCAAACGCCAGGGCATCATCGTGTTTGAGGGGGCCTATCACGGGCGCACCAACATGACCATGTCCATGACGAGTAAGTACAAGCTGTTTAAGTCAGGGTTTGGCCCGTTCGCCCCGGAGGTCTACCGGCTGCCCTTCCCGAACCCGTACCGCCGCCCGGAGGGCATGGGCGAAGCAGAGTTCATCAACTGGAGCCTGTGGAACCTGGAACACGCAATGGTCGCGCAGATTGACCCGGAGGCCATCGCTGCGATTGTGATTGAGCCTGTGCAGGGCGAGGGCGGGTTTATCGCCACACCGGCCCCGTTCCTGAACCGCATCCGGGAGCTGTGTGACCAGCACGGCATCGTCATGATTGCTGACGAGATTCAGTGTGGGTTTGGGCGCACGGGCAAGCTGTTCGCCAGTGAACACTACGACCTCGTGCCAGACCTCATCACAACGGGTAAGTCGATGGCGGGGGGCACACCACTGGCCGCCGTCACAGGCCGGGCAGACATCATGGATGCGCCGCACCCCGGCGGGTTGGGCGGCACCTACAGCGGCAGCCCGTTAGCGTGTGTGGCCGCGATTGAGTCGATCAGCGCCATTCGCCAGCCAGAGTTCCTGGCGCGGGCCAACAAGGTCGGTGAGCGTATTCGGGCCGCATGTGAGGGGTTGCAAGCCAGCTACGACGTGATTGGAGACGTGCGCGGCCTGGGCGCGATGATCGCGGTTGAATATGTAACGGACCGCACCTCAAAGACGCCAAACGCTGCTATGGTGCAAGCCCTGACGGCAGAAACGCTACAGCGTGGCCTGATTACGATTCGGGCAGGGCTATACAGTAACTGCGTGCGCTTTTTACCGCCGCTCAACATTAGTGATGATCTTCTGGATGAAGGGCTGGCGGTGTTCGAGTCGTCTGTACACGCTGTTGCTGTCCAGGCAATGCCCCAGGCGGGCGACTGAGTCTTCAGGCGGGCATCCGGTGTGGGTGCCCGCCCACTCCCCCACGTTAGAAGAACACGTTCATAATCACCAGATATACCCCAAACGCAACCAGGGCACCGATGGCCCGCGTCCATTCCTGGCGGTGGGTTTCGTCCTCGTCGGGGTGGTCAATGTCGCCATCAGCGTCTGCTGTGGTAAACAGGCTGTGGATGTGCTGTGGTATTGCAACGGCGATCATGGCCAGTGCCAGAATTGCGCCAATGACGATAGTGAATAGCTGCATCATAGTAGGGATGTCTCAATTACCTGACTGAATGGTATATGATTTTAACTGCGTGTTCGTGAACCTGGCAACGAGCAGACCCTACAGAAATTCACAGCCAGCTTTTGGGCACTTTCGGACAAAGCATACCCTGACGCAAGAATGACGGCAGATAGCAGATCATGAACTGCCAGGGCAATCGCTTCATTCAGAGGAAGTGTTTACAGTGCTTGATAAAGAGGCATTCCAGCGCAGCTTTATCTGCTGGATTGAACAGGTCTTTACGATGACAGAAAGGCAAGTGATTGCCATTGATGACAACCCTGCCTGTCGCAGTTACATCATACGAGCACAGGCAAGTGAGGATGGATTGACACCGGGACAACCCAAAGTGTGCGGCACGTACAATAATCTCAGTTACGGGTTGTGCGGTTTGGCATGTGGCGAGTATGGTTAGGCAGTTTTTGGAGTTACACGACAATCTTAGGAGAAAACCCCTTGAAGCGAATGGTATTGTTCGGTGCGCTGGCCGCCGCCCTGGTAAGCGGCTGTGCCATCGACCGCAGTGAACTGGCCACCCCGGAAGCCTTCCGTGACCTGCCGCCGCCGCCAGAAGTGGCCACAACATCGTTCTGTGAGGATGTGCCCGAAAACGCAGGTGTGGGCGCACCCGCCAGCGAAGAAATGACTTTCCCCGAAGCGGGCGACGTGATTGATGCAGACGCAAATAACTACTTCGCCTGCGTCATCACAAGCAATGGTATCATCGAATTGACGCTGTTTGACGATAACGCACCGAATTCTGTGAATAACTTTGTTTTCCTGGCAACGGAAGGCTTTTACAACGGCACAACGTTCCATCGTGTCGTCCCTGACTTTGTGATTCAGGGTGGCGACCGCAATGCCCCCGCACGCAGCGAACCTGTAGGCACGGGTGGCCCTGGCTACACCTGGAGCCTGGAACCAGGTGCTACGTCACTGACGCACGAAACGGGCACGTTGGCTATGGCCCGCGCCCAAAGCCCCGATAGCAATGGCTCGCAGTTCTACATCACCTACGCGCCACAACCGAACCTGAACGGCCAGTACAATGTATTTGGTGAGGTAAGCGGTGAAGGCGACATGGCCGTTGTGACCTCCGTTGAGGCGGGGGACCTGGTTCGTACTGTGGTCATCGTAGAGCAGCCCGCAGACGGCGGTGAAGCCGCGTTCCTCAACCCGGATGACGCGGAACCCGCAGCAGCGGGGGCGGAAGAAGCGGCTGACAATGCGGAGACAGATGCCGAAAGCGACGATACAGCACAGAGTGAAGAAAATGCTGCCGCTGAGGAAACTGACGAAGCCGAAGCGGGTGACGCCGAAGCCGTTGAAACGGAAGAAGCCGCGTCTTAGCCGTGATTTGGGGCGCGATTGGTGCCCCATCTCCCCCTTTTGATAGATGCGACTGTGACCTGTTTTCAGGGAACGGATTGGGCTATGATGTGGGAGTTTCCAAGACATCAATCCCAAGGCAGGTGGCCCATGGCAACATCATCCGCTCCGCAACAGATTGACCCCAAACTGCTGGACATTCTACGGTGCCCGGTTGCCGTTCACTACACTGACAAAGGCGACGACCCTGGCAAGCTGGAACTCGTGCGCGACTACTGGCTGTACAGCCCCGATAGCGGCCATAAATACCCCATCATCGACGGCATCCCGAAGATGCTAGTTGAAGAGGGGGCACGCTGGAAAGATACGGACATTGACGATTTGCCCGTCCCACCACCCAACGACCCGGTATCGACTGTAGCCGAAGAAGCGCTCACGCCGGAAATGCAAACCCTGGTTGATGACCTGCAAAGCAAAGCCAATGGCTTGCGTGGCGAAATTGCAAACCAGCTCAGCGGCACTGCTCAGGACATTCGACAGCAGGCGCAGGATGGCAGCACAGACGCAGCCAAAAACAAAGCGAACGAGATTGCCGATGGCCTGGACGAAGCGGCGAACTTCCTCAAAAACGGCACCCTCACCGGGCCAAAGCAAGCGACCAGGGGGGTGCCCTGGGCGCTGCTCACCACAATGTTTATATTGGGCGTGGTGTTAGGGGCTATCCTGCGAAGTAACAACAAAGGTGAGTGAACACCATCACATTTGCCAGTCGCGTTAACGGGGAAGGTTACGCCCCCACTGAACTACTCGGTTAAAAATCAATATGGTCAAATTCATGATTATCTTCCACCACCCCGGCGATGACGTGCGGGCGTTTGAGGGCGGCTACACCCGCTTTTTAGGCATAGTGGAAAAAATCCCGGATATTCAGCGCCGTCAGGTGGTCACCATCCTGGGCAGCCCGGAGGGCGAATCACCCTATTATCGCATCCTGGAACTCTATTTTGAGGATCAGGCGACCATGACTGCGGCGCTCAACTCTGAGGCGGGGCAAATCGCCGGGTCCGGGTTATACAAAGTGTTTAAGCCGCTGGGCTACACGTTCGACACAGCCTTCGCGGACGTATTCGAAGAGGTGGGGGGCGCTACCCCACACACAGGAGATGAAACAGCCGATGACACTCCCACTGCTTAGAGAGCGCATCATTGCCGAGGGCGAAAACCTGGGCAACGGCATTCTCAAAATCGACAGTATCCTCAATCACCAAATTCAGCCAGACCTGATGCAGCAAATCGGTGAGGAGTTTGCCCGCCGCTTTGACGACCTGCTCGTGGATCGTATTCTGACGGCGGAAATCAGCGGGATTGCCCCGGCCATTGCCACCGGCATGATAATGGGGGTGCCCGTCGTCTACGCTCGCAAAAAGAAGCCGATCACGATGGCAGGGCCGGTCTTTTTGGAAACAGCCCCCAGCCACACCAAAGGTGACCAGGTTAGTTTACTCGTCTCGGCAGAGTTTTTGCACGCGGGCGAGAACGTCCTCATCATTGATGACTTTTTGGCCAGTGGTGCAACCCTGTTAGCCATGGCACGCATTGTTAAAAGTGCCGGGGCCAACCTGGTTGGCGTCGGCTGCGTGGTGGAAAAGAGCTTTGAAAGCGGGCGTGAACGCCTGCACAATGCGGGCTATGCGGATATTCCCGTGGAAACGCTGGCAAACATCACCGACATGAGCAACGGTGAGATTGTCGTTGCCGATTAAGCCATCGCAGGAAAGGCAAGCAGCATGACAGACCCACGTGAGGGCGGTATTGCCATTCTGGATTTCGGTTCTCAGTACACACAGCTTATCGCACGGCGTGTGCGCGAACAGAACGTCTATGCAGAAGTGTTCCACCCCGACGACCCCCCCGAAACCGTCATGCAGCACAGTCCAAAGGGGTTTATCCTGTCTGGCGGGCCAAACAGCGTTTACAACGCCGCCGCGCCCAGCCTGCCGCTGTATGTGCTGGAAAAACCAACGCTGGGCATTTGCTATGGCTTACAGGCCATGACCTATGCGCTGGGCGGTCAGGTTGGCCCGGCCCGTGAACGTGAATACGGGTCCGCACAAATTGCGGCAGGGGCCTCGCCGTTGTTCGTCGGCCTGAACTCGCAGCAGCATGTGTGGATGTCGCACGGTGACCGCATCGACGCCCCGCCCCCCGGTTTTGACCCCATCGCAGAAACAGCAAACACACCCTATGCCGCCATCGGCAACGACGCACAGCGGCTTTATGGCGTGCAGTTTCACCCAGAAGTAAGCCACACCCCCAACGGCACTACGATGTTACGCAACTTTGTGATCGACATTGCCGGATGTGAACAGAAGTGGTCAGCAGCGACGTTCATCGAAGCCGCTGTTGAGGGCATCCGGGCGCAAGTGGGCGGCGAAGGCCGCGTGCTGCTTGGGTTGAGTGGCGGCGTGGATTCTGCTGTGGCCGGGGCGCTGATTCAGAAGGCGATTGGGGATCGGCTGGTGGCGGTTTTCATCGACACGGGTATGCTCCGCAAAAACGAGGCCACACAGGTGGTGCATGTCTTCCAGAACGAGCGGCGTATGAACCTCGTCGCCCGCAACGCCAGCGAGGCGTTTATTGCGTCTCTGGCGGGCGTCACAGAGCCGGAACAAAAGCGGAAGATCATCGGCAAAGTGTTTATCGACACCTTCACGGAAGAAGCCCGCCGTCTAAATACCGGCATCGCCTATCTGGCGCAGGGCACCATCTACCCGGATGTGATCGAGAGCGCCGCTGCCAGCCGCAATGCCCGCGTTATTAAAAGCCACCATAACGTAGGGGGCCTGCCCGATGACCTGCAATTCAAACTGGTAGAGCCGCTGCGCGACCTGTTCAAAGACGAGGTGCGGCGCGTGGGCGAAGAACTCGGCCTGCCAGAACGTATCGTGTGGCGTCAGCCATTCCCAGGGCCAGGGCTGGCCATCCGCTGCCTGGGCGATGTGACATTTGAGCGGCTGGCTAAGCTGCGTGAGGCTGACGCCATCTTTACCGAAGAACTAACGCAGGCCAACCTGATGCGCTACATGAATGACGGAGGGACATCGCAGGCGTTTGCGGTGCTGCTGCCCGTGCAGGCTGTCGGCGTGATGGGTGATGAGCGCACCTACGAAGAAGTGATCGCCATTCGGGCGGTGACGACTGAGGACTTCATGACGGCGGATTGGGCGCGGCTCCCCTATGATTTGCTGGCGCGGGTGAGCAACCGCATCGTGAACGAGGTGCGCGGCGTGAACCGCGTCGTTTACGACATTACCAGCAAGCCCCCCGGCACCATCGAGTGGGAGTAGAGCGGTTTAAGCGCTGTTGAGCGAGTCGCGGAGCCGTTGTGCCAGCTCGCGCTGCTCGTCTGTTAGCTGATCTGGCACCGTAATCACAATGCGGGCGTACAGGTCACCCTGGTCGTCTGGATTTTTGAGGTGGGGCATCCCCCTGCCGCTCAGGCGCAGCTTACGCCCAGACTGTGACCCGGCGGGAATCTTCACTTTAACGGGGCGCTCCATCGTTTCGACCTGTGCACTGCCGCCCAGCATGGCCGTAAAGGCATCTACGTCCACATCCACGTACAGGTCATCGCCGTCGCGCTCAAACGTGTTGTCCTCTTGGATGTCAATAACCAGGTACAGATCACCGCTGGAACCGCCGCCGTGCCCGGCTTCGCCCTCACCCGGCAGCCGAACTTTGGTGCCCGTGCGAGCGCCACGCGGGATTTTGACGCTCATACGGCGGCCATCGCGGGTAATCAGGCGGGTGGTGCCGTCATAGGCTTCGCGCAAGGTGATGCTCACCTGATGCTCAATATCCTGCCCCGCAGCGGCGAAATCGGCAAATGGGCCGTAGTCGAAGCGGGTGTTGGTGGCCCCGCGCCGCCCGCGCCCCTGGGCACTGCCCCCAAAAAACGTCTCGAACATATCGCCAAACGGGATGTCATTCATGTTCTCGAAGTCCACGTTGACGCGCCCACTGCCGTAGGGGTTGCCCCCCGCCTGTTGGTACTTGGCGAAGTCCGGGCCAAAGCGGTCGTACTGCTGGCGCTTGGTTTCGTCGCTCAGTACCTCGTAGGCTTCGTTGATGTCTTTGAAGCGGTCAGCGGCGGAGGGGTCGTCTGGGTTGGCGTCGGGATGATGTTTTTTCGCCAGTGACCGGAAGGCACGCTTAATTTCTTTCTGGTCAGCATCGCGGTCAACGCCGAGCGTTTGGTAGTAGTCTTTCGCCATAGTGGTTCCTCTGAAAGCTGCAATTGGGATGTTTGCAGGGAGTTGTTGTGTTCAGGTTGTATACGATTATATGACAGTTTGACTGAGGAACCATATACGGGGTGTAAGAATTCCAACTTTGATTTGGATACCACCGAAATACGCAGAAATCATCACTCTGATGATGAGCCTTCAACTCGTCTTTCTCCTGGTTAGGACGTTGTTGAATAAACTGGAAATTGGGTAAACAGGATGCAAAGCCGTCAACAAGGACAAGTCAGTGAGCAAGAAGGCGGTCTACCGTCCCCGGAACTGGAAAGCCTACAAGAAGCCTCGTGCAACGAGGCTCCTTGACCGTATGGATTGATGAAGAGGTGCTGGCCAACTGACACCCTGAGCCAAGAGGCAAGCGTCAGCGCGGCGGTCAGATGCAATATTCAGATCAGGCTATCGAGACACCCCTGATGTTGCGAGCCGCGAATCAACCCCCCTACCGCTTGTGAAGACTTGTTTGACCAGGTGCAGGGGAAATCGACCTCTTCCAGATAGTAGGGTCAGGGCGGTATCCGGTTCAATCGCCAGTGTATCGACACGCTCGTAACGACCTTGCTTTTTGTCCTCAAGGCTCAAAGCGACTTTGCAATTGGTTTTCAGCGGCATGACAAATTCCCGCTCCAGTTCGTGTTTGACAAACATCATACTGTCCGCCGAGGCAAACCAGACATCATTGAGTACATAGCGGAACGGAATCTGGTTCTGTTTGACTTGCCGCAACATTTGGCGATAGTGCTCATTCCTGGTCACGGGCGAGCGTCGTTTCTCCTGACCCGTCTTCTTGTCCGTATAGAATTCGGTCTTTTCAACTAGGCGATCCAGACGTTTATTGTGGCAAGACAAGTGAGTGGCTCGTCAGCGATTTAGCACTCACTGTAGCCGCAGGTCAGGCATTTGCGGCAGCCTTCTGCACGAATCAGCGAAATTGTCCCGCACGACGGGCACATATCCGCGCCGCTGAGGGTGACTTCATCGCTGCCAACGGTTATGTTCGGCTGCGCTTCCGGGATAGGAAGCTGCAACTGCTGCTGCTCTTCCTGAGCGAAGAAAGTCTCCTCCAGCGCACGAGATACGGCATCTGGCAAGGAGGCCACCCGCTGCGGCCCAAACCCAACCGAGCGCGTCCCACCGATGCCGCGCAACTGCTCAATCACTAGCTTGAGCATCTCACGGCGGTTTTGCGGGGCTGTCGTCCGCAGGGACAGCGAGATCATGCGGCCCAGGCCCTCAGCGTCGGCTTGCAGGTCGCTGCCCGCCTTACCCGGTGACGTGATGAACACCTCAAATGGGTAGCCGTATTCATCCTGGTTCATGGTGATATAGGCTGTACCGAACGGGGTGTGCGTCTTCACCGTGATGCCCTGGAGCTGCTTCGGGCGCGGGTAAACGCGGTGGGGCGTAGAAACCTGTGCGGCTTTCGTCGGGACCTTTGTGGCTGGTGTGGCCTTCTTCTGAACCTGGGCAGGCGCTGCAACTTGAGCCTGCTCTGCTTTCGTTTCGGTCTGTTTATTATCCTCATCCTCGTTTTTGAGCATGAGCACCTGCTCGTCGCGGCTGCCATCACGGTAGATGGTGCCACCCTTGCAGCCCAGGTCGTACATATACTCGTATAGTTCGGCCACCTGCTCGACGGTGTATTCACGCGGCACGTTGCACGTTTTGCTGATCGCGGAGTCAATCCAGCGCTGGAACGCAGCCTGTACCCGAACGTGTTCGGTCGGTGACAGGTCCATCGCCGTGACGAAGTAGTCCGGCAGTTCACTGGCGTCCGGGTTCTCCGCGTAGAATTCCTTCGCCAGCGGCACCTGCTCTTCGTGCAAGCCCAGGCGGCTTTTACGGTAGTACACCCACGAGAAGAACGGCTCAATGCCGGTAGATGTGTTTACCATTGTTCCGGTTGTGTTATGCGAAACGAAACCATTTGCGATATACGTCTTGTTATCTGGTACGGAGATGTCGTAGGTGTGGCACTCGCCATCCTCTATGGTGGCGACATCGTCAATAAACACGTCTATGGCAATCAGTTCTGCCAGTTGAGACTGAGACAACTGCGGGTGTGCTTCAACCATCTCACTGACGAACTGCTGCGTTACTGCACCGTTAGACACACGCCCGATAATGGTCTGCCGAACATCGTTTTTGAGGCCCTGCGAAGTTGCATAGAAGTCCTGCAATAGTGCTGGTGCTTTGATGTTGTCACCACGATCAGACACCGTACCCAGGTCTGCACTGCGTTCACGCTTGCGTTGGCTGATGAAACCAACCCGTTCTACAAAGCGCTGGCCCTCACGCCGATTGAGCAGACGCAGCTCATAAAACGGACAATCGCCGTAACGAGATGACTGCTCTGGCATCTCGCGTATGGTCGCCACAATGCCCAGGCCCAGCAGCGCCATTTGCACTTGCCGGACAAGTTTTTGCGATGTGGAGTTGAGCGTGATCGTCCCGCGACCGATGCTACCGTCTGCCTCAAACAAGCCACGCAGGAATGCCGCAACACATTCACGACCGGCCTGTAGCACTTTATTGGGGATGAACGCTCCGGCGGCCCCTTCCCCTTCGTTGCCAGCGGGCTTCAGCATCCCGTTGGCTTCAAAAAAGCGCGGGATGTAGTAGCCTGTGAGGTTCGCCGTCCAGCAGCCCACACGCTCTTCAATGCCGACATAGCGGTCACCCCACACCTGCCGCATCAGGTCTTGCATGTAGTCAAGCAAGTCCGGGTCGCGCTGGGTAATCACGAGATGTAGGCCACCACGTTGTTTCGTGTAACCATCGCCCATGTAATAGCCCAACAATTCGGCAAAGGCGGGGGTCATTTGCTGGGGTAGCTTACTCATGGAACGGCTGCCCTGCTCAACCGGGGTCAATTCAACGGTTTCACCCTTACCCAGCGTATTGCGCTTCAGCACCACACGGTCCCCTGGTTGCAGTTCATCCATACGTCGCCACACATAGCCCGCCTCTGGATCAACCACACGCAAGCGGTGATTATGCGTTGCAGTGATGTTGAATCCGTGTGCTGTTGTGACCTTCTTCACAGGCGCGAACCCGTTGATATAAAAGTGGGATGTCTTACGGAGTCCGCTGTCTGTGTGAACGTCGCGTGTCATCAGTTGCCACTGCTGGCCATTCGGATCACCCAACTCTACAATAGGTGTCATGCCAGTTGAGGTACTGACCAGTGTATCTGGCGCGACGCAGCCAGTCGGGGCTTGAGTGAGCAGCGTCACGTTGCGGGTGCCCTTTGCCTTAACCAACTCGCGGACATCCTCGTCCATAGCTTGCATGTAGCCGCTTTCAAGGAACTTCTCCGCTTCAAAGCGCGGGAACGTCCCCTTTTCTTCCGCCAGATGCGCGGATGTGATGTAGGCTTCGCGGGCAATGAAGCGGTAAATATCGTCAATGAACTGCACGCTTTCATCACTGCCGTAGCGCACGCCCAACCTGACCATCAGCTCCGCAATGCCCATTGTGCCCAGGCCCACGCGCCGCTCACCGTTTTGCTGGATGTCGCGGTTTTCCTCGAAGAAGTAGGGGGTGGTGTCAATCACGTTATCGAGGAAGCGTGTGGCGTAGTGAACCGTGTCGCGCAGGGCATCCCAGTCTACGTCGTTGTGGGCATCATCGTAGAACTTCGCCAGGTTGATCGCGCCCAGGTTACAAACTGAGAATGCGCCCAACGGCTGTTCACCGCAGTTGTGTATTACGAAATAATTTCCGATAAAAGAGTGCGTCAGGGGTTCCGTCAGGTCGTAGACAGGTTCGATACCCTCTGATGTGACGGAAGCAACTTTCGCCGTGAACGACTCTGCACGCGGGCCAGTCGCATAGGATGCGAGTTGCTCGCGCAGTGCGGTTTGCTTATGCGCCAGCAAAAAGCCGATTTCGTCAGCAAACTGAACGAGATTCGTCCGCGAGATGACCAGTTCGTGCTGCGCTCTGATCTGGTATTCCCTCAAGCCGCCCTTACCGTCTGGCATGAGTTTGGCCTGTGCTTTATGTTGCTCCGTGTAGATGCGGGAGGCAATAGCGAAGTTACCGAGCAGCTTTTGCACGTCTTGCAGTATGCTCAGCGTACTGGACGCCAGCCGTACCGACAGGGCCTTTGCAACCGTTCCTTGCACACTGCCATCTGCGGTGAAGAGCGCTTGCAGGAAGCCGCGCTGCATCTCCTCCGTGCCCCGAAAGACGACTTCCGGCACCTGATGCTTGTTTTCCACCAGCCCGTAGGCCGCAACCTGCGTCCGCAGCCGCGCTTCGTCACGCCCGCCGACATTAACGATACCGGCGTTGTAGGTGCGAGTACGCCCCATCATTGGCTCAACCAGATCATTCCCCACCAGCCAACCGAGGGTGCGGCCTTCCTCAAGTGACCCTTCGCGGCCAAAGCCGCCCTTGCGGTTGAGGATGTGAACGCTGTCACCTGATTGCAAGTCTTGCAGTTCCACCCAGCCCCCCGGCGTCATAAAGCGGTGGTCTGCCGTGGCCCGGATAGAATACCCTTCCTCGGTTTGCAGCTTGAAAACTGGCTTATGCCCGGTCATGAAGACGCGGCTTGCTGGCGTTGTGCTGCGTTCTGTGCCAAAGCGCCCGTCAATCACGGCCTCAAACTCGGTTTCGTCGTCGAACAGTTCTTGCGCGGGAATCATGCCCTTGTCGGTGTAAATGCGTGTGTCGCCCGTCACACATGGGTTGGTGCTAATCAGCGGATTAAAGTACCAGCTATTGGCCATTTTGTTGCTGCGCTCACGGAACCACACGCCCGGTTCGGCACTGGCCCACGCACTCTCAATGATGGCGTGCCAGACTTCACGCGCTTTAACCGTCTTGTAGGGGATGACTTTGCGCCCACTGGCCATCCACGTTTCCAGGTCGCCGTCCCACAGCGTATCGTAATCCGGGTCGGATGTATCTGGGAAAACCAACTCCCAGTCGCCGTCGGCCTTAACTGCTTCCATCAACTTGTCAGATACGCCCACGCTGATGTTAGCATTGGTGACTTTGCCCATCTCACGCTTTGCGTTAATAAAGTCAAAAACGTCCGGGTGCCAGTCATTTAATATGAGCATTAATGCCCCTCGCCTTGAACCGCCCTGTTCAATCAGGCCCGTGACAAAGCTGTACAGCGCCCCCCAGCTCACCGACCCACTAGAACGACCATTCACGCCTTTAACGTAAGCATGACGCGGGCGCAGCGTGGACAGGTTAATCCCCACACCGCCGCCGCGTGACATAATTTCGGTCATCTGGCCCAGTGTGGTGATAATGCCCTCGCGGGAGTCTTTGGGGGAGGGAATGACGTAGCAGTTGTAATAGGTCAAATCCTGGTCGGTGCCTGCCGCCGTCAGGATGCGCCCACCGGGCACGAACTTCCAGCCATCCAGCAGCCAGCGGAACTTCCCACGCCAGTCTTCGCGCAGGTTGTCGGTCTTTTCAACACTGGCTACGCCGCGTGCTACCCGGTCCATCATCTGTTCGGGGGTGGTTTCCAGCGGTTTATCAACGTGTTCAATATCACGCTTGACGGTGTCGCCAAGAACGAGATCAATCTCGACCTCCGGCAGGTTAATCGCCTTCACGGTGCCAATTTCACGCTGGCCGGTTTGTGGGTCTACCACGACGATGACCGTGTCGCCCACCGCAAGCGTCTCGCGCTTCATATCCTTGAGGGCGTACCGATCCAGGAAGATTTTGTAGCCGAGTTGGTGCAGCGCATTATGGTCTTGGGCCTGTTGAACCATAGAGCAGTTCCTTTGCATAGTCTAGTTTGTAGCGGAATGAAAACGAGCGGTTTGCCGAGTGAGAGGACGGCAAACCGCCGACAAATTGGGCTGTTTTAGCTGTAACGTTGACAGCGTGTGCTTAACCGAGCAATTCAGCCCTGTATTGTCCCAAAATTCTAGCACGGATGTCCCGGCTTGTCCCCCAAATGACGCTATAATCTGGCCGTGCTTTGGTTAGAAAAACGTCGGTTGATGTAACAGAAATCCCACTGAAACCCACGTATCCCACGACTGTAATCTATCAAGACGGTTCTTAACGGATCAATTTTGTCGCAATAGGAAAGCGTCTCCCTGTGAACCTACAGGGAGACATCAGTTCGGTTTTGCTGTGGGGATAATACTAGTCGGAACGCTTATTGCGGCGGCGGCGAATGAACGCAGGCAGGTCCGTGTCAGATTCGTCGTACTCGTCATACACGTTATAGTCCGGCTGCGCGGGGGGCTGTTCCTGGGGTATGCTTTGCGGTTGCGGGGGCGGGGCCTGACGTGGGGGTGGGGCCTGCGTGTGCGGCTGTTCAGACGGCTGCATCCGGGGGGCGGGCCGCTGCTGCTGCGGTGCCTGGCGCTGATTCTGGTTTTGCTGCATCCGGGTTTGCACGCGGCTCTGCTCAAACCCCGTTGCAATCACTGTGATGCGAACCTCGTCGCCCAGTGACTCGTCAATTTGGGCACCAAAGATCATATTCACTTCGGGGTGGGCGCTTTCCTTGATGATAGCAGCGGCCTCATTGACCTCGAACAGCGTCAAGTCACTGCCACCAGTGATGTTGAACAAAATGCCCCGTGCCCCGTCGATGGTCACGTCCAGCAGGCCGCTGCTAATCGCATCTTCGGCGGCGGCGCGGGCGCGGTCGTCGCCGTTTGCATGGCCGACGGCCATCAGTGCAGCACCACCCTCAGACATGATCGTCCGCACGTCGGCAAAGTCCAGGTTGATGAGTGCAGGTACGGTAATCAATTCGGAAATCCCCTGAATACCCTGGCGCAGCACATCATCAGCCAGAGTGAATGCCTGTTGCAGCGTGGCACGTTTATCGGCCATCTGAAGCAGGCGGTCGTTAGGAATGACGATGAGCGTATCGACCTGCGTCTTGAGCATTTCGATACCGGCTTCTGCTGATTGAATGCGCCGCGACCCCTCAAACGTGAAGGGCTTGGTCACCACGCCGATGGTCAACGCGCCCAGTTCCTTCGCAATTTGTGCGATAGTCGCAGAGGCCCCCGTACCCGTGCCGCCGCCCATGCCTGCCGCAATGAACACCATGTCTGAGCCGCGCAGGATTTCGTAAAGTTCGTCCTGGCTTTCCTCAGCGGCTTTTTTGCCCACGTCGGGGTTGCCACCTGCACCCAGGCCCCGCGTCAGCTTATCGCCAATGCGAACCCGCGTTTTGGCTTTGGACATCATAAGGGCCTGGTTGTCAGTATTGACTGCGACGAAGTCCACCCCGCCAAGTCCCTCGCTAATCATACGGTTGACCGCGTTGCCACCGCCGCCGCCTACGCCAACAACCTTTATCTGTGCAAAATTCTCACCGGGGGTGAACTCATCCATAACGTTATCCCTTCAGCCCTTCAACTCACTTCGTTTGAACAAATCGCCTATATTCTATGCGTTCACACAGACTTCGCAACCAACACCTGTTGGGATGCTAGTCTACGTCGGGCAGCAGCCGCCGCAGCAGCCCCAATGCCCGGTCAATCATACTGTAACCATTCTCACGGCTGACGGGTGCCACTGTGTCCATCTGCAACCCTAAACGCAGCAACCCCACACTGGTGCTGTAGGCGGGGTGCTTGAGGTTATCCGCCATGCCGGTGAGCTTTTCCGGCTTGCCCACCCGCACCGGGAAGCCGAACACGCCCTCGGCCATGTCGCGCATCCCCGGCAACTGTGCGCCGCCGCCCGTTAGCACAGCCCCTGCCCGCAGCAGCCCATCATACCCGCTGCGCTTGATTTCCCGCTGCACCATCTCGAATGTTTCTTCCACACGGGCTTCGACCACCTCGGCCAGTTCCATCCGCTTGATTTCCTTCGGATAGCCCTCACCGAACGGCTGTACTAAAAACGTCTCGTTCACATCCAGTTGCCTGGGGATGGTGTGACCGTATTTTAGCTTGACGGCTTCCGCATCGTAGAAGGGTAGGTGAAACAACGTGGAAATGTCATTGGTCACATGGTCACCCCCCACTTGAATCACGGCAGCGTGCCACACCGTCCCTTCGATGAAAATGGCGATGTCTGTGGTGCCGCCGCCAATGTCGATGACCACCACGCCCATTTCGCGCTCAGCGTCCGTCAGGATAGCATCGCCGGACGCCAGCGGGTTCAGGATAAAGCGGTCCACAAACACATGGGCAGACTCAACCGCCTGCTCCAGGTTGGCCAGGCTGGTTGTAGACGCTGTGATAATGTGCGCCTCCACCTCCAACCGAAAGCCGTGCATCCCCACCGGGCTGCGGACGCGGTCCTGGCCGTCTAGCGCGTAACTGCGCGGCACCACATGCAGCACCTCGCGGTTGTGCGGGATCGCAATCGCCCGTGCGGAATCCATCGCCCGGTCAATGTCGTCCAGGCTAACACCGCGCTGGCCGTTGATGCCCGTCGCGCCCCGGCTGTTCATGGAGGCGATGTGATTCCCGGCCACGCTGACGAACGCCTGTTTGATGTCGTAGCCGCTAACACGCTCTGCTTTGTGGACGGACGCAGACACCGCCGCCGTCAGCGAACCGATGTCATTCACAACGCCTTTCTTCATCCCCTGGCTGGGTTCAATGCCCGCACCCACGACAAAAATATCGTCGTCGCGCACCTCCCCTACCAGCGTGCAGATTTTGTTCGTTCCTACGTCGATACCGACGACCAGATCACTCATGTTGGTTCAACGTCCCAGTAACGTCGAATAGTATGCAGCATCGGGATCAGATACATTAACCACTGTCGGCTGGATGCCACGCCCTTGCAAGTTATCCACGAGCGCGTTGTAAATCAGAATTTTATCCGGCATGTCCGTCCCAACACCGAACCAGGCATCCCAACCACGGGCATCGCGGAAGCCCAGTCCGAGGTCTGGATTATAACGAATGATGTCAACATCCGTGAGCAGGTCGCGCAGTTGCAGCGCACCCAGGACAACATCTTCGGATACGCGGTCGTTTGGTCCCATCGGCCCATCGGCCAGTCCATCATAGGACACCCGGATCAGATTTGGGCGGTCTTCGCGCAGTTGCATCACCTGTCCTTGCAGGTCAATCCATGTGGCCACGCCCGCCTGTTCCCAGATGAGCGCGGGCTGACGTTCCTGAATGACGATTTGTACCATTTGCGGCGGCCAGCCTAACCGCACCTGCGCGTCAGAAATCGTTGTGGAAGCGGTTAAGTTCGCCTCCACCTGCTCCGGGTCAATCCAGAACAGGTGAAAATTAGCCACCTGTGTAAGCGCGAAAACTTCTTCTTTCGTCAGCGTTTCTAATCCACCAACTGCAATGGTATGGACGTAGAACGCATCGGTTGCAAAGAATAAGCCCAGTAGAGCCACCATACAAACAACAATCGCCACACTTGCCAGCCGCCAGTTGAGCTTGAAGCGTCGTTCGACCCCGTGCGAGACGGGGCGCTCTGTAGATTGGCTGCTGCCAATCGGCCCACGCCAGATGGCGGGGCGGCGGCGCTGCGCCCGGTGCCGTGCCTTTGATGCTCTTTGTGAACCGGTGGCCAAGTTGGGTTGTCCTGAAACTTACACTCATTCATCGCTTATCCTAGCGGAGACTGGCCATCTTGGCAATCAGAACGATTCGCCTATCAATTCAATTTCCGGCGCAAGCTGCACACCGAACTGTGCCCGCACTTGCGCTTGCACATGACAGATGAGCGCGTGATAGTCCGTTGCTGTTGCCCTATCCCGGTTGATGAAGAAGTTCGCGTGCAGCTCAGAAACGGCTGCCCCACCGATGGTGTAGCCTTTCAGTCCAGCCGCTTCGATGAGTCGCCCGGCGTAGTCGCCCGGTGGGTTTTTGAAGATGCTGCCCAGGCTGGCCCCTGGCGGCTGAGTGCGCTTGCGCCGCGCCTGGAACTCGGCCATTGCTGCCCGGATTTCGGTCTCGTTCCCAAGGGCTAGAGCAAGCGTGGCTGCCAGCACCAAAAAGCGTTTGTCCGGGCGTGCCTTGAGAGCGGAGGTGCGATAATCATACGCCAAATCCTTTGGCCACAGTGTTTGCTGGCCGTTCTCAGCGTCTACCATGACCACCTGCCACACACTGTCGCTCATGTCACCGCCGTGAGCGCCCGCATTGTTGACCACCGCCCCGCCAATAGTGCCGGGCACGCTGACAGCCCACTCAAAGCCGCTTAGCCCCTGTGACGCACAGCGATTTGCCAATGTCGTCAGGCTTACCCCGGCTGTCACATGCACAATGCCGCTATCTAACCCATGACCGAACGTGATTTCCTTGATGCGGTTGACGACAACCAGCCCGCGCACGCCCTTATCAGACACAAGCACGTTCGCCCCACCGCCAATCACGCGCACGGGGACGCCGTGCTGCCACGCTGTTTGCATCACGTCAGCCAGTTTCTCACTTGATTCCTTCGCCACATAGAGCATATCCGCCGGGCCACCTAAACGCGCTGCGGTGTATTTGGCCAGCGGCTCATCGCGCAGCACATCATCCCCAATCAGGCGTTCGAGGGCGTTCAAGAGCGCCCCGCCAGGAAGTCGATACCGATTTGTGGAGCGTCACCGGCGCTCAAGATCAGGATGGCAGCGGGGGCCTGCACGTTGTTGAGCAGGGTCGTGGTCGCAGCGGCCAGTGACGGGGTATGGTGGGCTTGTCGGTGCTGTATTGCGGCGACGATGGCCGCGCTGTTCACGCCGTTAATAGGTTCTTCACGCGCCGCGTAGATGTCCGTGACCAGCAGGTGATCTGCGCCGTCGAACGCAGGCAGGTAGTCTGCCCATAGGGTTTGCGTGCGGGAGTAGGTGTGCGGCTGCCACACGACCCACAGCGCACGGTTCGGGTAGCGGGTGCGGGCGGCGGCGATTGTTGCACGAATCGCTGTAGGATGGTGGGCATAGTCATCAATCACAACGATGTTGTCACGGTCTGCTCGCACGTCGAAGCGCCGACCTGTTCCCTTGAACGTCCGCAGATGTGGAATGACATCGCTGAGCGCGTGGTCATGACCGGGGCCTGCAACATACAGCGCCGCCAGTGCGTTTTGCACATTATGCTGCCCCGGCACAGTGAGTTCGGCGCGGCCATGTGTAACGCTGCCCTGCACCACATCAAACGCGGTGATGCCGTCCTGTATGGCGATGTTCACCGCCCGCAGGTTGGCGTTCTCTCCCAGGCCGTAGGTGAACACGAGCCGCTTTTGTGCCCGCATCTCTGCTGCGAGCGCCATCGCGCCGGGGTCGTCCACACAGGCAATCAGGATGCCGTGATCGCGGGGGAGGCGGGCGGCAAACTGCCAGAATGACGCTGTTAAGTCTGCTTCGGTTTTGAAGAAGTCCGGGTGGTCATGCTCAATGTTGGTCACCACTGCAATTTCGGGATAGAGGCCCAAAAAAGCATTGTCGTACTCGTCCGCCTCAATGACGAAGGTATCGGTGGTGCCGCTGGCTGCGTTGGTCCCGGTGTTGGCCATCACCCCGCCCAGGATGTAGCCGGGGTCAAACCTCATCTCGCGCAGCAAATGCACGATCATTGCTGTTGTCGTGGTTTTTCCGTGCGTCCCGGCAACGGCGACCACATGCTGCTCGCTCATCAGGTGAGAGAGAACTTGCTGGCGCTTGTAAATCGGGATGCCCCGCTCACGAGCAGCGGCAATCTCCGGGTTAGATGTTGGCACAGCGGACGACACAACGAGCATATCTGCGCCTGTGATGTTGCCTGGCGCATGGCCCACATAGACCGCCGCCCCATCACGCTCTAACGCCAGCGCGAGGCCGCTTTTGGCACGGTCAGAGCCGGACACGGTGAAGCCGCGTTCCAGCAGCACCCGCGCAATCGCAGACATGCCCGTGCCGCCCACTCCGACAATGTGAATATGCCGTACATCCTGAAAGATCATCGCATTAGATCACAATCAGCACAATGAGAAACAGCACAATTACGGCGATGGCCAAAAAATCGCCGCTGCCGCCGGGGCCACCCGCCATCCACACAAGCGGCAGCAGGTTCAGCGCCTGCTCACTGGGGGAGTTGGGGGCGGGGGCGACCACGTAGGGGTCCAGTGGGTACTGGTTAATGTCCAGGAAGTACCAGATGGTGCCCCAGATTAGATAACCGTTAATAAACCCCAGGATGGCACCAATCACATTGGATTGAATCTCTCCCCGCCCATCGCCGTCGTCGCCCTCCATGCCGAGTGCCCTCGTTTGATACGCGAAGAACACAACAATGATAAAAATGGCCGACTGCACAAGAAATATCTGCGTGTTGGAAACGCCCGCACCCTGCAATGCCCCGCGAATGTACTGGTCAAACTGAAAAAGCCCAAACAGCGCCAAGATGATGCCGGACATGGAAATAACTTCTTTGTTGATGCCGCGCAGGAAGCCGATGATGGCGAAGAACGTCGCCATCGTCCACATCACACCTACCAGTTGGATCATTGCCCCTCAGTCCTCCTGTGCCGCTGCCGCCAGTAAATCCGCCATCCGGCGAGCGCTATCCGGTTGGGCAAGCTGCCCCACACTTGCCCGCATTTTAGCAAGTTGTGCCTCATTCGTGAACAATTCGCGCAGGGTGGGGTAAAGTGTTTCTGCCATTTGCTCATCTATAAGGGTGACGGCTGCGCCGCGCTGCGTCAGGTAATCCGCATTGACCTTCTGATAGCGCCACGCGAACGGGTACGGCACCAGCACGGATGGCAGTTCAAACAGTGGGAACTCCCCCAGCACCCCTGCCCCAGAACGGCTCAGCACCAAATCGGCCCCGGCCAGCGCCAATCCTATCTCGTCGTGCAGGTACGCAAACAGATGATAATGTTCAGCGTCAGCCAGATTGTCCGTTTCTGCTTTGACGCGCTCATAATCCAGTGTGCCGCTGACGTGAACAATCTGCACGCCGTCTGCAAGGAGTTGTGGCAAAACAGCCACCAGCGCTGTGTTCAGTGTGCGGGCACCCCGGCTGCCCCCAAATATGAGCAGCGTCTTGCGGTCAGGGTTCAGGTCAAAGTGAGCGACAGCAGCCTCGCGGGTGGCTGCCAGCAGTGCCCCACGCAGCGGATAGCCAACCGTCGTCACCTTTTCCTCACGGAAGTGATAGCGCGACTCAGGAATGGCAACGGCAATCTGCTTTGCCAGGTGACGCAGCACTTTGATCGACAGTGCGGGTTCGATGTCAGGGACGAAGATGACAATAGGAATACTCAGCAGCCGGGCGGCCACTGCCACCGGGAAAGACACCCAGCCGCCCGTCAGTAAGATCACATGGGGTTTGTGCGCCCGCAGGATGCGAACCGACTGCCCAACCCCAACCATAAGCTGACCCAGGCTCACAAGCGCCCGCAGCGGGTTTACGCCGTGCAGTGGCCCGGCCCGCACCTCATCATAAGAATCGAACACGACCTCACTGTTTTCTACCAGGGGCCGCTCAAAACCCTGCTTGCTGCCAACGAAATGCAGCCTACTGCCGGGGCGATGTTTGCGTACCGCCTCGGCGACGGCGAGAGCCGGGTATACGTGGCCCCCCGTCCCGCCCGCTGCGATGAGTAGTTGCACGCGAGGTTCTCCGTTCTGAGGGCGTGTCTTGCCGGGCAGTCACCCGCGACACACTGAGCATCATACCAAGGCCCGCTAGCAGGGCCGTCATTGAGGAACCGCCGTAGCTCACCAGGGGCAGCGGCACACCGGTTGAGGGCAGCGCAGCGGTCATCACAGCAATGTTGAGCAGAGCTTGCGATACCAGCCAGATCGTCACGCCGATAACTAACAGCGCCCCAAAACTGTCCTTGGCACGGGCAGAAATGACAATGCCGCGAAAGACAAACACAGCATACAGCACCAGTACCAAAGACGCACCCAGGATACCCAACTCCTCGCCAATCGACGCGAAAATACTGTCGGTGTGCGGGGCAGGCAGGTAGCCGAACTTCTGGCGACCAGCGCCCAACCCAACGCCGAAAAACCCGCCACGAATGAACGCCAACACCGCTTGCTGAACGTGGTAGTTGGTTTGCGTCAGGTCTTGAATACCGCTGAAGTAGGTAGCGATGCGGTCCTGGGCATAACTTAACTGCTGGATCATCACGAAAGCGGCGGCGGTAATGCCCACGCCGGCAATACCGATGTGAAACACATTTGCCCCGGCCAAAAAGAACATCAGCCCGGCAGTGATAAAAATGATTGCCGCTGTACTCAGGTCAGGTTGCAGCAACACCAGCCCGCCGATAATGCCCACCAGCACTGCAAACGGTACCAACCCATAGGTAATGCTGCGGATTTTCGTCCGTTTGCCGCTAAGCCAGGCCGCCATGTAAACCACAGTCACGAACTGCGCCGCCTCACCCGGCTGAAAGCGCCCGCCAATCAAGCCGCGCCGCGCACCAAACGCATCGTCGCCGAACAGCAGCACCGCCGCCAACGCGCCGATTACGGCCAGCAGCATGGGCAGGGCCAACCGCCGCAGGTAGCGATAGTCAATCGCGGCGAAGAAGATCATCGCAATCAGGCCGATGGCCATCGTCTGCGCGTGCCGGA
>DAOTTY010000019.1:0-6599 GCA_034437575.1 Anaerolineae bacterium | reverse complement strand
TGTTTTCGGACGCTTTGCGTCCGAAAAGGCAAGTTTTTGTTCACTTTTTGAAAAAAGTGACGGGTTTGGGCAGCGCCCAATCATCAGCCATGCAACTTTGCAAAAGCCCTGTTGGCACACCTTGCGGGTTTGGCCGCGTCACGGCCCGCTGAATGACCCCGCCGCCTGGAACGGCACCACTGCAAACGGCACCGGCTCCAGCGTGACAGTTTCCCCGCTCGTGCTTGTGATCTCTACCGCCAGCTCATAGTCGCCCACTGCTAGCTGCCACCACGCCTCGAACGGCGCGGCTTCCACTACCGCAACGGCCTCCCCGTTGAGGCGGTAGGTCACGCGGGCGGTATCGACCGGGGTGGCGGCGGCCAGCTTCACCCGCTGTGTGTGAATCGGCAGCACCGGACTGATTTCATAGACGGTGTACGGGTCTGGCGACAGCACGCGCACCCGCCCCGCGACGGGTTCGGCGGCAGTGGGCGGCTGCGGGAAGCCGCTGCGCACGCCCCACGCCCGCGCCTCCGGGGGCAGCACCACAAACACCTGTTCGGCGCGGCGCTCCGGCGGCGTGGCGTCATCTGCTAACTGCCCCGTGACCGTATCCACTGTGTAGGTCTGGTGCATGTCGTCCCGCTCTGTGGGGGCGGTACCCGCCACGAACCACTCCTGGCGTGTGGACGTACACGCATCGGTGGGCAGCTTGCCGCTGAGTGAACAGATTTCGGCGCGTTCCAGCCCACTTGGACGGGTAAACGTGCTTTCCGGCAGGTCGGCGCTCAGGGTGCGGATGGTGTGGTGCCAGATGGGGCCAGCGCCCGTTAGCCCGGTCACGTCAATCATGGGGGTGTAGTCTGCATTGCCCACCCACACCCCCACGACGAGTTCTGGCGTGTAGCCCATCACCCAGTTGTCGCGGAAGTCAGTAGTGGTGCCTGTTTTGGCAGCGGCGGCACGCCCAATATTCAGGATGCTGTTGGGGCCAAAACCGGGCCTCCGGGCGCTGTCGTCGCTCAGTATATCCGTGATGATGTAGGCCACGCGCTCGTCTAGCACACGGGTGCCAACCTGTGGGCGCTGAGTGTACAGCACCTTGCCGCCCGCAGTGGTCACACTACGGATTAAAGACGGTTCCACGCGGGTGCCGCCGTTGGCTAATGCGCCGTAAGCCGCTGTCAGGTTGAGCAGGCGCACCTCACCGCCGCCCAGCGTGACGGATAGGTCAACCTCGGCGTTTTCACTCAGGGAAGTGACGCCCAACCCGGTCATAAACTGGATGAACGGACTCACGCCGACTTCCTCGACGGCCAGCACCGCCGGGATGTTATAGGACGAGCCGAGCGCCTCGCGCACGGTGACGGGGCCGTGTTCTTGCAGGTCGAAGTTGGCGGGCACGTAGCTTTCCAGTCGCCGCGTGATAAACGGCGTCCGCACGTCGATAAGCAGGGTGGCTGCCGTCCAGGGGTTGGGATGGGCCGGGTTCATGGCAGCAGCGTAGGTGAACGGCTTGAGCGTGCTGCCCGGCTGGCGCGGCGACAGCGCAAAGTTGGTGTTGCCGCTGGTGCGGTCATCGAAGTAGTTTGGGTTGCCCAGCATCACAAACACCTCGCCCGTAGCCGGGTGCAGCACCACAACGGCGGCGTTGTTCGCATTGGCGGGCAGCATGTTGGCGTCTTCCGGGTGGTTGAGGCGGTCCAGTTCGCGCTGCGTGATACGCTCGGCGGCATTGTGCCAGTCCAGGTCAATCGTGGTGACCACATCCAGCCCTTCATTGTAGAGCGCGTCCGGGTAGGTGTCTTCCAGGTGCCGCCACACGGTCATGACGGCGTGCGGCGCTTCGATGGGATAGGGGATGGCGGCGTATTGCAATTCATCCTCGGTGGCGGCGTCGGCCTCCGCTTCTGTGATGGTGCCCTGCTCGGTCATCAGGCGCAGCACCGTGCCCTGGCGGGTTTTGGCCGCGTCCGGGTTGGTCAGCGGGTCATACAGCACAGGCGATTGAGGCAGCCCCACCAGCAGCGCACACTCCGCCAGCGACAGGTCGGCGGCGGGTTTGCCGAAGTAGGCGCGGGCGGCAGCGTCTATCCCGTAGGCCAGGTTGCCGAAGTCCGTTTGATTGAGCCACAACGCCAGCACGTCATCTTTGGTGTGTGCCCGCTGCAAGCGCACTGCCAGCACCGCCTCGCGCAGCTTGCGCCGGAGTGTGCGCTCTGCACGGGCTTGTGGGTCTAAAAGCAGGTTACGGGCCACCTGCTGCGTGATGGTGCTGCCCCCCGCGATGACCTCGCCGCCGCGCACGTTCACCCATAATGCCCGCGCAATGCCGCGTACACTCACGCCCGCGTGGTTGTAGAACGCGGCGTCTTCGGTGGCAATGACGCCGTTGCGGCAGTGAGCAGGTATCTCGTCTAACGTCAGCACGGAGTTGCGCCCGGTGCCTTCCGGGGTGATTTCATACAGCAGGCGCTCGTGACGGTCAAAAATGCGCGTGGATGGCAGGGCCAGCCCGGCGTTGAGGTCATCAATGGGCGGCAGGCCGTGCAGCACATAGGCGTAAAGCCCAACCACAAGGCCCACAATAACCGCGAAGGTCGTCAGCAGTGCAGCTTGTCGGAGTCGGTTTGTGTTCATAGCGCCATTTTAGCAAGCCTAGACGCGCCGCGTCAGCCTGTGCCTACCCGAAAACCGCGACATAAAACAAACTGCTTTCAAACACATTTGCTAACCGCGAATTGCGTTTACAGCTTTTACTGTTAGAATACCGTTTGTGAAATTCATGTAGAACGATAGCATCTTGCCCCGCACCTATTCAACCGACAAGTGAGATAAACACACGATGGCCTGGATCACCGTTCTTTACGTCGAAGATAACATCGTCAATGCAACCCTGGTGCAAAAGATGCTGCGCCGCGAAGACATCGACGTGATTGTGGCAGAAACCGCCCGCGACGGCGTGGACGCCGCTTTTGAACATCTGCCCGATCTCATTTTGATGGACTACAACCTGCCCGATGTGAACGGCATTGAGGCGATGAAATACCTCAAGCAGCAGCCCACGACGGCCAACATGCCCGTGATGATGCTCACAGCCGATGCCAGCGCCGACACTCGCACTGCCGCTGCGCGGGCTGGCTGTGACGGCTACCTGCTCAAGCCGATCAGCAAACGCGCCCTGGTAGATGCCATCAGCGGTTTTGCAGCCCACGCCTGATGCTATACCGCCTCAATGTAAACGTTTGTGCAGAAGAGTTGACAGCGCTGTGTAATATGGTTAGAAATTAACAACAATCTAAAGCTACTCATTGCAGAGGGGCGTTACTTATGGCTAAAACAACCGTGCTTTACGTGGAAGACGACCGGGACAGTGCGAAACTTGTCGCTAAAACCCTGCACCGTGAAGGAATCGCGGTGCTGCTTGCCGAAAATGGCAAAGACGGCTACAAAATAGCGCTGCAACACCAGCCCGACCTCATCCTGATGGATTTCAACCTGCCTGACGTGAACGGCGTTGAAGTCATGCGGCACCTCAAAACCACTGCGGACACCCTGCACATCCCGGTTGTTATGCTCACTGTAGATGACGGCCACGCCACCCGCCATTACGCCCATGAAGTCGGCTGTGATGGCTATCTCGTCAAGCCTGCCAGCCGCAGTGCCCTACTCAATTTGGTGAACGCGCTGGCGGCTGCGGGGTAGCTCGCGCTGACAGCGCACCCCGCAGTCATGATACACTGACGGCTGAATCGTAGATCATCAGCAGGATTCAGCCTATGCGGTGTGTGTTCTGTGCGATTTTTGCACTGACGATCCTGGCGGTGCCGCCCCTCCACGCGCAAACAGAAGGCACCGGCCTACTGGCTTTTGAGCAGCCCGTCACCGGCCAGCTAGACAACCTGACGCTGCAACAAACCTACAGCTTCGATGGGCGGCGTGGTGAGTTCGTGCAGATTGAACTGACGACGACCACCGGCAACCTGGACCCGCTCCTCACGGTGCTGGATACCAACGGCGCTGTTATGGCCCTGCGCGATGACGGCCTGGGGCGCGGTACCGTCATCGAAAGCCTGCGGATACCTGCCAACGGCCTTTACCAGATTGTTGTCTCTCGCTTTGGTGGGGCGTTGGGCCTGACGACTGGCGGCTATGACCTGCGAATCAGTCGTATTGGTGTGAGCAGCGCGACGGGCAGTGCCCTGCGCTACAACGATAGCATCATCAACACCATTACCGACGACGAACCGCAGTTGTTTTACAGCTTCCAGGCCGCAGCCGGAGACATCCTGAATATACGGATGCAGCGCGTGAGCGGGGACTTAGACCCGCTGCTGAAAATCGTGGACGATGACGCCCGTGTGATTGCCAGCAGCGATGACCTGACCGGCTCTACCACGTTAGACGCCGCCGTTGAGGGGTTTGTCATCAATGAGGCGGGCAACTATGCGATTGTGGCCACTCGCTACGGTGAGGGCTATGGCACAAGTACCGGCTCGTTCGTGCTGAGCATCGAAGAAGCCGACCTGAGCGGCCTGGGCAACACGCTGCAAACCGCCGCCCAACTGCCGCCGGATACTGCCATCGAGGGGGAAATTAGCGCCAACCGCTTTGAGCAGTTTTACACCTTCTTTGCCAACGAGAACGACCTGGTGCGGGTGCGGATGGACCGGGTGAGCGGCTCGTTAGATGCCTACCTCGTCATCCTGGACCCTGACCGGCTGGAACTCACCTTTGATGACGATGGCGGCAGTGGCCAAAACGCGCTCATCCGGGAGCTGCGGATACCGGAGGCGGGGGTGTATACGGTGGTGGCCACGCGCTTTGGCGGCACCGAGGGCGAAACAGTGGGTCGCTACCAAATCCGGCTGGAGGTGCTGGGCGGCGCATTTGATGAGGTGGTCAATGAGGCACTGCCGATTTTGTATGGCAGCACGGTAACGGGCGTGGTGACCGACGAGGAGCCGGGGGTGCTGTATGCTTTTTATGGCACTGAGGGCGACGTGGTGAGCGTGTCGATGAACCGGGGGGATGGCAACTTGGACCCGGTGGTGAACATTTTGGGGCTGGAACTGCAACCGCTCGTCAGCGACGACGACAGCGGCAGTGGCCAGAACGCGGCGATTGAGCGCTACACGCTCAGCCGGACGGGCGTCTATTATGTGCTGGCCACGCGCTACACCGGCAGTGACGGCGATTCTGACACAGAAGGCAGTTACATCCTGGTGCTGGCCCAGGTGAGTTAACCCGCCACTGGCAAATCACCGCCCCTGCACTGCCGCGCTGTTGGCGGTGCGCTCACGGCTGGGGGAACTTGCCCCGCCTAAACCTGGATGTCGAAAATGTCGGCGTCGGTACGTGCCCGCAGCGTTTCTGCGATGTCTGCCCCTAGCCAGCGCCACACCCGCCCGACTGGCTTGCGCGTCATCACAACGGCGTCGGCCTTTTCCGTTTTGACCAGCCATGACGGCGCTTTCGCGGCCTGCTCAGAAACGACGTAGCCCTGCACATTAACGCGCTCGCTGCGGAGTTCGTCGAGCTTTTTGTCAAGGTAAGCCTGGGCACCCGCATGGCTGCGGCAGATAATGACGACAGCGGCATTGTTGGGGCGGGCCAATTCAGCCGCTTCGGGCAGGGCGCGTTCGGCCTCGTGGCTGCCGTCCAGGAAAACGAGAATGCGCTTGTAGGAACGCGACGGTTGGGGGGTGGCGAGTTCCTGATTGTTGTTGACGGCGTTCATACTACCATTGACATCAGTCATAACAACGGCTCCTGTAGCCTTATTGTTGTGCAATCTGCCTGTATTTTACAGTATTTCGGGGCGAGTGGGGCATTTTTAGTCGGTCAAACCGGAAGTTTTTGTGAATTCCTTACACCGATGTATGACAAGGGTGAACTCCGGGTGAATTTGATGACGCAATTTGCGTCAAGTAAATCGATAAAACATGCCGGTAAAAATTACCAATGGCTTCATGGGCTTCACGCTGAAACTGCCCTGGCTTGCTGCTGGAAAAAACCAAGACACCGATGTTCTTGCTCTCCACACGGTTCTCAATCGACATCGCCAGATAGGACGCATATCTTTCGTTGTCGATGTCTTGCATTGCTGGGTCGGGATGTGCGTTTGGATTACTTTCCAGGCGTGCATTCGGTATCGCCCACACGCCCTCTCCCCGAAACGCGAGGCCAATAAAACCCCTGTCCGGTGGCCACTCTCGACCGTTCCCCCCATCGGCTTGATCAAAACCCGGCCCCTTTTTTCGCCAGAGAGGACGCAGTAAATTAGTTGTTTCGTCATAAATGTAAAAGGCAAAATTATACATGTCATCGCTGGAATCGTAATCGAGAGCTAACTCACGATTAGCGATAATGGGCGTCAGCAAAGCAGATATCTCATTCGGCATCGGGATGTTGGTGGATTGGGACGACTGATGAAATAAATCACGTAGGGCCTTCATGGTAAAGTCGATAGCAGTTATTTGCGCCTCTGTGCGATAAGACTCTAGCTCAATCCGTTGTGTATCTTCTTCACTTTTCAACCGTATTTTGTGAATGTCATCAAGCAAGCCTTGATAGTTTATACTGCTTTCAAGCTCTGTCAGGTTCTTTCGTAAATT
>DAOTTY010000018.1:0-4768 GCA_034437575.1 Anaerolineae bacterium | reverse complement strand
CCACTCCCGGTATTTGCGCACCGTTTTGCGGTTGAGCTTCAGGTCGCGGCTGATGGCCCGGTCGCTCTCTCCGCGCCGAACGCGATACAGTATTTCTCGAATCTCCATGCTATCTTTTCTCCTGGCTGTCACGGGTTATGAGCCTCCTCAACCTCTCGATGTCGAAAAGTGAGGAGGGTAACTTATCCGGTGGAGATGCGCCTGCGGGTGGTCTCCTTTGGCCGTGAGGCAACTGGCCCCCTTTGGCTGCTACTCTGTGGACCATTATGGGGCGTGAAATGACAGGGTGCCCTGGTAGAAATTGAGGTCATCGCCACAGTGGAGTAACGCACCGCAAACGGCGAAGCTGTCGGGGTTCCCCTGTCCTCACCCTAAATCCCTTGTATGTTAGCGGTACGGTAAAATACGACCTGTGGTGGAGCCTGGTAATTCCTGAAGCCAATGAGCTTGTGGGAGAGATAAGGCCCAGCACCGACCGTACCGGTGTGGAGATTGAACAGTATCTGAAACCGTGAGCCTGAATAGACAAGGTTAATAGATGCGCCGACCCCAGCCAGGAGGCAAACCGATGCGTTGGAAGTGCTGGAAGCGAATGTGCAAGCAGACCATGTGCATCTGGTGATGAGCATTCCGCCCAAATATGCAGTTTCAAGCATAATGGACCATCGCAATACGACCCACATCAAGATAAGTGGTCATCACGGCGTTGATTGCTTCTGCGGACGGCACAGTGAGCATCGCGTCACGATTCATGGGCGCGGCAATACTAATGGCGTAGCGATATGGCACGGTGGCACCTTCAAACAAGTGATGCGCCTTATAGGATCGTTTTTCGCCTATTTGACATGCGAGGTGTGTAACGGGACTACACCCGCAGCACAGACTGGATGCAGAGCAACGAGTAACCGCCCAGCACTTGCGCCTGACCGTCAACGTCGGTACCCTGTTTTACGTGATATTCACTGCAAAAGACGGGGCCAATGACCAGACAAATCCTCCTGCTGTTGACGGCTGCCCTGCTGGCGGCCTGTAGCACGTCCACGCCCGCAGACGAACAACCGCCGCAGGCCACCCTGACGCTGGTGCCATCGACCACGCCGGACAGCGGCCAGGGAGGTAACCTCTTTGACCGCATCCCGTCCGGCTTCACGGCTGAGGGCTTCCCCACACTCGGCCAGAACGACGCGCCCGCCAGGATGGTGGAATACGGCAGCTACGACAGCATCGCCAGCGGCCTGTCGCATACCGAAATCTTCATCCCGCTGCTGCCTCGTATCGAATCCGGGGAGGTGCGCTATACGTTCATCCCACTAACAGGAACGGGCACCCTGCCCAATGGCACGGGCGCAGCGCGAGCGGCCCTGTGCGCGGGGGAGCAAGACGCCTTCTGGGAATATCACACGCAGCTATATGCCCTGCAACAGCGCGACCGCGACGTGTTCGACGGGGCCAGCCTGACAGTTACGGCGGAAGCGCTGGGGCTGGATACAGAAGCGTGGAATGCGTGTGCGCTGGGCGAAAATGCTAACACTACCCTGCGGGCGGCATCTGAGGCGGCGCTGGAACTGGAAAGCTACGCCGGGACGCCGACCATCCTGCTCAATGACCGCTTCGCCCTCAACGACTTTGTGGCCCTCAACAGCATCATTGACCAGATTCTTGAATCGCCGGACGGGTTGGAACCCGCCGCCGGCCTGCCAACGCCTGACCCCAACGCGCCCACCGCCACCCCAGAGCCGCGCCTGGATTCGTCCTTGCAAGCCGAGGTGCCCGCCCCGCTGGACATCACCCTGCCCGACCAGTGGATTGTCGCGCTTAGCGATACGCTGCTGCTGCCCGATATTGACGGGGTGGTGCGGACGATTCCGTTTACGCTGTGGCGTGGGCCAGTAGACGGCGGCGTGGGGTCGATTGTGTTGCTGTGGGGCTTCCCCAACGTCACCACAGGTGATATGTTCGCGGCGCAAAGCGGGCTGGCCACGCCGGTGCCCAACCTCCGCATTGATGGGTCGCGGCTGCTGCGGTTCGCCGTTGTGGAGCAGGGCTGCAATGTGGGCACCGACCTGGAACGCGAGTACACCGTTGGCGGGCTGACCGGCGTGGGCACGGAGTGGTCTGCGGTGGGCTGCCCGGAACTGCCCGACACACGCGGCTGGTTTGTGGGGGTGCGCCAATTCGACCTGAACTTCATCTTTTACGCCTACGTGGACCCCATTGACCCGAACGGCGTGACCGAGGCTGAGCAAGTGGCACGAGGGCAGTTACAGGCCATCCTGGATACGGTCAGGTTCCGCCAAATCGACGGTACCCCAACGGCTCCGTTGTTTACCACACCCGTCCCCACGGTTTCGCCGTAGAATAGGGCCGATTGTTTGCCAAGCCTGGATAGTTCTATGCGAAATCGGTTTGGGGTCGGTCGGCTTGCCTTGCTGCTGATCGTCGGGTTGGGGGTGCTGCGCTCCGCACCGTCCGTCACCGCCCAGGATATACCCACCACTACGCCCTTTGTGGTCCCCACGCAGGCCGCGCCACCCGTGCGCCCGGTTCCGCAAATCACCACGACAGATGAACGCGCTACACTGCTGCTGTACTTTGGCAGTTTATCGCAGGGGAGTGTGGGCGTGGCCCACATCACCGGGGCCGGTGTAACCAGTGCCCGAATGCGCTTTTTAAGCCGCGTGACCGACTTTTATGCCGGGGATGATGGCCTGTATGTGCTGGTGCCGGTCGGCCTCAACGTGACGCCGCGAGAGTATGCGCTGTCGGCGTCTGTGCAGTATGCTGACGGCACCCGCAGCACGCTTGAGGTGCGGGTGCCTGTGGCCGACGGCGGCTTTGCACGGCAGGCGTTCACTGTTGGCGGGGAGCGAGCTTACCTGACCTCACCAGAAATTGAGCGCAACGAATACGCCCGCATGGATAGTATTTTCGCTCAGTCGTCCTTAGCGCGGCTGTGGGACGAGCAAGGCTTTCAACTGCCGCTCGCGTCAGAAATTACCTCGCCGTTCGGCTCGTTTCGCACCTTGAACCAGAACACCCAAACCCGGCACACCGGCTGGGACTTACGCGCTGTGCCCGGAACGCCGATTCAGGCATCAGCGGGTGGGGTGGTGGCCTTCGCTGGCCCGCTGGATATACGCGGCAACCACGTCATTGTCGATCACGGTTATGGGGTGTTTAGCGGCTATTCCCACTTATCGCAAATTCTCGTCACACGCGGGCAAACCGTCGAATTCGGCCAGATCATCGGTGCCAGTGGCAACACAGGCCGCAGCAATGGCCCCCATCTGCACTGGGAAATTGCGGTCAACGGCGAGTGGATTGACAGCCTGGCCTTTACGCAAATGTGGCTGCCGTAGCCGCATCCGGGGGGTGGGGTGCCCCCGGATACTTTTAGCCCTATGATGCACTGGCCTGCCTGGGATGGCGCATCGCTTTAATCCGCCTGGTAAGCCAATGGACAAAATCGGCCCGTTTTGCCCTGGGGTCGCGTGTGTTGCGCCCGTGAAAGGCGGTGCGGTTGGTCAGCCGCCCATAGATATAGTGCAACACAACCCGAATGCTGGCCACCAGCGGCGGGGCAACCACCACACCGATGATGCCCCCCACAGCGGCACCCCACAGCACCGCCAAAATCACCAGAACCGGGTGCAAACTCAGGCTGTTGCCCAAAATGCGCGGCACCAAAAACAAGCCTTCCAGTTGCAGCACCAATAGCCCATACCCCGCCGCAATGACGCCCACCCACAGGCGGCTCAGTTCAGGGAAGGTCGTTGACCCACCCCCAACCGCCAGCGAGACCAACACCGTCCAACTCATCACCGGGCCGACGTTGGGCACAAATTCCATCAGGCCAGCAAACACAGCCAAAAACAGCGCATTGGGCAGCCCCATGATGCTCGCAAACACATACATCGCGCTGCCCACAATGGTGCCCAATATCAGGTTGCCGCGCACGTAGTCGCGCCACACCGCACCCAGGTCTTCCAGCAAGCGGGCCATATCCGACTGGTAATCGTCCGGCGCGGCCCGAACCACACCCGCCACCATATTCGGGCCGCTGCTCAGCAGCATCCCCAAAATCACCAGGGAAAGCAAACTGCTGAGCGCTAAACTGATGGTAGACCCCACAAAGCCCACTGCCGATCCAAAAACGGTGGCCGTAATGCCCCCCGCGCTGCGTAGGACTTGCTGGGCGCTGTCTGTATTGACCCAGGTGCCAAGCTCTTGCTCAATGAGCGTGCCAATGTTTTCAACATTTTGCTCTTGCAGCACAGCATCCACCGCATCCAACACAGACAGCGGTTCGCCTGTTTCTTCGTCTGTAATCAGCGGCATATTGTTAAAGAGGTTGGTTTGCGGCTCTGTGAGGACTTGCGTAATGAAGTTCAGCCCGGCCTGTGCCACGTTGGCCGTTTGGTTAATGAGGACCGGCAGCGGTGTAATCAATACGGCGAACACAATCGACACCACGAGCAAAAGCGTCAGGGCTGTGGCAGACCCGCGCTGGCCCCGCGTTACGCGCTTTTCAAACCAGGTTGTTACGGGGTTGAGCAGGTAAGCAATCACAATGACCCCAAACAGCAGTGGCAGCACAGAGCGAAAGATCACCAGCAGCGCCACCATCAGCACCCCGAACGCAACCCACATAACCAGCGTTGCAGATGGATTCCAGGGGGGTGCCGAAGAGTGATTGGTTTCGTATTGGGTCATGGGTAAATTGCCTCCTTGCTTTGCATAATGGCAAAGTTACTGTGTTTCCCGATTT
>DAOTTY010000017.1:0-8695 GCA_034437575.1 Anaerolineae bacterium | reverse complement strand
AAATGTTCGGAATACGTCCCAAGATGTAGCGAAGGTGGGACTCGAACCCACACGTCCGAAGACACCCGAGTTTGAGTCGAGCGCGTCTGCCAATTCCGCCACTTCGCCGTAAAGTGAGTTACAATATAGACCTTGCCTTTGAACCTGTCAATGTGGAATGCAACCCGACGACCCAGCACTGATCCAGGCCGCCCGCGACGGCGATTTAGAGGCGTTCAACACGCTTGTCCTGCGCTACCAGGACAGCGTCTACAGCGTCACCTATCGCATCATCGGCGAGGGCGCTGGCGCTGCCGACGCCGCCCAGGACACATTCATCACCGCCTACCGCAAGCTGTCCACTTACCGGGGCGGCAGCTTTAAGGGATGGCTGCTTCGCATTGCCACCAACACCTGCTACGACGCGCTGCGCTATCACAAGCGGCGTCCCGCCACTGCCATCGAAGACATGCCCGGCGCTGACCGCGACGACGGCCCGCCGCTGCCCAGTGCCACCGAAACACCCGAACAAGCCGCCCAACGCAGCGAACTCAATGCCGCTATTCAGGGATGTATCACCGCCCTCAAACCCGACCAGCGGATCGTGTTGGTCATGTGCGATGTAGAAGGCTACAGCTACCAGGATATTGCCGATACCATTGGCACCAACCTGGGCACCGTCAAATCACGCCTCAGCCGCGCCCGCGCCGCCGTGCGTAACTGTTTGCAAGCCTTCCAGGAACTTTTGCCCGCCACCTATCGTCAAGATAGTGACAGTTAACGCGATTTACAGGACTCATGGTGTCACCCGATCAACCCGGCAGCCGCGATACAGAGCTGCTTTCCGCCTACATAGACGACGCGCTCACCGACACGGAACGCGCCGACCTTAAAGCGCGGCTCCAGCAAGAACCCGCCCTACAGCGCGAGTTAGATGAACTGCGCGTGGTGGTGCAAGCCCTGCGCGACCTGCCACCCGTTAAGGCACCGCGCAGCTTCACCCTCACGCCACAGATGGTCGCGCCGCCGCCAGCACCAAAGGCCGCCACGTTCCTGGCCTTCCCTACCAGCGCGATGTTCAGTGCGCTGAGTGCCGCCGCCGCCACCGTGTTGATTCTGTTCGGCGTGCTGGTGCTGTTCTTGCAGTCCGGTGCCCCACAGATGGCCGCCACACAACCAGAAGCCGCCATGCAAGCCCCACCCACACTCATCGCGCAGTCGGTGTCGTCTACCGCCTCATCAACCCCAACCCCTGCGCCCACCCAAACAGCACTGCCACAGGCAGATGGCGGCATCGTGCTGACCGCATATGTTCTGCCGCAAGCAGAACCTGACCTGGCAGATGCCGACGAAGCCGACAGCAGTGAAGCGGAAGCCGCCGACGTTGCAGCAGTTGAGGCGCTGGCGGAAGCCGCCGAAGGAGCGCCGCAAACCGACGAAGCCGCGCTCGATCAGGAATTTGCCGCAGGTGCGGCACCCGCCGCAGATAACGCCATCGCCGGGGATGCCCCCCCACCCACTGCATCTGCGCTCCCAACCGACGCCCCCACCGTCACGCCGTTCGGCAGCGCCGCCGATGGCGCAGTAACGGGCGGAGCGGGCACAGCCCCGACCACCCTCGAAGCCGAACAGCAGCGCAGTTTGGCCACTCTGCCCCCAACAGCCGCGCCGACCCGCCCTCCACTCAACCCCACCGGCACGATTGTCTCGTTAGTGCTAACGCCGCCCGCCCTGCAAACCCGCGCCGTCGCCCCACCCGCTGCCAGCCAACCGCCTCCCATTGATCCGGCGATTATCACAGGGGGCGGGGCCGTAGGCTTGGGCCTGCTGCTGCTAGCCCTGGCCATTGCAACCACCGTTATTCGCATCCGCAAAAGGAAACTGCACCGTGAGTGAGCGCCAACCCTATCAGTTTTGCCCGGTGTGTGGCACAAAACTCGTCCCCATCCCCCGCACCGGCGAGATACGCCCGGTTTGCCCGGCGTGCGACTACACCGTCTACTACGATCCGAAGGTCGCTGTTGTGATGCGCGTGATTCACAACGACGCAGTGCTGCTGGTGCGGCGCGGGGTCGCCCCGGCAAAAGGCAAGTGGGCGCTGCCAGCAGGTTTCGTCAACGCAGATGAAGACCCGGCCCACGCCGCTGCCCGCGAAATCCAGGAGGAAACGGGCCTGATTGTAGCCAACGTGCGCCTGCTGAATGTCTACGCCAATCCCGGTGACGCAACGGCGGACATCATGATTGCTTACGGGGCAGACGTGGCAGGCGGTCAGCTTGCCGCCGCCGATGACGCGCTGGAAGCAGTGTTCTTCACGGCTGATGCCCTGCCGCCCACCTCGTTCATGACGACAAAGTGGCTGATTGAGCGCTGGCTGGCCGAACGCTGATTTCCACTGCGAACATGAGCCAAAGCTAAATATCCGCGCTGGTTTGTGTGCAAGGCTACGGTGTGGGCACATCCATTACCTGTAGAGTGGTAATCGTTTGAGACAACCAACTCCAAATTGAGAGGGAGACGCACACATGCAGCAAGAATACGATCTCGTAGTGATTGGCAGCGGGTCTGCCGGGCTGGTAGCCGCCAGCTTCGCCGGACGCATGGGCTTGAAGGTCGCCCTCATCGAAAAACGCCCTGTGTTGGGCGGGGACTGCACCTGGGTGGGCTGTGTGCCCAGCAAAGCCCTGCTGCACGTCGCCAAAACAGCCCACGCCGCCCGCATCGGGGAAAAGTACGGTGTGATGAACAGCACCCCTACCGTAGACATGGCCAGGGTGCGTGACTACGTTCAGAATACCATTCACCGCGTCTATGAGCACGAAACTCCAGAGGTTATCACTGAACGCGGCGTGGATGTTATCCTGGGCGCGGCCCGCTTTACCGACCCGTACACGCTGCACATCGACCTGAACGACGGCGGTGAACGCACCCTCAAGGGCAACAAGATTATCATTGCAACCGGCGCTCACCCGTCCGCCCCGCCAATTAACGGCATTGAGGATGTGGAGTACGACACCAACCTCACGCTGTTTGAGAACGACACCCTGCCAGCGCACATGATCGTCATCGGGGGCGGCCCCATCGGTATGGAAATGTCGCAGGCTTACGCCCGCCTCGGCGCGAAAGTCACTGTCGTTACAGAAATGGTGATGATGCGCGACGACCCGGAAGTGGGCGAGCTGCTGCAAAAAATCCTCGAACGCGAGGGCGTCCGCTTTGTGATGGCTAAAGTTGACCGCGTGAGCAACGAGGGTAACCAGATTTGCGTGGAAGCAGGCGACGAGCGCATCCTGGGCGATAAGCTGCTGATGGCCGCGGGCCGCCGCCCCAGCATCAGTTCCCTGGATTTGGACAAGGCCGGGGTGGTCTACGACAATAAGGGCGTTAAGGTGGACGAGTACCTGCGGACCAACCAGGCGCACATCTTCGCAGCGGGGGATGTAAACGGTGGCCCGCAGTTCACGCACTTTGCCGGGTTCCAGGGGGCCGTTGCCGCCCAAAACGCCCTGCTGCCCGTTAAGTCGAAGGGGTTGGAGCCGGTGCTGCCCTGGGTCACATTCACTGAGCCAGAAGCCGCCCATGTGGGCATGACCGAAGCCGACGCCCGCAAAGCGCACGGCAACGACTTCCAGGTGCGCATCTTCAGCCTGGAAGAAGGCGACCGCACCCAAACCGAAGACGACACCGAGGGCTTCGTGAAGATCATGCACAGGGGCAAAACGCTGCTGGGCGCAACCGTCGTTAGCAAGCGTGCCGGAGAGATGATTAATGAGTATGCCATTGCGATGAACAACGGCTGGGGCGTGGGCGACATCGCCAACACCATTCACGCCTACCCAACCTACGGCCAGGTCGCTGCCAACTTCGCCAGCAAGATGAAGGTGGAGATGCTGCTCAATGGGGTGGGCGGCAAGGTGTGGAACGTCGCCCGCAAGGTACTTTACGGATAGGCCAGTACGTGTGTAAGGGCCGCCCGGTGTGGCGGCCCGCTTGCATCTGCACTAACGTGTTACGCTAACTTTTCTTTCACTTCAACCAACTGCCCCTCAACGTGCTCATTGATAACGTTGGGCGTTTCGGCGTCAGTGAGCAGGTCAGCAGCGGCCAGTGCCGCCCCGACGATGCCCGCCTCGTTCTTGAGGGCAGCGGCAACGACGGGCGTTTCCGTCTTCAGCCGGTGGAAGAACTTCTCATGCTTTTTGCTCACCCCACCACCAATAATATACAAATCCGGTGTGAACAACTGATCCATCGCCGCCAGGAACCTGCTCACCCGCCTGGACCACTTCTTCCAGGATAGGTCTTCGTCCCTCCGAATGCGGTCAGCGGCGTAATCTTCCGCATCCTGGCCCTTCAGTTCCATGTGACCGAACTCGGTATTGGGCACAAGCTGCCCGTTAACGAAAATCGCGCTGCCAATCCCCGTGCCAAACGTGAGGACAATCACCGTCCCGGCATGGCCATGACCCGCCCCAAACGTGAACTCGGCAATCCCGGCGGCGTCCGCATCGTTCAACACCAGGAACTTACCCTGTGCCTTCTCCTGGAACAGCCCTTCTGCGTCGATGCCAATCCAGGCGTCGTCTACGTTGGCAGCAGTGAGTGCCACCCCGCCCTTGACCACCGCCGGGAAGGTACACCCCACCGGCCCGTCATACTCAAAGTGATTCACGATCTGCGCCACGACCTCTGCCACGGCGTCCGGGGTGGCGGGCTGCGGCGTGGGGATGCGATGCCGTTCCGTAACCAGTTCGCCCGTCGTGACATCGACCAGCGCCCCTTTGATACCACTCCCGCCGATGTCGATTCCCAAAATGTGCATAGCGTGTAGGCTCCAACCTGCTGTGCTTGATGACGTTGGCAATCTTAACATTTTTAATGCACATTTAACAAGCAGCGAGGCGTAAATATCGGGTAAGGAATGTGTGAATTGAGAGTAACAAAACGATTTGCAGGGCGATGGGCCGCTACACCGGGCGGCCCCTACACAACCGATGAAAGCCTACTTATCCCGCGTGAGTGTGAACCCACTCATGAACTGCTTTTGCAGGAACACAAACACCAGCAGCGGCGGCAGGCTGGCAACCACCGCGCCTAGCATCAGCGGGCCAAAGCTATCCCCCGTTTCAATACCACTCACCAACGAGCGCAACCCCACCTGCACCACCTGCTTACCCTGATCCTGCATAATCATCAGCGGCCACAAGTATTGGTTCCAGGCATAAAGGAACTGGATCACATACAGCGCCGCAATCGTATTCCAGCTAATAGGAATGAGCACCCGTATCAAGAACTGCAACGGATTCGCGCCGTCGAGCTGTGCCGCCTCGGATAGTTCCGCCGGAATGCTCATGAAGTGCTGCCGAAACAAAAACACCGCCGTCGCGCTGGCGAAAAACGGCACCAGCAGCGACGCATACGTGTCTCCCCAGCCGATACCGCTCACCAGCCGGAACAAGGCAATGGCCATTACTTCCGTCGGCATCATCAACGTGAGCAGGATAAACCCGAACACCAACCACTTACCCGGAAAGCGAAAGTACACAAAGGCCAGCCCCGCCAATAACGACAGAATGACCTTCCCCGTCGTCATCACAACAGAGACCAACACACTGTTGAGCATGTAGCGCCACAATTCGCGCTGGTTCCACACCACATCCCAGTTGCGTAAGAACTTATCCCCCGGCGTAAACTGGTAGGCGAACACCTCTGCATTGCCCTGGGTAGACACGATCACCGCGTACAACATGGGGATGCCCATCATGATGGCCGCAAATGTCAAAATCAAATGGGCGTACCAGCGCTTGGGAATGATGCGCCGCCACAACGACCGCTGCGGGCGCGTCACCGTTACCCTGGACGATTGCTCGCGTGAAAGACTTGTCATGGGGGGCTATCCTCCGTAGTTCACTCGGTTGCGGCTGGCACGGAACTGTAACATCGTAACGCCAATAACAATCAGAAACAACACCATTGACCGCGCCGCCGCCTTCCCCAAGTCACGATTCTCAACACCCACTTCATACACGTCGTACATCATGGTTGCGGTACGGTTAACCGGCCCCCCGCCCGTGAGGAAGTCAATCAGGCCGAACGTATCGAAGAAAGCGTAGGTGGTGTTGGTCACGATCAAAAAGAAGGTAATGGGCGACAGCAGCGGGAACGTAATGCGAAAGAAGCGCTCAAATACGTTGGCCCCGTCAATCGAGGCGGCTTCCAGCAGGTCGTTGGGCACATTTTGCAGCCCCGCAATGTAAAACAGGATGTTGTAGCCCATAATGTTCCACACGCCCGTCAGCACAACTGTCCAGGGGGCAATATCTGGGTTTAGCAGCCACGGAACCGTGTTGCCGGTGGTGTTTTCTAGCACATAGTTCAGCACCCCGGCGTTGTTCTGGAAGATCAACTGGAAGATGATGCCTGCAATCACCGGGCTAAGCGCATAGGGCCACACCAGCAGCGTCTGGTAGATGCGAGCGCCCTTAATGGGCATGTGGGCCATAACAGCAATCAACAGCGATAGGCTCAGGCCAATCACGATGATGGCAACCGCTAAAAAGAAGCTCAGCCCCACAGAATACCAGTAGTCGGGGTCGGCAAATAACAGCGTAAAATTGTCCATGCAAATGAACACGGTGCGGTCACGGCCAAAGCGTGCCAGCAACGTGGATAGGCGAAACGTCTGGCTCATCGGGTAGTAGTGAAAAAAAGCGAGAATCGCCAACGTGGGCAGCAGCAAGAAGAACGCCATCAGCCCGGCCCACTTACCTGTGAACGACCCAGGCCGAAAGTCGCCGGGGGGTAATAGCGACCTGTTCTGCAAAAAGTAGCCTGCCAGTATGTAAGCCAACCACGACGCCAGGCCCACCGATGCCAATACGATACCCCCGCCAATGCCCAAGCTGATGATTTCGCGGGTACCCATCACAGACGCGAGCGTTTCTTCGGCTTCAACCTCCACCACAAACGGGCAAAAGTTCATCGGGGCCATCACCGTTAGCGCCCCGGCAGCCCCCACCCCGGCCCCCAACACCGCCCCCCAAAATCCAGCACCAATGCGGTTTTGCCAGAACAAGACGGCCATAACAGCAGCCCCGGCAGCACTAGCCAGCAAGACAACAACAAGTGGAGATACAGCGAACATATGTGGTGCCCCGGTTTACAAACTCAAATGGTGTGCAAAAAGTGTGCTTTGTGGAATAACAAACAGGGGCAAGAGGGAATCCCTCTCGCCCCTGCGGTCAATCAGCGGCCTAGCCGCCAAACCCCTTACTCAGAGAGCAGGTTGTACTCTTCAAGCAAGATGTTAGCTTCTGCTTCAGCCGCTTCCATGATTTCGGCAACGTCACCGTCCAGCAGCATCGCGTCTTCGATGGCCTGGGTGATAATGTTGCGCGTTTCAACGAACGTACCGAAGATAGCACCCTGCGTAGCCGTGGTGATTTCGCTGCCGCCAAGCTGGTCGCTAGCCGTGCGGAAGTTCGGGTTCACCTCAAACCAGTTGCCTTCCGGCGCAGCCGTGCGCTGGCCGTTGTCGAAGTCCCAGTCCAGGTTGTTATCAGCCGGGATGGCTTCCAGCAGTTCAATCGCGCTGTCGCGCAGCGGGATGTAGCCGCTGGTGATGTGCCAGCTAGCCGCATTTTCCGTATTGGAGAAGTACAGCAAGAACGCCAGAGCGCCTTCTTCAACTTCCGGCTCCAGGCCGTCAGTGATCCACATGGTAGCGCCACCGATGATGTTACCCGTCCAGCCCACTTCAGCGTCGTAAACCATGTTGCTGGTGCTTACGTCGAAGCCGTTTTCGGTCGCGCTCTCAGTAATACCACGAGCGGAAGCGGAGGAGGTCATGATGAACGGCACAGACTGCGTGCTGAAAGACTGCACGGTGCCCGGCCAGTCGCGCTGTACGCCGCTGTAAACGTAGTAGCCAGCGTCTTCCATGTCCTGGTGCCACTGCACAATGTTGATTGCAGCTTCGCTCGTCAGGTCAATCTCGGTAGCGCGGTCCATACGACCGTTGCCGTTGTTCACCAGGTCGGTGTTTTGCTGGGCCAGCCATTGCTCGAAGAACCAACCGTGGTTCGGCCAGGTGATGCAGCCGTCAACACCCAGTTCGTCGGTCTGCTCAGCGAAAGTGGCGCAAGCCGCTTCCAATTCCTGCCAGGTGGTCGGGATTGCTTCGACGCCAGCAGCTTCCATCAAAGTGGTGTTGGCGTAGAGGATCGGCGTGGAGCTGTTCCAGCCCACGGAAGACCACTGATCGCCGATGGTGTAGTAAGCGCTTACCGGGGCAACAATGTCATCAAAGTTAACCGGCTGGCCCAGCACGTCTTCACGACCGTCGATAATGTCGGCAACCGGCTTGAACCAGTTGCTGTCGATAGCGAACTGCGTACCAACCTCGAAAAGCTGGATAACCTCAGGCGGGGTGCCCTGTTCCTGAGCCAGCGTGTAGGCGTCCAGCAGCGGCTCGTAGTCGCTGTAGTCCTGGATGACAACGGTATATTCCGGGTTCTCTTCATTGAACTGATCGGCAACGCTTTGTGCCCACTCCAGGCGGTGGTCGGTGAAAGCGATCCAAACTTCAATCTCAATTGGCTCATCCTGAGCGAAAGCGGGGGCAACGCTGAAAGCAGCGATAACCAGCAGCAGCAAAGCAATCAACTTGCGGTTGTTCATCTAACCTGTCCTCTCGAAAAACCTTTGTGCAATAATG
>DAOTTY010000016.1:0-2358 GCA_034437575.1 Anaerolineae bacterium | reverse complement strand
ATGCCCAGGTCGGTCAGGTTGATGCCTGCTTCATGCGCGGCCTTGCGGACCTTGGGTAACGCCATCGGGATGTTGTTTGCGCCGTTGGTTGCCCGGCCCGCGAGATGGGCTGCAACATCCCCGCGCATGATGCGACCTCGCACACCACTGCCGGTAACAGTCGAAAGATCAACATTGTTGGCTTCCGCCATGCGGCGGGCAACCGGGGAAATGCGGCTGGCTTCTTCCTGGGGTTCAAGTGAGGGAGCCGTCTGAGGGGCTGCGACGGGCGCTGAGGCACCGCCCGTATACTCCGCCTGTGTCCCCACGCGGGCAATCACCGTCCCAACGTCAATATCTTCACCCAGCGAAACGAGCGTTTCCAGCAGAATGCCGCTGGCGATGCTTTCCAGGTCAACGTTAGATTTATCCGCTTCGACAAGGGCGAGCGCTTCGCCCTTTTCAATCGGGTCACCGGGCTGCTTGTACCACTCGATCACCTGCCCGGATTGGGTATCGAACCCAAGATTGGGCATCACAATGTCGGTTGCCATAGCTGTCCTCTCGTATCTTCTAGCGCGTTGGCGGCGTGTGTACTGCGATTATCTTGAAGTCCACCTGACCGTTATTCTTGACGCTGTGCGGCATTCCCGACGGGATAAGCAGGCTGCTACCCGCTTCCAGTGGGAAGGTGTCATCTCCCATTGTCATCGTTGCCGTGCCTGCCAGCACGAAAACCAGTTCTGTCTCTTGAGTGTGCGTGTGGGTTGTAATCTCGCCGCCGGGGGCCAGCCTTGCATGTATCAGGCTGGCCGCTTCCGTCTGCGCTTTTGAGATCAAAACCTGTACCGAAACCCCTGGGAAGCGGGCATCGGTTTGCCATTCGGTTGTGTCAACGTGTGTGGTGGGGTAGTCAGCCATTGGTTTACTCGTACAGCGATTCGATGGTCACGGGCACCCCTTGCTGTGCCGCTGACCGGTAGGCGGCGTCCAGCAGTTCAACGGTATGCAGCCCTTCAGGATACCCCGGATGTAAGTTAGGCGCACCGTCTAGCAGCATATTTACAAACTGCTGTGTCGATTTTTCCGCCGGGTAGCCTGGGTTTTCGGTAATGCGATGCACTTCAGTGCCGTCGTGCAGCCGCATATACACCTCGCCTTTGATGGCTTCGGCGTACAGACGCCCCTTGCTGCCATGCAGGTGAACTTCAACCAGGCCCCCATCCCCTTTACCCAGGTTGCCCGTGCTGCCAATGGTTGCCACTGCGCCGTTGGTCATGCGCACGGCGATGGCGTCGGCCACATCTACCTGGGCATCAAGGTTGTTCATGAAGGCAGTCACCCGTTCAGCCCGCAGTTGGGGCGCAAAGTGAAACATCATCTCCACGGAGTGCGTCACTTGCAGGTGCCCCTGGCCCCCACCGGCTGTAGCCGGGTCACCGTAGGTTTTCGCTGTCGGGCCAGTGACCGGGTAGTTGAAAATATCGTCGTAGGCTTCCGGCTTGCCCCGCAAAAACTCAACCGTCATCGACGACATAGAACAGGTCATGTACTCCACCTCGCCAATGCGGCCTTCTTCCATGTAGCGCCTGGCTTCGACCATTGTGTCGATGTACGGGAAGATGTAGCCCATCATGATTTCAAGGTTCTTCGACGCGGCCAGGTCAACCAATGCCTTTGCTTGTGGCGCAAACAGGGTCATCGGCTTTTCCAGCATCATGTGAAGGCCGTTCTCCAGCACTTCTTTAGCGACGGCGTAGTGAGCGTGATGCGGTACGGCCACCACCGCCCCATGTATATCAGCGTGATCGTTAAGTGCCTCGGCCAGGCTGGTATACGTCTGTTCGAGTTTATATGTGTCAGCGGCGGCCTTCAGCGCGTCAGGGTTTTTATCAATAAGCACAAAATCGGCTCGCTCATTATGGAGCAGGGCAGGGATGTGGAACTGCGTGCCCCACCAGCCCGCACCTATCATTGCGAGTTTTACGTCTGCCATAAAGTCCTCTTTTCAAAAGAAGCAATATTGCGGTCGCCTGTCCATGACGTTGGCAGACGGCGACTTTTTGTTATACTTTGTTGAAAGTTACCACTTTCAACAAATATTGTCAAAAGATCGTTTATGCAATCCTCAAAAGATAAGGTGAAATGATGAACTTTCGGCAACCCGGTTCGCTCACGGTACAACGAGTGGAGACGGAAGCGCTTCGTGTGCCGCTCGATCAGGTGTATCGCGGCAGCAAATACGCCATGCGAAACCGCTGCACCATCATCACGCGCATTTATACCCATCAGGGTATCGTCGGTGAAATTTACACGGGCGACACCGACGACGAGCAGCCTATTATCCGCAAAATTATTCACAATGAACTGGCCCCCGCC
>DAOTTY010000015.1:0-14427 GCA_034437575.1 Anaerolineae bacterium | reverse complement strand
TCATTGAGAAGGTGATGGGGAAGCCAGTGGTCATCGTGACGTATCACGGCCACATCACCGTTGAGGACGCCAAAAGTGCAGCGGTCAAAACGGCAGACCTGCTGGACACCTACGGCGGACCGCTGTATAAGGTGATGCAAGTGGACTGTGACCACGCCTACATCTCGTTTGACGAGGTGATGATGCTCACGACGCTTTCCAGCAAGGGGCGGCCCGGCTCCGTCACCGATGAGCGCATCAGGCCGGTGTTTGTGGGGGAACACCTGCTGCTGGATTTATACGTGGATGCCATGAAGCAAGAAGCGTTCGGGGCCATCGAAATCCCCGTGTTTGACACACTGGATGACGCAATGATCTACGTGGACGAGAGAATTCACGAGGACGGGGCCTACGGCAGCGTTTGACGGGGGGCACGGTGCAGCCCCCACCCCAACATCACCGCCGCCAGCGCGAACAACACCCCATCCAAGTACAGGTCGGCCCGCAGGCCACCTGGCATCGGGGTATAGTCCCCGCGCACTGTGCCAACAGCCGCCATGCCTGCACTCAGCAGGGCCAGCACCAGCCAAAAGCACCCACCGGGCCGGGCGGCAAGCGCTCCCGTCATCCACAGCAGCGCCGTGAGCAGCACCAGCCCCACCGCCAATGCCTGCCCGAAGGTGTGCGTGTCGTAGCGCGGTGCAATGAGGCCAAAAACGTCGCGCCCTTCCGTGACCAGCCACACCGGGTAATATGCCAGCGTTTCGACTTCCACGCCGGACGCGCAGCCTATTTCACGGCAGGCCGTCCACCCGGCAAACGCGATCATTGGCGGCGCAGGCGCAGCCGCGTCCAGCAGCACACAGGCAGGCAGCCCGTGTAACCGGGCGATGATCCACACGCCCAGCAGCCCGCCCACCACGGCCCCGTGCCAATCCAGGCCGCCGGGGGCCATGGTGATGAGGCCGCGCAGGTTACCTGCGAAAAGTTCCGGGTTCAGCAGCGCATACTCCAGGCGAGCGCCGACAACACCCAGCACCATCGCTGCCGTCAGCACATCGGCCAGTGCCCGCGCCGGGTAGCCGCGCCGCAGTACAACATAGGCCGTCCCGGCACTCAATAGCACCGCCCAGGCGATATGATGCGCGAAGAGGTGTAACGAAACTGGCCCAATGGACGTAAACATAGATAATGCAGCCCTTGCGTCTAATTGATTCTTATCTCGATTCAACACGGCAGTCACGCTGCGCGTGCTATAATGCAGCTTACAACGTTTGAATAGCGTCAAACCTTTTAGGAGTTTACATCATATGACAAGTGGAATTAGTGCGGTACTGGGGACGGTATCGCTCGTTGGTGGCCTGCTGGTGGTTGTGGGTATCGTCCTCGCCATTATTGCCGGGTCACAGGGGCGCGGTGCGCGCAGCGGTGTGATTTTGGCCGTGTTCGGCGTGCTGTTGTTTACGGTCTTCCAGTTGATTAGCCGGGGCGTGATTGTCGTCCAGCCGACGCAAGTGGCGGTGGTCTTCCGCACCTTGAGCGGTGACCTGGCCGATGTACCGCGTGGGTCCGGTACGCACATCATCGTCCCGGTGTTTGAGGAAGCCATCCGCTACCCCATCAACATCCAGGAATACACCATGTCGGGCGTTTCGGCGGAAGGTGACCAGCAGGGCGATGACGCCGTGCGTGCCCGAACCCAGGACGGCCAGGAAGTGTTCCTGGACCTTACCGTGTTTTACTCTGTGAACCCAAACGACGCGAACGCCATCCACCGCAGTTGGTATAATCCGCAAATCGGCGGTGACTTCCGCATTGACGACTTTGAAAGGGCGTTTGTACGCCCCACCGTGCGCTCCCGTGTGCGCGACATCGTTAGCCAGTTCACCGCCCGCGAGATTTACGGCGAAACCCGGTCTGCAATGCGCGTAGATATGGAAGCCAACGTGCGCGAGCGCTTTGAAAGCGAAGGGCTGATCCTTTCCGACCTGCTGCTGCGTGATGTAACGTTCAGCCAGCAGTTCACCGCCGCGATTGAGCAGGCCCAGGTGGCCGAGCAGGAAGCGCTGCGGGCGGAAATCCGGGTGCGTCAAGCCGAGCAGAGTGCCCAGCAGGTACGTGTCGAAGCGGCGGGTCAGCGTGACGCGACGATTGCCCGTGCTGAAGGTGAAGCCCGCTCTATTGTGCTGCGTGCCGAAGCTGAAGCCGAGGCGCTGCGCCTGGTAAGTGAGCAGATTGCCGCCAACCCGGCCCTGATTCAGTACACCTATGTGCAAAACCTGAGCGACAACATCAATTTGGCGCTGGTGCCGAGTGGCAGCCCGTTCCTGTTTGACTTTGCCAGCATTGAGGCGATCCCCGAAGGCCGGGACATCACCGCGCCGGAAACCAACTACGACCCGGCAGAACTTGAAAACCCAGGCACGATTGGCTCCGGCGACATAGAAAGCCCCATTGGCACGACGGGCACGGGCGCAACAACCGGTGAAACCGCTCCGGTTGCGACTCCATCTGGTACAGGCAACTAACCCCGGCGTATCGCCACAACTGGCCATATAACACACAGGGCGTCCGTAGATGGACGCCCTGTGCGTTTACTGTAACAGGCACTGTGGGGGCTAGAAATCGGTGGCGATTTCTTCGAGGAAGTTCGGCTGAATGTACTTGAGCAGGCCCAGGTTTTCCAGTTCGCGGATTTTCACGCGCAGCGCTTCGTAGGGCACAAAGCGGCACCCATTCACCAGCGGCGCGGCACTGCTTACAAAGCTAGGGCGGCAGATTTGCGTTTGCAGGTGGTCGCGCATGTTGCGCGGGGCAACGATGTACAGTTGCAGGTCTCTTTCCGGGCGGGCCAGGTTGATGTCGTTGAGCCGGACGAGGCCCGCCAGCACGTTTTCGTCCTGTTCCACGTCAAACACGGATACCACCCGCCCCTCTTTCATCCACAGCACATCGACTTCGCGCAGCATCTCGCGCAGGCCCTCGTCCATCGTTTCCGGCAGGTCGTGGATGAGGTGGTCAAACGCCTCGAAGGACACGTCATCGTGCAGTTTCTCGCGTCGCACCCACTCCGGCAGCCACAGGCCCACGCCGATTTCCTGCCCAACTTCGCAAATGAACCAGATCATTTCCTTCTCATTGAAGGTGCCCGCACCGCTGCCGTTCGTGGGCGGGGCAGCTTCTTCGGCTTCATAAACTTCATAGCTGGCGTCAGCCTCCACACCCTCTTCGGTGTACTGCTCTAGCACGTCGTCTTCGTCAGCGGGGGTCGGCTGAGCCACGACGGGCCGGGGCGGGGCGGGCTGGGGCGGCTGCACCGGACGCGCAGGCGGCGGGGCGGGTTTGGGCGGCGGCGTGGGGCGCGTTTGGGCGGGCGCTTGCTGGGGTGTATCAGTAGCGGGCTTGTCGCCCTGGCCCGCGCTTTTGGTGTCTTCCAGCAGGCGGCGGCGGATGGTGCCGCGCAGGCGGCGCAGCACGTAGATGGCGTCCTTCTTGGCTTCTGCAATGGGCGGGTCGATGAAGTGGCTTTCTATCGCTTCGGAAAGGCTTTGTGCTTCCCGCAAGTACGATAGTTGATTCTGGAAGCGAACCACCGGCACCCAGTCCTCAAACTGGAGTTGGGCCAGCACGTTGACGGGTACAAAGCACGACTGCCCGTTCGACCCGAACCACGACGACTGCTTGCCGTCCTTATAGGGCACATCCGTGACAGTGAGAACCCCGGCGAAGGTTTTCAGGTCGCCAATGTACCCGAACATGATGTCGCCTTTGGCGATTTCTTGCACGGTAGACCAGCGCCGCAGCCTGTACTCTACCACGCTGCCGCCAGAGTGAATGAAGTGATTCCAGGTTTTTTCGGTGAAAATGTGAGTCCAATAGCGCATGACCGCAACCCGCGTCTCGTGTGTGTTGAAGTGACAGTATTCTAACACAACCCTGCTCGCTGCGCGGCCCGTATGCCCTTCGTGGCATAAATTTTTTCTAACTTCTATGACCTATACGGTTAGAAGTTGGTTTAGGGCCAGCCGACACACGAAGGCTGGCCAACAAACCACAGCGCGGCCTATTCCACGCTGACGAGCCACGCCATAGCCGCATCCGGGTCGGTGAAAATGCGGGTTTGGACGCCCATGTTGGCAAAGTTAGTCACAAACTGCACCATGTTCATGCGGGCGGCGTCTTCTTCGGGTACCACCAGTGCCCAAAATTGCCATCCGGCCTCAATCGCGTTGGGCAGCCACACGCTGTTAATCCACTCGCTGTCTTCGGGGGACAGGTCGTTGAACCGGCTGTTATCGGAAAGCCACTTGTTGGCCTCATGCTCTTTGAGCAGGTTCACGCCCTGGTTTAACTGCTCGCGGATAAATTCGCCGTGAATGGTAGGTTGGTAGATGTGATGCACAATCTTGCTGTCTGTGTGATAATACAGAACAACGTGTTCATTTTCGATAACCGTTAGAGTAGGCAAAGTGAATTCCTTAATTTAAAGTTAATCGCTGCTACATTTTACAGGGTCGTGAGCGGAAAAGCAATAAGACGATAATAGGTAAATGTTACATAACGACTTAGCTTGCCCCCACCCCGGCGGCTTCGCCGTCACCCCTTTCCAGCAGCGTCGCTGCGCGACGAGCGGGAGGGGTTTTGCCGCTTTCGGTGGGGTTCCCCTTTCCTCATTTTGGGGGTAAGGGCTAGGGGGTATTTAAGCGAGTCCTTGAGTCGCTACGGTGTTACTCTGGCTGATTGTCTTCGGCTTCAAGCTGGCGTAGGTGGGCCATCCGCGTGAGCAGCCGTTCAATATCCGGGGCGGCACGGTGAACCGCCTTGCGCCCGGCTTCGATGCCTTTGTCAGCCATGTGGAAGTCCAGCAGGCCGATTTCCCCCATATACGGGCGAATAAGTACGTCTGGTGGGTTGTACAGCGAATTTAGCCGCGAGTTCTGCGTGGTCACGATGTCCATCAGCGAGGTGACCACCCGCCACAGCGGTTGGCGAGCCGCATTGTACAGCGCCCGGTCAAAGATTTTGCCGCTAATCAACTCAGCCCACTCCAGATTGAACAGCCGTTTATGCTCTTCACTTTCAATCTGCTCAAAGTCGTCGGTGTAGGGGGCCGCGTAGCTCAGGTCTACGCCGATGGTAAACAACGCCCCCCGGCTGCGGGCTACATCAACGGGCAGGTTGTTAACCATGCCGCCGTCTACGAGCATCCGGTCGGCATAAGGCACCGGCGGGAACAGCACTGGCACACTTGCGGACGCCACCAGCGCCCGCACCAGGTCACCACTGTCTATAACGATTTCCTGGTGGGTGACCAGATCAGTTGCCACCACCGCCAGCGGAATGTCCAGGTCATCAAAGGTAGGGCGCTGGTGGGCGCGGCCCTCAAAGTGATCTTCCCCGAAGTGATCCACAAAGCGCTTAACCAGCATCGCCTCCACGCGCTCGTTAGACGTAATCGAGCGGCCATCCTGCGGGAGCGCATACAGGGCGATGGGCTGCACACTGCGGATGCTGTCCGCCATCTGGGTTGGGGTCAACCCGGCAGACAGCATCGCCCCGATGATTGCGCCAACGCTGGTGCCAGTAATGAGGTCAGGCCGGATGCCCATCAGCTCCAGTTCCATCAGCACGCCGATGGTGGCACTCCCGCGAGCGCCACCACCACCCAGGCTCAATCCAAGTTTCATAGGGGTCACTTCTACCTTCGTCGCTTGCCAGATGTTTTTGCGTGGGCGAATGTGCCGGTTAGCCCGATAGATTCGCCTGGGCCGTTGGGCAGGGGGCACCCGGCGGGTACCCCTGGGCAGCGGCGGCCCGCTAAGCCTCTTCGGTAACAGCAGGCGCTTCGGTTTCTTCAACCGGGGCCTCCGTTTCGGCGGGGTCTTCGGTGGCTGCCGGGTCTTCGGTGATGGCCGGGTCTTCGGTGGCTGCCGGGTCTTCGGTGGCTGCCGGAGCGTTTGTGGGGGCGGCACCCGGCGCACGCGGCACGCGCAGCACTTGACCCACAAAGATGTTGTTGGCGTTGCCCAGGCAGTTACCATCGCTGATGGCGCTCACACTGCTGCCGGTGGCGCTGGCAATACGACTCACCGTATCGCCCCCCTGCACTGTGTAGGTCACCGTCCAGCTTTGGTTAACGGTGCAGTTGGTGCGCGTGGCGAAAGACACGTCTTGCTGGGCGGACGGCGGCGCGGCGGTGGGGCCGCTGTCAGTCGCCGTAACGACGAACGGCGTCTGGGTGGCGTTTGGCGTGGGCGTTTGCGTGTGGGTCGGGGTGAGGGTTGCGGTTTCTGTCGGCGTCGGTGTTTCGGTTGGGGCGGGGGCGCAGGCGGCGGCCAGGATCATCACCAGCAGCACCAGGATATACATTTTGCGGCTCATAGAGGGTTTTCCTTGTCTATCGGGTTCGCTTATCACTCGTGGAGCATTTCGTAATTGTTCCCCAATGTACCGCTAAAGCAGGCGGGGTGCGAATTCTTTCATTCTGATGTGGCAGGCTCACCCTCACAGGTCGGGCGATTATGGGCGTAAACATCTATGAGGGGCTGCGGGGGTGTTGTCCCCTGCGGGCTATGCGGGTGAATTTTGACGCGCCCCCTAAACCGCCCTACCCCTCCGATGATAGCTGCCCCTGATTGTCCCCTGCGGCGTCGGATGCCGTATCGTCTTCTGACCCGTCGTCAGAAAGGCGGGCGTTTTGCTCAGGGGCTTCTTCGCGGCGCTTGCGTTCCGCCTCCGCCTGCCGGAACCGCGCCTCGCGCTCTTCCCGCTCGCGCTTGATGCGCTCTATGTCGGCTTTCATTGCGTCTTGCAGGCTGGCCTGCTGCGTCGCCTTTTGCTCGAACACCTCTTTGCGGATTTCCGCCTCTTGCTTGAGCCGTTCTTCGCGCTGGCGCAACTGCTCCTGGATGCGGGCCTTTTCGTCGGGCGTGTCGTAGGTGATGGGCCTGGGTTCGGGTGGCGCGGCGGTTTCGGAGGCGTCAGCGTCAGCAGGGGGCGCAGGGTCTGCCGTCACCGAAGAAGCCTCATCCGGTGCCGGGTCAGATTGGATGCGCTGGGCTGTTTCTTGCAGCAGGTCATCCAACAGGGCAGCGGCTTCCGGGTCGTCTGCATCGTCCACATAGGTGAACTTGCCGGAGCGCTGAGTGGGCTGCTTGGGCTGCGGCAGTGATGCGGCGTCTTCTTCCACTGCTGCGGGGGACTCGGTAGGGGCAGCGGCCTCCCGCTGGCCGAACAGCCCGGCCAGCGAGTTGCTGCGCGATTGGGGCTGCGATTCAGGGGTCGTTTTTTGCTCCGGCTGTGGGTCGTGTTGGGTTCCTGGCTGATTGAGCGTGCGATACAGCCCGAACCCACCTTTGACAAAGATTTTTGACAGTTGAAACGCAAAACCGGCAATAGCCCCGGCCAGTTCACGCCCCAGCGCGGCAAGCTGGCCGCCTACCGTGTCGTTGTCGCGGCGGTTGTCGTCGTTGCGATTGGCCATCGGTGTCTCTCTCCCGTTGTGTATGTCAATTGGTAACTACTCAGGCACCGGGTGTATGTGGGCATAACGCCCTCGCCCTCACCCCCCTCAATCCCCCCTCGCCTAGCCGCGCAGCGGCGGTCGGGAGAGGGGGGAAGCACCGGGTGCCGCTGTTTAAGCCCCTCTCCCAGGGCCACAGGCCCGTTCGGGAGAGGGGTTGGGGTGAGGGCTGAGCAGTTACGTCAATTGCCAATATACCACGAGCGTGACAAGCGCATACATTAACGCGGCTTTCATTGTACCGCCCTTGAGCCTGTGTAAGAATGAAGGCGTAACCTAAAGGGTAACCAACAACATATGATCGAAACCGAAAACCTCAGCAAACAGTTCGATGACTTCGACGCCGTGACCAACGTCAACCTGCACGTTGAGCCGGGTACCGTGCTGGCGCTGCTCGGCCCGAATGGTGCGGGCAAAACGACCACCGTCCGCATGATGACAAGCATTCTTGCGCCCAGCAGCGGCACGGCCCGCATTGCCGGGTACGATGTTATCACCCAACCGGAGCAGGTGCGGGCGCATGTGGGCGTCCTCACTGAGCAGCACGGCCTGTATGAGCGGATGCGCGGCCTGGAATACCTGGATTTTTTCGGGCGGGTGTATCACCTACCCGCGGCTGACCGCAAACAGCGGGCACTGGACCTGATGGAGCGTTTTGGCCTGGGCACCGCACTCAGTAAGCGCCTGGGCGAATACAGTAAGGGCATGAAGCAAAAGCTGGCCCTGGTGCGGGCCATGCTGCACAACCCGCCCGTGCTGCTGCTGGACGAGCCGACATCGGCCATGGACCCGCAGAGCGCCAAGCAGGTGCGGGACGCCATTTTAGAACTGCGCCAGGGCAACCGCACCTTCATGATTACCACACACAACCTGCCAGAAGCCCAACTGCTAGCCGACCGCATCGCCATCATTCGCAACGGGCGCATCATTGCAGACGGCAGCTTTGCTGACCTATCGCGCATGTTTGTGGGCACCCCGCTGATGGAACTGCGCGTCAATGGGCAGCTAAACGGCCTCGCCGGGGACCTGGAAGGTATGGTCACGGTAGAAAACAACGGCCTCAACTGGATACGCTACCGCGTGCCGGACCCCAGCACCACCAACCCGCAGGTTATCAATAAGGTGCTGGGCCTGGGCCTGGAAGTGGTCACGCTGGCCCCTGTATCGCAATCGCTAGAAGATGTTTACTTGAAAGCTGTGGAAGAGGATGAGGCAAATCATGGCCGAGACAACCGTTAACCGCTCGCAGGCGGGCAGCCAGCAGCCGTCGCTTGAGCGGACGGCGGGCAGCAGCAGCTACACCTGGCGTACCCTGCTGCAAAACGCGCTGATTATCACCCGCCGCGAAGTAGTAGATAGCTTCCGTGACTGGCGCATTTTAACGCCGATTTTGATTTTGACGTTTTTGTTCCCGTTTTTGGCGACGTTCGTCGCCCAGCAGTTTTTTGACTTTGTACTGCAATATGGGGGCGATTTCGGCATCCTGGCAGAGCGGTCCATTCCGTTCCTGTTGATGATCGTGGGCTTCTTCCCGATTTCTGTGTCGCTGGTCATCGCGCTGGAAACATTTGTGGGCGAAAAAGAGCGCCGCAGCCTGGAGCCACTCCTCAGCACGCCCATGACCAACACCGAACTGTACATTGGCAAAACCCTGGCCGCGATGATCCCGCCATTGGTGGCCAGCTACGGCGGCATGACCTTCTATTTGACGCTGCTGGTGGGTGGGGACCTGGCCTGGCGGCCCGAACCCATGCTGATTGTGCAAATTTTTGTGCTGACGACGGTGCAGGCGCTGGTGATGATTACCGGGGCGGTGGTGGTCAGTAGCCAGGCGAACACCACCCGTGCCGCCAACCTGCTGGCCAGCTTCGTCATTATCCCAATGACGCTGGTCATCCAGGGGGAGAGCTTTGTGATGTTCATCGCCCCGGATGCAGAGTCACCCTATGGTATTTTTTCGCTGTGGCTCATCGCGTTTGCGATGCTGGTGGTGGTGGTGCTGTTTTTCCGGGTGGGCAACACCATTTTCAACCGTGAGGAACTGCTGGGCCGCAGTGTAGACGAGGTTAACCCGCGCACCATTGCCAAACGCATGTGGCGCAGCATCATCGCTGCTGACGAGCAAATGACCCCGGCCACCGGGTTCATCGACTGGTACCGCCGGGCGGTGCCGATGGCGGTGCGGAACATGGGTGGTGCAGCGTGGATCACGGTTGGGTGGTTTGGGGTGGCCTTCGTGGGGGGCATGATTCTGGCGCAAGTCCCGGCCTTCCAGTTTAACATGCCCAACGATGTGGAGGCCCTGCGGGGTAACGGTGCCCTGGACTACCTGCTGAACACGTCTATTCAGACGCGAGCGTTTGCCTTTATTGTGTTAAACAACCTGCGCTTGCTGGCCCTGGCGCTGCTGTTGGGCATGTTCAGCTTTGGGGCGATGGCTCTCATCATAACGCCTGCCGTGTTTGTGGTGTTGGGCTACCTGATGGTGCAGCTTTACGCCGCCGGGTTCGACATGACCGTGTTCTGGTTGGGCATCCTGACGCACGGGTTTGTCGAAATCCCGGTGATTGTGCTGGCGACTGCCGCCGCGTTCAAGTTTGGGGCGGTGATTACCCGCCCCCCAAAGGGGCAAACCGTAGGCGCTGCCTGGATGGCCACCTTTGGCGACACTGTAAAAATTTGGGTGGGGCTGGTGATTCCGGGCTTGCTGCTGGCCGCTGCCATTGAGTCGTTTATCACGCCGCGTGTGCTGGCGCTGTTGATTGGCGGTTAACAACTGCCCGCCGTGCGGGCGTGCTGTTCGTCGCGCCCGCATCCTCCCCCTTCTCATAAACATGACCTGTGCGCAAGTGACCAGGCTTTGCACCTGGAAGCTGCGGCCCAACGTTTATCAGGTCATGGTAACCCTTTACCTTACACAAACGGTAACAGCAGGCATCCATAAAGGGAAAACGTGCGCTAGGCATCATTGATTTGTTGCAATTCAGCAAACGTCAATTTACTTTCTTCATGAAGTCTGATATAAATAGTGAAAATAGTTAAAGAGGGAAGCCCTCACTGTGGTGAAAATTAAAGAACCGATTAGCAGCACCATCCGCCGAATGCAGGATGATGAAATTGCCTGCCAGATGGTATTGCACTACCAGCGTGACCCTGCTTTTTTACACGACAAAGACAGCCGCCGCGCCAGGCTGGTGCTGGCCCTGGCTGACCGCGTGCTAGACGAGGACCGGATGCCGCTCACGGTAGGCGAGTGGGTGTCTGTCGTGATGCATTACGGGCATATGCACCCGGTTATCGAAATGCGGGCCGGGGCCGCCGAAGCTGCCCAGGCCAGTTACATTCAAGCAGAGCGCTGGCTAAAGCTCATTGACGAGACGAACAAGGCGCACAACCAGCGCTAGCGCATAGCGTTAAGCGGTCATCCGCAGCCAGCGATAGCCGTAAGGCGGCAGCGTGATTTCGCCGCCATCCACATGGTCGCCAGGGTTCAAAGCATCGCTGTAGCGCCCCTCATCAATGCACACCGTCAGCGGCTCATCCGTCAGGTTATGCAGGGCCGCTAACTTCCCCGCTTCATCCACCCGCCAAAACGATAACGACGACTTCGGATGATCTTCCATTATTGTCATTTGCCCTTTGGGCAGCATGGCCAGCATTTTACGCATGTGTACCATATGCCGGATGGCATTCAGCAGGGAGTCCTCATCGCTTTGCTGGCTGGCCACATTGACAGCACCGGGGCTGTAGGCTTCGCTGTCAATTACAGGCGCATACAGGTCGTCTGGCGTGGCGGTGCTAAAGCCCGCATTCAGTTCGTTGCTCCACTGCATCGGCGTGCGAACGCCGTTACGGTCGAACAGGTCGATGTTATCGCCCATACCGATTTCGTCGCCGTAGTACATCACCGGGGCACCGGGCAGCGTGAACAACATGCTGTACATCAACTCGATGCGGCGGCGGTCATTATTAAGCAAGGGGGCCAGCCGCCGCCGGATGCCCAGGTTAAGGCGTTGGGCCGGTTCTGGCGCATAGTGCCCCCACATGAACTGGCGGTCTTCTTCGCTGACCATTTCCAGCGTGAGTTCATCGTGGTTGCGCAGGAAGATGGCCCACTGGCAGTTGTGGGGGATGGGCGGCGTGTCGGCCAGGATTTCGACCACATCGTCGCGCACGCCCGTCGCCACCGCTTTGAACAGACGCGGCATTACCGGGAAGTGAAACGACATATGAAACTCATCCCCGTTAGCGAAGTAGGGCAGCAGGTCGTGTGGCCACTGGTTCGCCTCGGCCAGCAGCACCGCGTCAGGGTAGTGCAGGTCCATGTAGCTGCGAAGCTGCTTGAGGAAGGCGTGTGTTTCGGGCAGGTTTTCGCAGTTGGTGCCCTCGCGCTCGTACAGGTAGGGCACGGCATCGGCGCGGAAGCCGTCAACGCCCATATCTAACCAGTATTTGGCGATGTTCATCATCTCACGCCGCACCACTGGATTTTCAAAGTTCAGGTCTGGCTGGCTGCTGAAGAAGCGGTGCCAGTAGTATTCGCCGCTCTGCGGGTCGTAAGCCCAGTTCGACTTTTCCGTGTCCAGGAAGATGATGCGGGCGTCCTGGTAGCGGGTGGGGTCGTCCGTCCACACATACCAGTCGCGCATGTTGCTTTTCTTGTCACGCGCTGCCTGGAACCAGGGATGCTGGTCAGAGGTGTGGTTTAACACGAGGTCGGTGATAATTCGCATCCCCCGGCGGTGGATTTCTTCTACCGTCATGCGGAAGTCTTCCATCAGGCCGTAGTTGGGGTGGATGCCGTAGTAGCTGGCGATGTCGTAGCCGTCGTCACGCAGCGGCGAGGGGTACATCGGCAAAATCCAGATAACGTCCACGCCGAGCCACTGCAAATAGTCTAGCTTTTGGCGCAGGCCGCTAAAGTCGCCGTGCCCGTCGCCATTGCCATCACAAAAAGCCCGAATGTAGCACTCATAAAATACGGCACCTGCGTACCAGTTTGTTGTCATAACCTGTCCTGGGAAATCTAAAGGGAGTGTTTAAGAAAAGCCGACTTACTGTAGATTATACGAGTCTGCGAGAGGGTTTCAACGAGGGACGGGCGCTTTTTTACGGAAATCGGCTTCTGTGAACAAATTTTCATCTCTGTAAGGGCGGTGCCGCGCTGCTATTCCGTGTCGCTGTTGGTGTCGTCTTCGGCTACAGGTGGCGCGTAGGCGATGTCGGCATCTTCAGCGGCAGCACGCCGCTCCATCCAGTAAACGGCGCGAGTGCCGATGCCGGGGTCGCGCTGGTGCGCGTCTACGTCTATCGTGTCGTAATGGTCAGCAAATGCCGCCTCAAACGCCCCTTGTGAATAATCTGGAATGGCGGACTGCCCCGGTGGCAGTTGGGCAATCAACTGCGGGTCATCTGGCGGCACAAAATCGACGATCAGCGTGGGGGCCAGCCGCGATAGGGTGCCCGCGATGGTGTTGAACGTCAGGCCAGCGCGGGCCATCAGCCGGTGAACCAGCCCCACTGCCACGAGCAAATCTGCATTGGCGCGGGCTGCCAATGACTGCCGCTTACGGTAGGCCCACCCTAACCCCGGCGACGGCTGCGTCCAGTCCATCCAAACGGGCTGCACCCGTTCGCGCTCCTGATCTGTTAGGGTTTGCCACAGCAGTTCGGTTAGGTCCGGGTTGTCGTTATAAGCATGAACAGTTGCGCCGAACTCGTTTGCGGCAATGCGGCTGTAGGTTGCCACGCCCGCATTCATATCCCACACGGTGGCGGCGCGGGTGGCGGCCAGCGCCTCACGCAGCAAGCGCTGCGCCGGGTCAAGCGTGCCCACAGCCAGCGCCCCATCGGCGTACATCTCCCAGCCATCTCGGTTCGGGGTCCATATGTTGGCCTCAACAGTATCTGCCAGGCTGTCTAGCAGGTGATACATGTCCTGTTTGCTCAGGCGGCGGGCGCTCACGTCCGCGTCACGGGTGTTGTTGTGGATGTGCTGCGTCAAGCCGGGGCTAATGCGCGTGCGGGCAGGCAGCATCGCAGACGCCAGCGCCAGCGGTACCCCATCCGGGTAAATTTGCAGCAGCCGCGTAAGCGACGGTTCCACACGAGCGGCCAGCGCAACTGTCGCCAACGCCTGCGCCGTAAACTGTCGGTACGGCTCCCAGGGTTGGCCGTCACGGTAGCGCGTGAACGCCAACGTATCTGTCCAAACGGGCCGCCCGCCTATCCAACTGACGCTAAACAAATCGGCACTATACAGAGCCATATCGTACTCCGGCGCGATGTGGGCCACGTCCAGGATGTGCCGGGCAGCGGCTTTGAGCTGGCTGAACGGCCACTCATAGGGGTAAGTGGGGTGTGGCACGGGCCGGGGTGCCACCAGCCGGTAAGCATCCTCGGTGAGTGCATACTTGAGGCCGCGCTCCGCGTGACTGACCATCAGCCCGTCGTCCACCAGGCGCTGGTACAGGCCGTCCTCGGCCATCAGGTGGTCGTAGTGGGGGGCAAACCCCCGGCTAACCTCGCGCAGCACCCGGCCCCGCTGGAAAATGGTCAGCCCGGTGCGATCCCGTATGTGCATGGGTGTGGCTGCTTTCGGTGGCAATCAAACGCGGGGAATCTTACCACAATCCGGGGCGCGGTTGGCAACGGCGAATAGATGTGTAGGATGATGACAGGGTGATAGGCGCACAACAGCGCGGACACTGGTTTTCTGCCCCTCACCCCCCTCTCCCGACCGCCGCTGCGCGGCTAGGCGAGGGGGATAGGCACAGTGCCCACATGTGTATGTTTGAGTTCGGAAAGGCTCATTTATTGGACATCAACGCGGTACGTGACCTTTACAACACCCACATGCGTCGGGACACCGAGTTTGGCGGCAGCAAGCGCCAGCATGTGCCCCCGGTGGTGCGCTACGTACATCA
>DAOTTY010000014.1:0-54727 GCA_034437575.1 Anaerolineae bacterium | reverse complement strand
ACGTCTGCTCATCTGGAGTGCAGGCTGCGCTACGGGGGAGGAAGCCTATTCGCTGGCTATTCTGCTCCACGACCTGCTCCATGATTACGACCCTGGCCGAATCACAATTGTAGGCACAGACATCAGCGCAACGTCCATCGAAGCGGCTCGGATAGGTACCTACAGAGAGTGGTCATTCCGGCATATAGACGCGAACCTAACCCGGCGTCATTTTGTGAAGCTAGGGAACAACGAAACGCGAGTGGCTGCCCACATCCGGGCAAGCGTCATATTCAGGCGGGCCAACCTGCTGGACTTTGCTATGAGCGGTTGGGCCAATCTGATTTTGTGTCGCAACGTGCTGCTCTACTTCCGCGATGACGCCAAGCAGCGGGCAGAATACATCCTGAGCAACGCGCTGCACCCCAACGGCTGGCTGCTGCTGGGTCATGCGGAAGCGATTCGTTACCAGCGTTCCCGACTGCAACCGCACATCTATATGGGGGCAATTGGCTACCAACGCGAGGAAAAGCCACCGTCACAGCCGCCCCAGGTTCCAACACAAGCTGCAATGCCCCAACCCGACGGACCCCTCGCGCTCACCCGATCACTGCAAACAGCGGCCCACCCCACAACATCCGACGAAGCTAACCTGTACAATCATGCGGTGGGCGCATTCCACGTCGAGGCGTTCGACCAGGCAGAAAACCAACTTGGGCGTCTGTTGCAGGCCAATCCCGGCCATTTGCGCGGGCGCATCCTGCTGGCGGCTGTGTTTGCTAATCGCGGCGTGAGGGCAGAAGCGCAGGCCCACCTGAACACCGCCTTACAACTGGACCCACTGGCAGCCGACGCCCACTACCTGCGGGCCATGCTGTACATGGAATCTGAAAACACCGACCGTGCCGAGGCATCCCTGAAGGCCGCCCTCTATGCTGAGGTCGGTCACCCGCTGGCGGCATTTACCCTGGGCAACCTGTACTTACAGCGCCAGGATAGCCAGCGTGCGCGGAACCTGCTGCAACAGGCCCGCGCAGCGGCTCAAGCGCGACCGCCAGGCCAGCCCATTTCCGACTTCAATGCACGCACTGCCTCAAATTTTGTGACGCTAATTGAAAAACAACTGCACAAGCTGGGTTAGGGCACCAGCTTGAGTCGGTCCATGAGGTCATCAAGCTGCTTGAGCAGCGCCTCAGAGTGCTGATCGTTTAGCAGCGTGTAGTCCGCAATGGCGATGGGGCCGCCTTTTTCAAGGTACTCGATTTCTCGATAATCCCGTTCCTGGGCTTCCTGTGGGGTGAGCGGGCGTTCCGGGCGTTTAGCCAAGCGGTCATAGCGTAAGGCACGCGGCGCGGCAACTGCCACCACCACCATGACCTCTCCTAGCGATTCCTTGAGCAACTTGTATTCACCAAACCCATACAACCCGTCAATGACGATGGAATTGTGCTGAGTGAGGGCCTGTTGCAGCACTGGCAGCGCTCGCATGGCAATCGCGTTGATGCCGTCCTGTGCCCGCAGGTCTTCCCGCACGAGGCGTTCGTTGGCCGGGTTCACCGCCAGCCCACGCCGTTTGACTTCATCCACCACAATTTGACCAAAGCGGTACTTAAAATACCCCTTCTGTTCCAGATGTTGGGCACAGAGCGACTTCCCCGACCCGGTCATCCCCACCAGAGCCAATGCGCGTGGTTTCTGATGGTCATCTTGCATAGCACGCTCCTAGCCTGCACCGACAAACTTCAAAATTTTAGCATGGACAGCGAGAGTTGCCGCTATTCATTAGAAAACACTATACTACCCTTCGACAGTTACCAGTCCAAAGCCAGGGTACACATGTATCACGCTGCGAACCCCTTCCAGGCACAACCAGACGGTACCAGCCCTAACGCCTTCGTCGCCCGTGAGGCAACCTATACCTGGATTCATCAAAAACTCGCCGATTCGCAGACGCCACATGCGGTCACCCTTTCCGGGGTGGAACACGTCGGTAAAACCACACTACTCTGGCACTTCAATGCTGTGCTAAAGGCGGATTTGCTGGGTGTCTATGTTCATTTGCCGCAGGTTGCCACTGAACGGGACATCATTACGCTGTTGGCCCAACAGGTCAGCACCAGCGCTGCGCTGCCGCAACTGGCCAACGGCGCATCTGATGCTGATGACCCCCGCACCACCTTTGCAGATGACATTTTACCACTTGCATTAGGTCAACTGGGGCAGCGCCAGCGCATGATCCTACTGCTAGACGATGGGCACCATCTGTTGGGGTTAGGCGATGCGTCTGTTTTCGCCTACCTGAGCGACTTGATCGTGCAACACCCCCGACTGGGCATTGTGATGACGATGGACAGCCGCCACGAGTCTGCAGCGCTTGCAGCTATGCGCCCACTGGTTGCAGAAACACACCTGCATCGACTGCGACCCTTTACCCCACCAGAAACACGCTCATTGCTGGGCCAGGGGTTAGATGCCTTTCGGGTTAGCGCTGACGGCCTGCACGCTGTGCAAGCGCTTACCGGGGGGCAGCCGCTGCTCACACAGCAGTTTGGGGCGCTGGCCTATAACCGGGCCAGTCAGTCCGACGCCGCCCCCGACATCATATCAGGGACAGAGGTGGCCGTGATGCTGCCCGATTGGCTTGAACAAGTTGACGACATCATGACTGGCATGTGGCACCGCCTGAACAACACGCAGCAGATTGTACTTATGGCCGTCTGCCAGGTCTCCCACCCGAACGTCATCACCCCCGAACAAATTGAAGCGTGGCTCGTGGAAACCGAAACGTCGCTCGATCTCACTGCAATTCGGGCAGCGCTGCGTGGGCTGGCGTATGAATCCCTGATTCGGTACGAAGGGGGGGAAGTGCGGTTGGTCATGGGTATCTGGCGGGCGTGGCTGGCACAGCACCATACCGTCCCAAACGCGCTCGTGAATGATGCTGGTGGGACGACCCTCGCTCTTTGGCAAGTAGCCATCGGGACACTGATTGTGATTGCCATCGGGGTAACGCTAATCGTTTGGGCTGCCCGGCCTGACGAACGGCCACCCGCCACGAATCCGGCAGGCCAACCCACAGTGACCTTTGAGCCACTGTCGCCTAATTCGTAAGCAGCGGGATGTCGCACTGCCCAGCAGCAATCTCACAAGTGGCTACGACCGCGTCGTCTTCCCTATTTCGGACGACGAAGGTGGCGGCCTCATCCGTTTCAATCCAGAAGGCCTCATCGGGCGACACCGACCGCCACGCATGACGGGAGTTACAATAGTCAGCAGGGGGCAACTGGGAAAAGCGCGTTGTCCATATCTGAAAGCAATCTTCGTTTGGCAGTGCTTCGGGCGGCGCTGACCCCCGCCGCCAGGCGGTTGCTGCGAAACCTGTGTCGTCGCTATCGACTGCGAAAACCAGGTTACTAATATCTACCGTTTTTCCGGAGCTATTATATAAAATGAATGAACGATCATCGTAACGCACTTCAACCACGATGTCATCTGCCGTGATGGGTACAGCCACGATGTCTTCAGTCGCCATTTCGGTCACAACTGCGGTTGATGTCTCTGTTAGCTGTGCGGTCGCTGTTTCTGACGGCGTGTTCGTCGCTGTATTTGTGGGGGCACCTGTTTCAGTCGGCAAGGCTGTGTCCGTCGGCATTTCTGATGCTTCTAGCGTGGGCGTATCTGTTGCAATGGGTATTTCCGTATCTGGCGGTGATGTCGGGTCCTCGGTGATGGCAACGTCCGCCAGGGCTTCAGTCGCGGCTGCGGCGACAGCCGATGTCGTTTCGGCTGGGCCACCGTCCAACAGCAGCGGCACTGCTGTCACCAACGCGATAGCGATAATCACCGCTACCAGACCACCACCAACCAACACACCACGCCGCCTGCGCTTCGCTCGCTCAACCTCGATGGTCCGCAATCGCGCTGATGTCTGCTCCAGTAAATCCCGCCGAGACGGCACCGACGCAGTGGCCTCCCCTTTCGCAATCTGCGAAGGTCGATCAGCTACAGTAGACCATTTACTTATATCCTCTGGTCGCTGATCTTCAGGTGAAGTGTTGATGAGGTTGGCGCTGCGGCTTGCGGAAGCTGACACAGCATCAGGGCTAACCTGCTCCAGCGCCTCCTCTAAAGCCTGGACAAATTCTGCACCACTCTGGTAGCGATCCTGCGGCTCTTTTTCCAGCGCTTTCATAACGACCTGCTCAACGCGGGGCGAGATGCTTGGATTCAGGTGGCTGGGTGGTGGGGGAATATCGCTGAGGTGCTTGAGGGCGACGCTCATGGCACTGTCATCATCAAACGGGACGCGCCCGGTAAGCATCTCGTACAGGCATACTCCCAGTGAATACAGATCACTTTGCGCCACCGCCTGCGCTGATGAAACCGCCTGTTCTGGCGCAATGTAATGTGCGCTGCCAAACGTGTTGCCAATTGTGCCCTCTGGAATACTGAGGGCGAGGCCAAAATCTGTAAGAACAGCGTCGCCATCTTTGGTGACGAGGATATTCGATGGCTTAATATCCCGATGAATGACTCCCTCAGAGTGGGCATAGTCCAGCGCGGATGCCATCGCCCGCATGATCTGTACAACGAGCTTCGCTGGCAGTTTTACGCCGTCTCGGTTGTGTCGCCGTAGGATGTAGCGCAGGTCTTCCCCTTCGATGAAAACCATCGCCATATAGTAGTCCCCGTCATCTTTACCAAACTGGTAAATGCCCACGATGTTGGGGTGGTTAAGGCGGGCAATTGCCCGCGCCTCACGCTGAAAGCGCTGGTAATACTCTTCGCGGTCATCCCCGGCAATAAGCTGAGCATCAATTACCTTCACGGCAGCATAACGATCCAGGTTTTCATCATAGCCGGTGTAAACACGCGCCATGCCCCCCCTGCCCAGCAGCGATTTGATGGTGTAGTCCCCCAGTTTTTGATTGATTAACGGGTCTGAGTTGGACATGCTGCCCTTTCCGCTGGCCATAAACCACCATGTTAATTATATCGCCCTGGCCTTGCGATGGGTCGGCAATGCCAGAATAAAACACACCTACAATCATACCTTGTAATGTGCCACAGATTGAATTCAGCGTGCAAGTCTCTATCCAAACATCAAAGATCGGTTATACTGATTGTATGCACACTCAAAAAGCCACCCAACGATAGGTATTAGCTTGAGTTCCTCTCCAGACATCCCTGAAGAAGAAATGCGCGAGCGCTGTGCTACCGTTCTATCTGTCGCGGCAGACGAGGCGCGACGGTTGGGGCACGACTTCATCGGCACAGAGCATCTGTTCATCGCCATCAGCAAAAACCGCGATGGGGCCACCGCGAACCTGCTAAAGCGGGCTGGATTAAACCCCATGACCGTCCGCAATGAGATACGCATGGAAATTGGCAATGGCGACGGGGCCACCCGCGAGGTGCTGCCCCTCACACCGCGTAGCGAGATTGTGCTGTCGCTGGCAATTTTCCTTGCAGAGCAAGAAGGCCAGGACGAAGTCGGTGAATCACACGCCTTGCTTGCCCTGCTGCAAGAAGGTGAAGGAGTTGCCGTTCGCAAACTCATCGACATGGGCTTCGACTTAAACCTGTGGCTGCAACGCTTACTGCTGGAAGTGCAAGAGGAAGAAGAGTCGGCACGGGATGCCAGTGTTGAAAGCGATTCGCTCAACTTTGGCGACTTCGACTTTGACGACGATAGCGATGTATCCCCATTCGGCGAACGCACCCCCACCCCACTGCTCGATAAGTACGGGCGTGACCTGATTTCAGCAGCAGAAAATGGACGCATTAGCCCGGCTATTGCTCGTGACCGGGAAATCCGCTCTGTTGCCCGCACCCTCTCCCGCAGTAAGAAGAACAACCCGCTGCTGTTGGGTGATGCAGGCGTGGGCAAAACTGCCGTCATCGAAGGGCTGGCCCACGCGATATATACTGGCGAAGCGCCCAAACCGCTGCTAGAAAGACGCATCATTGAAATTGAAATTGGGACGCTGGTAGCAGGCACCAGCCTGCGCGGCCAATTTGAAGAGCGACTCATCGGCATTGTGAATGAGGCCAGCCGTGCGGGTAATGTCATCCTGTTCATTGACGAGATTCACACCATCGTCGGTGCAGGAGATACCATTGACAGCAATCTGGACGCTGCCAACATCCTTAAGCCTGCGCTGGCCCGCGGCGATATTATGGTGATTGGCGCGACCACACACGAGGAATATCGCAAGGCCATTGCCCAGGACCCCGCCTTAGAGCGCCGCTTCCGCACGATTGACGTGGAAGAACCCACACAGGAAGACACGCGCCGCATTTTAGAAAGCCAGCGAATGCGTTTGGAGTCTCACCATCACGTCACCATTTCCGTTGAGACGCTGCAAGCAGCCATCAGCCTGTCTGTACGCTATATGCCAGACCGCCGCCTGCCAGACAAAGCCATCGACCTGCTGGACGAAGCCTGTACGCGGGTTATCATCCGCACCCACGGGCCAGACTCGGTTGAACTGAGGCCAGCAGAGGAGGGCCAGAACAACGACCTGAGCCAGGTTACGCCAATGGATGTGGCCAGCGTGCTATCGGAGTGGACGGGCATCCCTGTGCATGAGATGACGCAGGAAGACAAAGAGCGTCTGTCTCATCTGGATGACCTGCTGCGGGGGCGCGTTATTGGCCAGGACCCCGCTGTGAACCTGGTCGCCTCTGCGATCAAAACCGCCCGTGCTGGCCTGGGCGATCCACATCGCCCGGTGGGTGTGTTCCTGTTCATTGGGCCGTCGGGCGTAGGCAAAACTGAATTGGCCCGTGCCCTGGCTGATATTTTGTTTGGCACTGAGGATGCCCTGCTGCGCCTGGATATGTCCGAATTTCACGACTCGCACACCGTCGCCCGCCTTATTGGTGCCCCGCCCGGTTACCGTGATAACAACCGGGGTGGTCAGCTAACCGATGGGCTGCGCCGCCGCCCCTACAGTGTGGTGCTGCTGGACGAGATTGAAAAGGCCGCGCCAGAGGTGTTCGACATTTTCCTGCAAGTGTTTGATGAAGGCCGTTTGAGCGATGCCAACGGACGCCCGGTAGATGCCCGCCATGCGGTCTTCATCATGACCAGCAACATTGGTGCCCAACAGGCCAATAAGGGCATTGGCTTCGGCGACCGCGCCCGCATGAAGCGCGAATATAGCAGCTATCTGGATCAGTATTTCCGGCCAGAGTTCCTGAACCGCATAGACGAAGTGATTGAGTTCCAAACGCTGGGGCAAGATACACTCAGCGCTATATTGGATTTACAAATGCGTGACGTGTACGACCGCCTGAGCGAACAGGGTGTGCTGCTTCACCTGGAAGATGATGCCCGCAACCTGCTCATCCAGCAGGGCTACGACCCATCCAACGGGGCACGGCCTTTGCGTCGCACCATTGAGCGCCTTGTCATCCGCCCCCTCAGCAATCGCATTTTGCGTGGTGAATTCTCACCAGGTGATCGCGTTGTTGCCAGCATCGAAGCAGACGGAACCCTGAAGTTCAAAGCGTGACCATCAGGCAAGCTACTAGATGAAGGATAAAATACCCTTATGCGCCTACCGCTAACTGGACGTGTGCCCACCCCGGCCAGTGCGTATCAAGAGAAAAGGCTGCTGGCAGTTGCTCACCCGGAAGACGAAACCGACCTGTTCGCCACGGACCCCGACGCCGAGGTGCGGCGACTGGGACAACTGGCGCTGCGCCGGGAGGATGTCAACGACCTGTTTGTTCTGGGTGACCTGTGCGCTGAGCTGTCGGCAACGGAGGATGACGAGCTGCTCGTCGGTTACGTCGAAAAAGCTATCACCGCTTACACCCGTGCCCGTTCGCACGCCAGCAACGACATTGACCGCAAGCTCGCTAACACTGCGCTGGATAGGTACATGCAGTGGGTGGTGACGCTGGCGCAGCAAACCCCCACCCGGCGCAACATTGCCACAGCGTTGTGGGCGCTGACGACCTTTGACAACGGTGTGTTACCTCACATCGGCATCACTGAAACCACCTTGAGCGATTTGTTAGATCAATACATGAGTCAGTCGCCGCCAATCCCTATGGCTGTATCTGACTTAGCGGCACCCACCAGCCAAAACGGCACCAGTGGCGACAGTTCCCATGGCACACATCATCTAGATGATAATGGCGGGACTGATGCTGAAGAAGAAACTCGTATCGACACGCAGTTGTCGCCATCGCAGGTGGCCGCGTTGGCGGAAGATGACGACCTTGATGCCACCCGTGACGCTCCTGCGCTAAAGGTCACGGCGTTTGATAACCACATCCCCCCCGACCTATCACAGTTTGACAGCGGGATCAGCGCAACGGTTATCAGCCCTGACCATGACCCCCGCACTGGCGATGCTGACCCTGAACACATGATGAAGGATACCGTCGTTGCCCAGCAAGACCAGGGGGAACGGATCGCAAGTCATGCTGGCCACGTCGCGCAGCGCAAACGCCGCTCCCGGCGTAACCGCAAACAGCACGAAATCGCAGATGGCGAGTTTGAAATTGGCGATAAGATTGACGACCGCTTTGAGGTGGCCGATGTAAAACGCGGGGGCATGGGCATTGTTTACCTGTGTTACGACCACGTAGAACGCCTGCCAGTAGCCATCAAGAGCTTTCAGAATCGCTTTTTGAAGAACGACCGTGCCGTTGCCCGCTTCACTCAAGAAGCCCTTACCTGGATTCGCCTGGAAAAGCACAGCCACATTGTCCAGGCGCGGCTGGTGCAAAACATCTCAGACCGCCCGCACATTATCCTGGAACACATCAGCGGGCCAGAGGGGTTAGGTGCTGACCTACGCAGTTGGATCGACCACAACCGCATCGACACGCTGCAAGCGGTCACGTTTGGCCTGCACATCGCCCTGGGGATGCAGCACGCCTCTAAAATCATTCCGGGGTTGGTTCACCGAGACTTGAAACCCGCCAACATCCTGGTGACGCAGGACGCGATTGCCAAAGTGACCGACTTTGGTCTGGTGCGCTCCCTGGATGTAGACAGCAGCAGCACCGCCAGCGCCACCCAGGGCAGTGGCGGCGTCAGCCTCTATCCCACCGCCGGGCCAGGGGGTGAGCGCCTGACCCGCTTTGGCGCTATCGTAGGCACTGCGCCGTACATGTCCCCGGAGCAGTGCCGCTCTGAGGATGTGGACATCCGGGCGGACATCTACGCATTTGGGGCGCTGCTGTACGAGATGCTTACCGGGCGCTACATCTTCCGTGCCCGTAAGTGGGAAGCATGGCTGTATGCCCATATCAACGACAGCCCGCGTTTTGAAGAAAACCACGCGCAGACGATCCCCAGCGACATCCAGAGCCTTGTGCTCAAGTGCCTGCTCAAGCATCCGCACCAGCGCTACCAAACCTGGGGCAACCTCGTAGAGCAGCTTTCAGCTATCTACGAAGACCTGACAGGCGAGGCCCCCGTTTTGGAAATCACCGGGACACAGCTTCAGGCCCGCGAACTGATGGACATGGGCTATTCGCTTACCGAACTGCACCGCCTAGAAGAAGCTATCGAAGCCTACGACCGGGCGATTGGTCTGCAACCTGATGAGGCATGGGGCTGGGCACGCAAGGGACGCACCCTGCGCCTGATGAACACTCTGGAAGAATCGCTGCGGGCGTATGATAAAGCGATTGAACTGTTCCCCAAGTACGGCTGGGCACACAATGGCCGGGGCATTGTGCTGGAACGCATGGGCGACCTGGAAGCCGCATTAGAATGCTACCAACTTGCCACAGAAATCAAACCATCCGAGATTTGGCATTGGTACAATCAGGCCGATGCCCTTCACAGCCTGGGTTACCCCGACAAAGCCATACGAGCGCTCAAAAAGGCGCTAGAACTTGACCCGGCCCACACCTTTAGCTGGGCTAAGCTCGGTCAAATCTACCGCCAGTGCCGTCAATTCCAGGCAGCCATTGACAACTATGTCCAGGCCATCCGCCTGGACCCGGAATATGCGTGGGCGCACAATGGCTGCGGCCTCGCCTATCGCTCACTGGGGCAGGTCGGTCAGGCCTATGAGAGCTTCCGGCAGGCGACAGAACACCAACCGGATGAGGTGTGGCACTGGTACAACCTCGCAGAAACCCTGATAGACCTGCGCCGTTACCCCGAAGCCCTGAAGGCAGCCAAAGAAGCCGTTCAGGTGAACCCCGAACACGCTTTTAGTTGGGCCAAACTCGGTCAGGTCTACCGCTATTTGGGCGACTATGAGGCGTCACTGGCGGCCTATGAACGGGCCATCGAACTTGCGCCGGACTACACCTGGGCCATCAACGGCAGGGGCATCGCGCTGGAGCAGCTTGGTCGCTATCATGAAGCGCTTGAGTGTTATCAGGAAGCAGGTCGGGGCAACGAGGACGATACCTGGCATTGGTACAACCAGGGCAACGTGCTGGTGCTGATGGGCGAGTACGCCGCTGCCGTCCCACTGCTAGAAACAGCCACCGAGCGCAACCCGGATTACCCGCGCAGTTGGGCGCGTTTGGGCAACGCACTGCGGCACCTTGAGCGATACGATCAGGCATTGGTCGCTACGCAAAAAGCGGTAAAGATTGACCCGACGTATGCCTGGGCCTGGAACGAACTCGGTATCATCTACGAAAGGCGGCATCGCTACGAAGAGGCGCTAGACGCCTTCCAACATGCGTCTCAGGCATTCCCTGACGATGCCAATTACCTGTACCAGCAGGCAAGCACACTCATCCAGTTGGATCGCTACCCGGAGAGCATCACCATACTGGACAAAGCCATTGAGCTTGACCCACAGAATGCTCGGCTCCATGCCAAAAAGGGGCAGGCGTTTCGACGGTTAAACCACCTGCAAGACGCACTGCTCAGCTATACCCGTGCCATCGAGATTGACCCGATGTATGCCTGGGCCTGGAATGGACGTGGCCTGACGCTGAACATGCTTGATGAACACGATGACGCCATGTTCAGCTTCCAAAAGGCAACTGAAGCTGACCCAGGCGATGTGTGGTACTGGTACAATCTGGCAGACGAACTCATTATCCTTGAACGCTACGAAGATGCGCTGTACGCACTGGGGCACGGCATCAACGTGGATGGCACCCACGCCGAAAGCCACGCCAAACGCGGGCAGGCCCTGCGTCGGCTTCGGCGTTTTGATGACGCCCTCAAAGCCTATGACCGGGCGCTGAAATACCGCCCTGGCTATGGTTGGGCCTGGAATGGGCGCGGCCTGGCGCTGCAAGTCCTGGGACGCCTTGAAGAAGCCCTGGCCAGCTTTGAGCGTGCCTTGAAGGAATCACCCGATGTGATGTGGTACTACATTAACCAGGTAGATGTACTGCTTGACATGCGCCGCCGCGCAGATGCGCTGGATACGATTGACATGGCCATAGACAATCTGCCACCTAATGCTGTTTTATGGGCGCGGCGGGGGCAAATCTTGAGGCGCTTGGGCGAACACGAAGCGTCCATCGCCAGTTATGACCGAGCGTTGAAACTCGACCCGGAATACTGGTGGGCGTGGAATGGGCGCGGGCTGGCCTATGCGGAATTGCTGGATTGGAAAAACGCCGAGTATTGCTATGAACAGGCTGTGAAGTACGGCCCTGGTGAAAAGTGGTCCTGGTTTAACCTGGGCGAAGCCCGCATGGAACAAGAAGATTACGCCGGGGCCATCAAAGCATTTGAAAAGGCGCTCGATATTGACCCCAACCACGAACCCTCCAAAGCCAGGCTTAAAGAAGCCCGTGAGAAGCTAAAGTAGGGCCAACGCTATGCAAAAGCACCTATCCATCACATTTATGAGCGGCCCGCATGACGGTAAGACATTACGGTTTGAGCAGCCTAACATTGGTGACGAGGTTATCCTCACTATTGGACGACGCGAGGGCTGCGATATAGAAATCGACTTCGACAATCAGGTCTCGCGTTTACACGCACGGCTGGGTTGTCAGGCCATCCCCGTTACGGCCACTGACGAAGTCCCCAATCCCTATCACCTGCATTTCTGGCTAGAAGATGTGGACAGCCGCAACGGTACCTACGTCGAGAAGGTCGAAGACCCCATACGGGGCAAAGGCGACCTGCGGCCTGGGCTGATGTTTCGCATTGGGCGCACCTGGATGCGCCTGGACGTGCCGTTTTCGTTTGAAAGCACGTATGGCGACCGCAATGACCTTTAGGCAAAACCATGCAACACATTAGCAGTCACTTTACTACTGACGACAACCTGAAACTACATGACGGGGTGTCATCTGATGATAAAACACCTAAACTGTACACGGAGTTATATCACGAGCTGGTGAACAAGCCAGAGCGCCAGATGATCCTACAGGACACCCTGGATTGGCTAAGGCTATTCCAGCGAAATGTCAGAGCAGGGTGTGGGTGGTAATGGCGCGATACGGACGAACCATTTCGGCAAACCTTTGAGCCGTTCAAAACGTGACTCAAGCAACGCCATTTGTGAGGGTGTGAGCCGGACGACGGTGTGATAGATTTTCTGATGGCGCACCACTTTCCAATTCACGTATCCCTTTGGCAATGGTGTTACGACCCCATTTGTCTTTTATCTGGAATAGCCTTAGTCGCTTGTCCAGTCCGGCGGGGTATAGCCGGGTGACGCCGGGAAGATGAGGTCGCCCGCCTCCGTGTAGGTATACATCCACGTTTGCGCGGTGAGGTTGGCGGCACTTTCAACGGAAGCCGTACCGTTCACCCACTCAATCATATGTTGAGCAGCGCGGTACGTTTGATAGGCAATGGGGAGCGGTTCGGGTACAAACATGTCAAAGTTAATGTACTGTTCCCGGAAGTCATCGGGCACAGGTGGGCTGTGAACAACCACCGTCGCCAGCATTGGGTCATCCGCCAGCAGCGGGAACGACTCCAGCAGGCACACCTCCGCACAGATATAAGGCACGTCCAGCGCGGCAATCGCCGTGATGGCCGTTGGCGGTTCAGCAGCGTCGTCTGCAATCGCCGTCACGGGGGGCAGCCAATCCCCGACAACAAGCGTGTATGGCTCCAGTGTATCCAGCACGGTGTCATCCGCCGCATGGACGCCCAGCACCATCACCGCCGCCACTAACGGGTCATTGTTCAGGGCTGTGGCCCGGTCAACAGCCGTTTGCGTGCTGCCACCATCATCAACGGCCAGCAGTTCCAGGTCGGTGCGCCCGGTGTCAGCAATCGCCATCCGCGCTGCGTACAACGCCTGATAACCCACCTCACGGTAACGTCCCTCAAACGGTGCCAGCAGCGCAATTCGCGTCACGTCCGGCGTGGTGTAGACCGCACAGCCGCTCAGCAACAGTGCAGCCATGACGGACAGCCCGCGCACCTAGCCCCCACACCCATTTTGCAAGTGCTGTTCATACGTCACCGCAAACTCGTGATAGCCGCTGCGGCTGCACTCTGCCCTGAAGTACAGATAGTCACTGTCCATTGGGTAAATCGCCGCTTCGATTGCCTGTATGCCGGGGCTGGCAATCGGCCCCGGTGGCAGCCCCTCATACAGATAGGTGTTATACGGCGAATCCACGCCCTGATAGTCTGCCCGTGTGATGTTGGCCCACCACCGTCCCCGCTGCCCATTAAGCGCGTACTGCACAGTGGGGTCAGCGCCCAGCGTCATACCCGCATCCAGCCGGTTGCGATACACACTCATGATGGCCGTGAACTCAATCGAATGCACCGCCTCCCGCTCGGCAATAGACGCCAGCGTAACGATGTCGTACATAGTCAGGTCTTGCGCCCGCGCATCGTTGACCATCTCCACCGTCACCCGCTCCATGAACGTATCCAGCAGTGTGTCCCGCAGGCCCTCCGCCGTAATGGATGGCGGCAAGATATACGTGTCCGGGTACATAAACCCTTCCAGCGATGCGCCCGGCGGCAAATCCACATACGCCCGGAACACACGCGGCACCTCCGCATTTGGCCCCACCACCGCCAGGAATTCCTCGCCTGTGAAACCAAACAGCCCATTCTGATCGACTGCCGCCGCGATTTCCTCGATGCGCCAGCCTTCCAGAATGCGGAACGGAATGTTACTGCTATTAGAGTCCGTCAGCAGTTCGGCAATCTCCGGGATGTTGAGGCTGCTGGATAGGAAATACGTGCCCGCTTCCAGTTGCACATCAATGTCATTGGCAACCGTGTAGTCCACAAACAGGTCAGCATCCCGAATGAGGCCCTCAAGGAACAGGTTTTCGGCAATGCGCCGCGTGGATGTCCCCGATTCCACGACAAAGCGCACAGGTTGGCCGTCTTCGGTCAGTGGGGTGTTGAGGTCATCCGCACGCCGAGAAAGCGAAAGCTGCGCCAGCGCGTCCCGCGTTGCCGTCAGCGGCCCTTCACCCGTCGCAATAAAGATCACCGCCACACACGCCACCGCCCCAAACCCCAGCGTTAACGTCAGGATGGCCCCAAGTTGCAGCAGTCGTACCAACCATTTCATCGGCGTGTATGCTTTGCCTCGCTTACTAACAGCCTACGCACTCGGCGGCTCCGCCAGCCCATCGGCCACCGCATTGATGTAACTTTGCAAAATCACCCGCGCCGCCAGGTCATCAATCCGCTCAGATGGCTTGCGCCGCAGTTCTTTGGCCAACTCTTTCGCGTCCGCGCTGGAAAGCTGCTCATCCCACAGCACAACCGGAACCGTGACAACCTCGCGCAGCCCCTTCACCCACAGCTTGACAATATCCGCCTGTTTGGTATCGCCCTCATTGCTTGGCAGCCCCACAATGACGCCCACCGCAAGCTGTTCGTTCACCAGCCGCTTGATTTCCGCATACACCGCCTCGTCAGACGGCCCCGCTACGATAGCCAGTTCCCGCGCACTGATGCCCAGCGCATCGCTCACGGCCACGCCCACGCGCTTCAACCCATGATCGACCCCCAGCAGCCGCCCAATGGTCATAACGGTTCCTCCAGTTGTACTTCAATGCGGAACGGCAGCAGCGGCATGTGGCGCAGCCAGCGCGGCGACAGGCTAATGCGCGGCACTGTTCCCGGCTGCACATCAAACTGATTCACCACATACGTCAGCGCATCATTGAGCGACTTGCCCGCTATTGCCTGCTGCACCTCAGCTACATCCACAGGCTCGACAATGCTCGCGGTGACCGTCACATCGAACATCACACTGCCATCCGCCATCATCGCACTAACCGGCCCCCTTGCATACTGAATCGTCGGCGGGTCTATAATGCGGCCCCGTGGCACCTGACGGCTGAGGTTTGCAAAGGCCACCTGCCGCCCGAACTGCTCATCCACGGCGGAGGCTTCTACCACCGCCCGCATTTCCAGCGTAAGTGTTTCTACCGGGTCGCCCACTGCTGCGCTAAACGTCTTCCAGTCCTCGCGTGCTTCGGCAATCCGCACCGTTTCCAGGATGACAAACTGTGACGGCCCCAGCAGCGGCTGCATTTCCGTGTAAGCCTGCGCTTGAATCTGCTGCTGCACCATCGACTCTAACCGCTCTAAATCTCGCGTACTCACAGCGGGCGCTGTCTGGCTGCCCCCGCCGACCGTTGGCTCCACGTTCCGAACATCAATTTGACCGGCCAATGGCCCGTTAACGGTGTTGATCTGGCCTTCGGCCACGTTACCCACCTCCCCGGAAAAGTCCTGCAACGCTTCGATGGGCACTTCCGCCTGAAAGCCAATGCTTGCCGCCAGCGTGAGCGCTTCTAACGTCCTGAATTGTACCGGAGTTCCGGCGCTGGTGCTGATGACGGTACCCTCCGGTATCTCTACAGCTTGTGCGGCCCGGTTGACGAACACCACCCGCCCCACCGCACGGGTATCGTCTAACACCTGAATCCCTGACGTTTCGATGGTGCCGCTTTGCGTGGTATCCACCCGCAGCACCGTGACGGGCACCACGCCCGCATCGACGTTCACGTCAGCCGCATCGCGTGAGGCGGTCACGGTGACAGCCGTTTCGACGTTGGCCTGCGCGGGGGTCAGCGTCACCGTAGCGACGGGGACAACGGCATAAGCAACCCCAACCACCAGCAGTACCAGCACCAGGGTTACCCCCACCCGGATGAGGTTCTGGCGCAGCGGGTTGGCTGGCTCAGCGTTCTTAACACGGCTGGCCACGTCTTGCAGTTCTGCGGGATCAGCTTCTGATTGCGGCTTTTGAAAGCGATTGGCGAACACCTTACTGCGCCCGCGCTTCCAGCGCTTACGCTCACTTTCACCAATGGTTTCAAATACGCTGATGTTCAGCTCGTCCGCGTGCTTGGTCACCTGTGCGTCGTGGGTCACCAGCGCCAGCCGAATCGCCCGCCGCATCGCCTCCCGCTGGACGAGCACGAGGTCAAGTTTACGAGTTAGCAGCGTGCCTTTTTCCGGCCAAACCAACAAAACAGACTGCCCTCGCAAAAAGGACAGCCTGTCCCGTACCGAGGTGGCATCCTCGTTCGGCTCTAGCTGAATGAAATGGGCATGGTCGCTCATGGGCGCGTTGTGTGGCAGACGAAAGCGCCTACCCCGTGTAACTGTCTGCAATCAACTCACGGGCGAAGGTCAGCGCATCTGGCAGGGCGTCAGCATTCTTGCCGCCCGCCTGGGCCATATTCGGGCGGCCCCCACCACCGCCGCCAACCCGCTTGGCCACCTCCCGCACAATGTTACCCGCGTGCAATCCCTGTTTGGTCAGGTCATCGCTCACACTTACCATGATCTGCGGCTTGTCGTCAATCACGCTGCCCAGCACCACTACGCCGCTTTCCACCTCGTTGCGGAACCAGTCCGCCATTTCGCGCATCGTGTTCATGGGGATGTCTTGCAACTGCGTGACCAGCCCCGGCACCCCGCCGATGTCTTCCAGGTTTTGCATACTCTCCCGAAAGCGAATCTGCGCCAGTTCACGCCGCAGCTTATCTACCTGGCGCTTGCTTTCAGCCAGGTCGTTTTGCAGCGCGTCCACCCGCCCACTGACTTCGTCCGGCGTGGTGCCCAACTTGCGGGCCAGCAGGTTCAGCTTGTCAATCTGCCGCTGCGCGTAGCGCATGGCCGCTTCGCCCGTCAGCGCTTCGATGCGGCGTACCCCTGCACTGCTGCTGCCCTCCGCTATGATAACAAGCGACCCGATTTCTGCCGTCTCTCTCACATGGACGCCACCGCACAACTCATAGCTGTAGCGGCCATTGGCCGCGCCGTCGTCAATGCTGATGGTGCGAACTTCGTCGCTGTACTTCTCACCAAACAGGGCCATCGCCCCTTCTTTCACGGCCACATCATACGGCTTCGTCGCAGAGGTAACGGGGTAGTTGCGCAGGATAATGTCGTTCACCTCACCCTCAATCCTACGGATTTCGTCTGGCGTGACCTTCTCGTCGTGGACGAAGTCAAAGCGCAGCCGTTCCGGGGCCACCAGCGACCCGCGCTGCTCAACGTGGGTGCCCAGGTTGTTTCGCAGTGCCGCGTGCAGCAGATGTGTACCCGTGTGGTTGCGCGTCACGGACATGCGGCGCTCAACATCAACCTTTGCTGTGGCTTTGCTGCCCGGTTCGGGCGTGCCTTCAACCACCTCACCCAGATGCACAATCAAACCGGCCACAGGCTTGCTCATGCCCTTCACGTCGATAGCCCAACCGTCACCCTCGATGATGCCCGTATCACTCACCTGACCGCCAGACTCGACGTAAAAAGGCGTCTCGCGCAGCACAACTTCCACATCGTCGCCACTAATCACCCGCTTAACCGGCTGGCCGCCCCGCGTCAGGCTAATGAGTTCGGTTTCAAGGGTCGTTGGGCCATAGGGGTCATAACTCACGCCGTCGTCGCCCAGGCGTCCCCCGCTTTGTAGTTGAGTCATTAGCTCGGCGTAGGCTTCGGCTGTGGCCATCGTACCCATTGCCTGACCCGCGCCGCTGTCCAGGGCGTGCTGTTCTTCCGCCGCCTGGAACCCGGCCATATCCACATCGAAGCCGCGTTCTTCGGCAATATCCCGCGTTACCTGAATCGGCAGGCCCAACGTCGCCTTGAGGAAGAACGCATCGTCGCCGCTCAGCAGCTTCTTCCCAGACGCTTCCAGTGCGTCCAGCTTGACGCTCAGTTCTTCCAGGCCCCGGTCTAGGGTGCGCCGGAACATCTCTTCTTCTTTCGTGATGGCCTTCTTGATCGCGTCGGCCCTGTCCACCAGTTCGGTGAAGTGCCCGCCCATCACATCAATCACCGCGTCGGCAACATCGGCCAGGAAGGGCCGGTTGAAGCCGATTTTGCTGCCAAACCGCGCCGCCCGCCGAATCACCAAACGACACACAGAATCGCGGCCCTTCGCACCGGGCAGCACCCCATCCGAAATCAAGAACACCGCCGCCCGCACATGGTCGGCAATCACGCGATACGGCACAATGTTGGCGTCCCGCTCCGCGTCAGATTGGCCGGTCATGGCCTGCGTTTTGGCGATGATCGACGTAAACAGGTCCGTCTGATAATTGCTCTCCACACCCTGAATCACGCTGACGATGCGCTCTAAGCCCATGCCCGTGTCCACACCCGGCGCGGGGAGCGGGTCGTCGTATTCGCCTGTGTGGTCGGGGTCCGCCTGCGTGCGGTTGAACTGCATAAACACCAGGTTCCAGATTTCCAGAAAGCGATCATCCTCTTTTTGCAGCAGCGGAATAATACTGTCTTCGCCCGCTTCTGGCGTCTTGTCCCAGTGAATTTCACTCGTCGGCCCACACGGACCCGCGTCGGCCATCTGCCAGAAGTTCGTGCTCGGCCCCATCCGTGCTACACGCTTGGGATCAACGCCCACGTCTTGCGTCCAGTGGTTGTAAGCATCGTCATCGTCTTCATAAACAGTAAACACCAGCCGATCAGCAGGCAGGCCATAGCCTTCCGTCAGCAGCGTGTAAGCAAACTTGATCGCGTCTCGCTTGAAGTAGTCCCCAAAGCTGAAGTTGCCCAGCATCTCAAAAAACGTATGGTGCCGCAGCGACGGCCCGACGTTTTCCAGGTCGCTGTGCTTACCACTCACGCGCATACACTTCTGCGATGTCGTCGCCCGTGAGTAGGGGCGCTTATCCAACCCCAGGAACACATCCTTGAATTGCACCATGCCCGCGTTAGCAAACAGCAGCGTCGGGTCGTTGGCGGGCACCAGGCTGGACGACGCAACGCGCTGGTGGCCCATCTCTTGGTAAAAATCTAAAAACGTCTCGCGGACTTCCGCGCTGGTCATCTGCTTCATCGTGCAGTCTCGTCCTTTGGGTGTTCGGGCTTGCTTAAATCGCGCTGATTATAGTTTTTTCGTTCAGCATCAACAAGGCATGTGCTACAATGCGCCGTACTCAAATTCACTGACTACCTAACATCAGAAGAAAGCGCAGGTCATGGCCACCCTGGACGAACAAGTCGAAGTGTTGATGTCGGGCGTTGAGTACGGCGACCCCAAAACCAAAGAGAGTATGACGAAGGAACTCCGTGAGCGGTTGGCGCAGGCCGAAAAAGAAGGCCGCCCGCTGCGGGTGTATTGTGGCTACGACCCGCGCACGTCGGACTTGCATCTGGGCCACACCATCACCATGCGGAAGCTGCGCCAATTCCAGGACTTTGGCCACGATGTCACGTTCCTGATCGGTACGTTTACCAGCCTCATCGGTGACCCGTCCGACAAGGACAAGGCCCGTGAGCAGCTCACCGCCGAGCAGGTGGACGAAAACGCCCGCACCTACGCCGAGCAAGCCTTCAAAATCCTGGATCGGGACAAAACCCGCGTCCGCCGCAATGACGAGTGGCTGTCACCACTGGACTTTGCGGACATTATCCGGCTGGCCAGCAACTTCACCGTGCAGCAGTTCCTTGTGCGCGAGAATTTCAGCAAGCGCATTGATACCGGGCAGGCCATCTACCTGCACGAGTTCTTCTACGCGCTGATGCAAGCCTACGATGCCGTCGCCCAGGAAGCGGACGTACAGGTGGGCGGCCAGGATCAGTTGTTCAACATCCTGGTGGCGGGGCGCAAACTGCAAGAGGGCCTGGGCCAGAAGCCGCAGATTGCCATGATTATGGGCGAATCGCTGCCTGGCACCGATGGCAGCCTGAAGATGAGCAAAAGCCAGGGCAACCACATCCCGCTGCTTTCCATACCACAAGAGATGTACGGCAAGGTCATGAGCGTGCCGGACGAAGCCATGCCGCTGTACCACAAGCTCATCTTGGGCTGGACGCAAGCGCAGGTTGATACCCTCAGCCAGCAGGTGGCATCCGGTGAGAAGCACCCCAACGACGTTAAAATGGGCCTCGCCCGTGAAATCGTCAGCATTTTCCACAGCCCGCAAGACTCCGAAGCGGCTCAGGCCAACTGGGATGCAGTGTTCCGCAGTGGTGAGGGCATCCCCGATGACATGCCCGAAGAAGCCATCGACGGCGACGAAGAGCGCGTGTTAGACATCCTGCGCCGCCTGAACATGGTCGGCAGCGGCAAGGAAGCTAAACAGTTGATTAAGCAGGGTGGCATCCAGCTAGACCAGGAAGCCATCACCGACAACAACGCCTCCGTCACAGTGGATATGCTCCCGGTGGTGCTGCAAGTGGGTAAACGCAAGTTCGTCCGCCTCATCAAATAACAGGCGTGGGCCATTATATCGAATGGCCCACACACAACGTCTTCCCTCACAATAGTGACTCATGCCAAATCACTTGCATAAGCACCTCAAATTAAATAGCATTGTTTCATGACATCAAAATTAACGCAAAGGGGGTCTTGTGGAGCTTGTACTTGTTATTTCTGTACTTATCTGTGTAGTTGTTGCACTTTTTCTTGTCAACGCACTCACAAAGCGGCTCTTCGGTGGCGCTGGGATAGTTTATTCACTCTCCCAAATCGGTTGCGGGAGCTTGTTTTTGGGGATTATTCTCCTGATTGCCATTGCAGCTATAGGGGGATTTGTCGTGGGGCGTTTCATTCAGTAAGTATAACAGGCGTTTAAGGGCATCGGTGAAGGGGCGCAACCCAATTACGCCCCGTTGCTCTGATACAGATTAGCGTGCTGCGGAAATCTCGCTCGCGCTCAGCGTCTGCACAAACGTCGTCACATCCGTTGAGTTAATCACGCCAATGAAGTAGTGACCGCCCGGCTGCATAGCGAAGCCTTCCAGCGACGTAAGCACTGTTTCGGGGTCGCCATTGGCCGTTACCGCGATGTCGTAGTCACCCGCCAGCACCGTGAACGACGCGCTGCCGTCGTTACCGTCCAGCGTACCGGGGAAGGCCAATGCACTGACGAATACTTCATCGTCAACCAGCACGTCAATCGGTTGGCCACCCGCTGACGTGTAAAAAACGGTAAAGCGAGACTGCCCACTTGGGATAGTGCTGTAGTCCTCCACAAGCACCTGTGCCGTGAGCGACTCGTCACCTAACAAGCCCACAGCCGCAACCGTGTACCACTCACCCGCTTCAACAGTCACATCCACCGGCCCGATAACCGCTTCTTCCAGGGCCGTTCCGGCGGGCGCAACGGCCACACTGTACGTCCCCGGAGCGACTTCCATCCACGGGGAAAGGGCCGGGTAGTCAACGCCTGTTACGCTGCTCAGTTCACCGTTGATGTACACATCTACCGCCGGGGCGTCCTCACCAAAGTGGCCCACACGTAGGTGCGCGTTATCGTCACTGGGCGTATCTTCGGCCATCATCTCGCCATCTACATCCGCCGGATTGGTGGATACAAATACCAATTCGGGATTATCAATCAGGCCCGTTGCCGCAATGAATACATTGCGCTGTGCGCCGATTTCGACGCCTTCCAGGTCAAACACCGTCGTGTCGGGGGAGTCTGTCAACGTCACCTCAATATCATATGATCCCGCATCCAGGCTAACCGTCGTCAGGCCATCGTTTTCATCAGCCACATTGGGATAGGCCAGCCCGGCCACAACCAGATTGTCATTGGCTACCACACTCACCGGGGCAGTGTTAGGGATTGCGTGGAAGATCGTCAAACGGGCCTGCCCCAACGCTAAGTCAGAATAGTCTTCCACGATGATTTGCGCCGTCAGCGGAGCAATGTCCTCGCCTTCAGCCAGGCCAATCGCAGCTACCGTATACCAACCGTCTGCATCCAGGCTCGCATCCAGTGGCCCAATAACGGCCTCCTCAATGGATGTCCCTGCCGGAGCAACGGCCAGGCTGTAGGCACCGGGCGGCACCAGCATCCAATCGCTCACCGTCCCGAACGCAACCCCTGTCAGCGCAGCCTCACCATTGACGTAAATATCAACCGCACCTGCGTCTACCGAAAAATGAGCGACACGCAGGTGAGCGTCACCCCCCTGTGCTAACGCCGGAACAGCCCCCAGCGTACCTACCACCAACACAACCACAATAAGCATTGCACGCCGCATATAAAGGCTTGCCTCCTCAAAGTGAAAAAGGTAAATCCATATCAAGCCTCAATATAGCGGCTATTGTTCCAGCAAATCGTCAGGTTGATTTAACGTTTGTCAGGATTTCCTTACGTAAACTATTCTAACGAGCCGACCACCGCTTCCTGCGTCACAGCTTGCAGGTAATACTCCACCAGGTCGTTGCGATTCACCAGTGCGATAAAATAGTGATTACCGGGTACCAACTGCGTGTCTAATAGGTTGAGGAACCCATTGTTAATCTCGCCAGCCTCAGTCACCTCAAAATCATACATCCCCGCACCCAACGTCACAGAAATCGCCCCGTCGGCCTCAGTCGGCAAACGCCCCGCAAAATCTAACGCAGCCGCATACACCTGATCGTTCAACACCATGTCAACCGGGGGCGCGTCCGGCGCAGCGTGCAGCAGCGTGATGCGGCTTTCCCCACGGGGTATCGGTGAGTAGTCTTCTTCAATACGGCGTGCCAGCAATTCGTTACCACCCTCCAAACTCACGACGGCAATCGTACTCCACGTTTCAGCGGCCAGCGTCACATTGAATGGTGTCACCACAGCGTCGTCATAGGTCTCACCTTCCTGCGAAAAGGACACCTCATAAACATCGGCTGGTACACGAATCCAGTCCGTTAGGCCCACCGGCCCCGTCACCGGGATGTTCGCCCGCTCGCCATTCAAATACAACTCAAGCGGGCCATGCTCCGATGCAAAATGCCCCCAACGTAACCGTGCTACCCCAACGGCCCCCCCGGTTTCTTCCGCAATAGCCGGGGCAAATTCCGATAGATCCGTCGTGGCAAACAGCCCCGTTGGGCGCGTGTTGAAGCCAATCGCCGCAATGAAATAATGACGATTTGTGCCCAGTTGCGTGTTTTCTGACGTGAACAGAATCTCGTCTTCGTCTATGGAATCAACGAGCTGTAAGTCGTAATTTTCTGCCAGGATGTCTTCCGTCACGGCACCGTCGTTATCGCCCTGCGTTCCGGGGAAGCTCAACCCGGCCACAAGCTGCAAATCACCCGTGAACAACGTTACAGGCCGCCCCTGCGGCACCGCATTGAAAACGGTAATGCGGGTTTCCCCAAGCGTAATAGGGCTGTAGTCTTCCTCAAGCACCTGAATGAATGCAGTATCTTGCTCTGCAATGCCAACCGCCGCCGCTGTGTACCAGCCGTTTGCCGCCGCTTCCAGGTCGAATGGGCCGATGATCGCTTCATCTACCGTGCCTTCTGCCGCCGTCACTGTGATATTCAGCAAACCCGGTTCAAACTCCAACCACTGCGACAGCGTTGGGAAGGTCACGCCTTCCAGCGTCAGTTCCCCATTCACATAGATGTCAGCCCCGGCCACGTCTGGTAAGAATTGCCCCACACGCATCCGCGCCAGGCCGCCCCCCATGTTATCTGCCTCTTGAGCAAACACACCCATCGGCCCACCCAACAACAGCAGCATCCCCACCACTGGAACCCACTTCAACACCCCAGCCCTAAGCATAGCTATTATCGCTCCCAGCCCGTAACACTCTTGCGTTCTCACGTCTATTCTGCGTCTGTTTGCTGCTGCGTGGTCCACGTCAGGTATTCACGCACCTGCAAATCGGTATTTCGGATTTTCATCGCCAGGTCAGCCGCCAGGTTCCGCATCAACCGGTAACCAAGTTGTGGGTAGGAATCACATAGCCGCATCAGTTTCTCTCGCGGGATGACCACCAACCGGGCACCATCCTCCGCAGATTTCGCCCGCGCCGAACGCAGCCCCTCGTCAACCAAAGACACTTCCCCAAAGGACTGGCCACGCCGCAGGGTGGCAATCGTCTGAGCGCCTGTCGTCGCATCCTTACCCAGCAGTGCCGGGTTCACCTGAATCACCACCTGCCCATCTGCAATGATAAACAACTCATCGCCGGGGGTGTTCTCCTCAAAAATGATTGTGTTCAGCTCGAACGTGCGCTCAGTGGCAATAGATGAAACCAGTTCAAGCTGTGTGTTTGTGAACTCGTAAAATATGTCCGCTTGCTTCAATACCACGACCGACATGCGGCACTCCTACTTTGTATCGTGTTGGCACATAGTCCAACATTGTAGCACAGACGCAGCCCAGGCTACAAAAGCCCTGCTCCCTTGACGGCCCGCCTGTGACCTCTTACGATACTTCATGAACTTTAAGGAACAAAACTATCATGCAAAACTACACAATTGATGAACTCATCTGCGTTTGCATCTCGCGGCAGGTGCAAAACGGTGACATCCTGGCCCAGGGGATTAACACCCCGCTTGTGATGGCAGGCTACATCCTGGCGAAGTGTACCCACGCCCCCAACGTGACCTTTGCGCCAGCTATCGCACCAGGGATTGCGTCCGGGTGGGGGCAGTTGGGCATCACAACGATAGAGGCAACCTGGCTGGAAAACGCGCTCACCCCTGTCAGCTTTGACACCGCCGTTGCCGAGCTGTTGCCCCGCTACCACCCCAGGGAGTTCTTCCGACCAGGGCAGGTGCAGCCCGACGGCAGCTTCAATAACATCGCCATCGGCCCGAACTATCACAGGCCGCGCCTGCGGTTACCCGGCAGCGGCGGCATCCCTGATGTAACGGTCTACTCGGATAAGGTCTATCTATATGTGCCGCGTCACTCACGGGTGACGTTCGTACAAAAAGTGGATTTCGTCAGTGGGGTGGGCCACATCCCGGAGCGGGTACAGGGTAGCGGGCCACGTTACCTCGTGACGGACTTAGGCCAGTTCGATTGGGCCGATGGAGTCATGCGGCTGACGCACATACATTCCGGCGTTAGCATGAAGCGGGTGCAGAAGAAAACGGGCTTTCCTCTGGCGATAGCCGCCAACGTCAGCGAAACCGTGCCACCGACCCATGAAGAGCTGCACCTGCTGCGCGAAGTGATTGACCCGCTCGGCGTTCGCAAGCTGGAAACACTCAGCGGGGCAGCACGTAAAGCACTCCTGCGCCAGATTTTGGACACAGAGCAGCGTCAACTCAATTCACAATCGTCCACTCGTTGATGTTCCGCAACCTATCAGATGGCTCGCCTACAAACCCAAGCTGCACCCCGTCTACACGTTGGCTCACAACATATGTGAACAGCGGGTAATACAACGGAATCGCTACCGCCCGGTCAGCAAATGCCACCTGGAAGTTGCGGTAGTGTTCCATGCGGTTGAGGCCGAAGGGGTCGCGGCGAGCGCGTTCCAGCGTCTCACTGATGCGCCTGTCGTCCACCGCACCGTAGTTATCACCGTTAGGGTACTGCCCCTGATGCCAGAACGAGTACACGTCCGGGTCAGCGCTGTTGCCCAGGCTCAGTTCCACAATCGCCGCATCAAACGCGCCTTCGTCCAGCCGCCCCCGGTACGCATCTGCACCCACCGCTTCGACCTGTGCTTCTACGCCGATTTGCGCCCACTGCCCTACCATCTCCTGCGCGACATTGACCAATGCCGAATCTTCAATAACCAAAACCGTGAATTGCAACACGGCATCACTGCTCTGCTGCACCTGCACTTCCTCAGTGGCTTCGGGGTCGGTTGTTTCCGTTGGGAGGTTGGCCTGCTCCAAAAGCGCAGCAGCCTGCTGCAAATCATAGCCCACCACGCGCACGTCTGCCGCGTGCGCCCACGACCCCGGCATCAGCGGGTTATCTGCGGGCACAGCCACATTGAGCAGGTGCCGCTGCACAATCGAGCGGCGATCCAACCCATGTGTGAGCGCCATCCGCACCCGCTCCTCACGGAAGGGGTTAAACGGCTCATCCTCTTCGGGCCTGCGCCAGTTGAAAATCAACGTGCCCAGTGTTGGTTCCAGTTTGGTGTGAATATTAGCGTTGGGCAGCCCCAAAAGCGTTGGGCGCTGTCCGCTGGCATCACTGGCCAATCCATCAACCGCACCCGCCCCGAACGCTGCCACAGCCTCATCAAATGTGGGGTATACCTGAAAGCGCACCCGCTCAACCGCGTAACCCGTCTCCCCCTCTGGCCGCTGCCGGAACACGGGTGCCACGCGCAAATCCACTGCCGCAATTCGATTGCTCCCGGCTGTGCGAATAGCTTCGCGTTGGTATGGCCCGGTGCCGACGGGCGTCAGGTTAAACGGGTGCGCGGGCAGCGCCGCCGCTGCCGTATCTCGCAGGGCATGTTCCGGCAAGATGCCGATTCGCAGCGCGTCTAAAAAGCTGCCCAGCGGCTGCGTCAGCCGGAACCGCACCAGATGATCCCCCAGCACCTCGGTTTCCACCGTTTGCCAAAACGCCCCCACCTCCGGGTCACCTGGGAAATCCGGCGAGCGCAGCAACCGCATCGTGAAGTCTACATCGCGTGCCGTAAACGGCGTGCCATCATGCCACAGCACATCCTCACGCAGCCGGAAAACGTATTCGGTGCGGTCATTGGAGATAACCCACTCGGTAGCGAGGGCCGGTTCCGGTTCGCCATATTCGTTCGTCCGCACCAATCCCTCAAAGATCAGCGCTGTGATTGCGTCCTCTGCCGGGTTTAGGCCGCGCAGCAGCGGGTTCAAGCGCCGCACCTCACCCACCAGCCCCTCCCGGAACGTCGGCACATCCCCCACGATTGGAGATGAGTCAGCATCTGTAAAGTCGTCAGCATTATCAGCCGGGGGTGGGGTTGCCGTCGGTGCTGTTGTCGCCGTCGGTTCAGAAGTCGGCTCTGCTGCCACTTCGGTTGGGGCAGGGTTGGGCGTCAGCCGCTCTGATAGGGCAACCCCCAACAGAAAGACGGCAAACACAAAAGCCAGCAACTGCCAGCGAAATCCACGCAGCATCGGTGTTGTATTCCTATGCGTTCAGTTCAAGTGTGGCGAGGGGTGCGTTTAGTGAAGTAAAGCGAGTGGGCGGTGGGGGCGCACCGCCCATGCAGTCTAGCCGTAAAAGGCAAACGCCAGGATCGAAATCCCGACGAACGCCACTGCCAGGCCAATCGTGATCTGATAGAGCGTCTTTTCCAGGCCGCGCCGCGTGCGGGTCACTCCCATAGACGCATCACCGCCCATCAAGCTGCCCAGGCCGCCGCCCTTTACCTGAAGCAAAATCAGAATCGTCAGCAAGATCGACACAATGATTGAAGCGATTTGCAGCGTAACATTCAACATTGGGCGAAATTCTCCGTAAGTATTCTCAACGAAAGACCCACGCAGTCTAGCATAGCGCATGGGTCATGTAAACATTCGCCCGATGCCGCGCTATTCGGTAGACTCCATCGCCATTTCGCCCCCTTGCAGGAACTCAATAGCCGCCTGCAACTGCGGGTCTGCCGTCAGTGACTCAGGGTCTTCCAGGTCTAGCAGAATGCCGCTTTCAGGGTCGTAATCCACTTCGATGTCCGGCGTGATGCCCTCTTCGTGAATCCAGTTGCCTTCCGGCGTTAGCCAGCGGGCAATCGTGATGCGGACGCCGCCACCGTTGTCCAGGCCCTGCCAAATTTGCACCGTGCCCTTACCAAACGTCGTCTCACCAATGATCGTGGCGTTGTCCGTGTCCTGTAGGGCACCCGCCATCAACTCAGACGCACTCGCGCTGGTTTCATCCACCAGCAGCACCAACGGGATGTCCAGATTAAGGTAGTATTCCCGCTCAACACGCAGGTCTTCTACACGATCCCCGGCAAACTCTTCACGCAGGATGATGCCGTCTTCCTGAAAAGCACTCGTCATCTGAATTGCGCTTTCCAGCGTGCCACCCGGATTGCCGCGCAGGTCAACGATAAGGCCGTTCAGGTCGCGGGCGTCCAGGTCGCGCAGCGCCTGCTCAAACTGCGGATAGCTTTGTGCGCTGAACTCAAACATACGGATGAAGCCAATACCACCGTCCAACTCGGTGAATTCTACCGTTGGGATCGGGATGCTGTCACGCACGATGGCCTTTTCAATTTCCTCACTTTCCCGCAGGAAGAGGATATTCACCGTGCTGCCACGCGGCCCCCGCACAATGCCCGCCAACTCAAGCTGGTTGTAGCCGATCACGTCTTCGCCGTCCACCTCAAGGAAGATGTCGCCCACCCGCACATCCGCAGCCTCTGCCGGGGTGCCCTTCATCACGTTGGCCACCTCGATTGCGCCGCTTTCCTCAATCGTGCGGATCATGACGCCAATGCCCTGAATCTCGCCGGAGATGTCTTCATCCAACAGGCTGTACACATCACTGGTCATATAACCCGTGTACTGGTCACCCGTTGCATCCAGCATCCCGCTGATAGCCCCCTCAACGATGGTGTGCGTATCCAGCGGATCAAGGTAGCGATCACGCAGCAGATCGTAGGCATCCCAGAACGCCTGGAATTCCTTCTCTTCTTCGGCGTTCAGGTTAATCTGTGTGGCCGCTGTAATATTCGTCAGGTTACCTACCAAAAATCCAATCGTGAACACCATCACCAGTAGTGCCGTGTGTTTGACGCCCTGGGTGCGTTCACGTAGTCCGCGTAACATTTCCATCAAAACTCGCTCCAGTTTCATTCGCTATGCGCTATTATACAGAAGAAACGCCTTTGGCCACTGCAAAGTTATGTAAGAGGTCGATAATGTCCGTTAAGCAAGCACAAGCCGTCTTATTTGGTCTAGCGCTGGGCGATGCCCTCGGCTGGCCCACAGAGTTCAAATCGCTGGAACGCATCAAGGCCACCTACGGTCCCGATGGCATCCAGGAACCCCCCGACCCCGCCCTGTATACCGACGACACACAAATGACCTTCGCGCTGGCCGAGGGCTTGCTAGACGCTGGCCTTGACGCAGACCTGGACACACAGATGAACGCTGTCGGCAAGCGCTTCGTGGAGTGGATGAACACCGCGCCGTCGCGTGCGCCGGGAAACACCTGCCTGACGGGTACAACACGCTTTGAAAACGGCGTGCCCTGGCGCGAATCTGGCGTGAAGCACTCCAAGGGGTGCGGGAGTGCCATGCGTGTGGCTGCAATTGGCTACCTCTACCAACATGATGAAACCAAACTGGTCGAAGTCGCCCATGCCAGCGGGATTATCACGCATGGCCACCCCGCCGCCATTGCTGCCAGCATCGCCGCTGCCTACATGGTCAAGCTGGCGCTTGATGGCGTCCATCCGAGCGAATACGCCCGCCGTGTGCTGCAAATCACCGACGGCATCAGCGATGAGTTCGACCAGGCCATTTACCGCGTAGGCCAGGCCCACTTCGCCAGTGAGGAACGCTGCCTGAACCACATCGGCCAGGGTTGGGTGGGCGAGGAAGCGGTGGGGCTGGCGCTGTGGTGCGTTCAGCACTACCCGGACGACTACGTGGCGTGTGTGCGGCGCGGTGCCAACACCGAAGGCGACAGCGACAGCATCGCTTGCATTGCCGGGAGCATCAGCGCAGCCCACCTGGGCCTGGATGCCGTTCCGGCAGACTGGCGGGCACGCTGCGAAAACCGCAACTATGTGCTAGACTTAGCCGAACGCATGTTTGCAGCCCGCGAGAGGATACCGTCGTGAACAAAGCCGATCTTATCACCCACCTGATGACCTTCCCCGGCGCGACAGAAGAACAGCCCTTCGGCCCCGATACAATTGTGTACAAGGTCATGGGCAAGTCATTTGCGCTGGTTCCCGCAGATGTAAATGCCAGCACCGTTAACCTCAAATGCGACCCCGACCATGCCCTCATCTTGCGGCAAGCGTATCCAGATGACGTGAAGCCGGGCTATCACATGAACAAAAAGCACTGGAACACCGTCATCATCAACGGCAGCGTGCCCGATGATGAACTGCTCGACCTCATCCGTGAATCCTACGACCTGGTTGTAGCCAAACTCACTAAAGCCGACCGCGAAGCGCTTAAAACGCACTAGCACACGAACAAGGTTCATTGTAGCTACTCAGGGACTCACCTGAATTCTCCCATCCCCCACGGCAAATTCGTTGTGAAGGGCCGGGGAACGCCGCCGTAGGCGGCACAAACCTCTCCCGTCGCGTAGCAACGAGGTGGGGGCAAACTGAGTCGTTACCAGCTTGCGGGTAACACGACCTCGCTAACACACAATCAAGCATTGGGTTACACGGCTTCAGTCACCACTGAGCAAGCCCGCCGTGATGTCATCCACCGACGCGCAGCCCGTCAACGCCATTGCCACGTCGAGTTCATGCCGCAGCAAAGACAGCACCCTTGCAACCCCATCCCGGCCATCTGCGGCCAGGCCCCACATCACCGGGCGACCGAGCATCACCGCGTCAGCGCCCATCGCCAGCGCTTTAATGACATCCGTACCCCGGCGGACGGCACCATCCACCAACAGCGTACAGCGTCCATCTACCCGTTCCGCGATGCGGGGCAGCACATCTGCCGTCGCCGGGGCTGTGTCCAGTTGACGCCCCCCATGATTGCTCACGATAATCCCGGCTGCGCCCGCGTCCAGCGCTCGTGCCGCGTCATCGGCTCGCAGCACCCCCTTGACCAAAACTGGCAGCGCTGACGACACGGCAAACTGTTCCAGGTCAGCCCACGTCACAGACGGGTCAATCTGGTCAGCGGCGTAGGCCATCACCGACGGGTACCGCGCCGGGTCATAGTACGGGCTGAGGTTGGCCAGCGTCACGCCGTCGTCCAGGCTGACGGGATGACGCACCATGCCCTCACGCAGCCCCGGCACAGGTGCATCCACCGTGACGACGAGCGCTTTGCATCCTGCCGCCGCTGCCCGCGCTACCAGATCAGCCGTTAGCCCGCGATCTTTCTGAATATACAATTGGAACCACAGCGGCGCACCCACAGCCGCCGCATTTTCCACTGCCTGGCTAGACATCGTGCTTACGCACATAGCTAACCCGGCCTCTTTGACGGCGGCGGCAGTGGCACAGTCCCCGTCGGGATGAGCTAAGCCGCTCAGCGCCATCGGTGCGATCACCACCGGCATAGACAGGCGTTCACCCAGCACTGTCGTGGATAGGTCGCGCTGGCTAACATCGCGCAGCATATGCGGGTGCAGCACAATGCGGTCAAAAGCGCTGCGGTTTTGTGCCATCGTGACCTCATCCGCAGCCCCACCCCGAAAGTACTCGTAAGCACTGGCCGTCAGCCGCTCAGCCGCGATAACCTCAAAGTCAAACAGGTTTGTGAATTCCATGCCGTTCTCGCTTGACGTACTGTGCCAGAATTTCAACGCTGTGGACGGCTCGTGCCCCGGTGCCGTCGTGAATCTGGTGGCGGCAGGATGTGCCCGTTGCCACCACCCGCCCGGATGCCTCCCGCACAGCGGGGAACAGCCGGTCCTGGCCCATCTGCATGGACAGGTCGTAGTGCTCAGCTTCATAACCAAACGACCCGGCCATACCACAGCAACCGCTGTCCAGCAGAGTAACGCGCAGCCCCGGTACGATTTGCAGCACCGTCATGAGCGCGGTTTCACCACCGAGGGCGCGTTGATGGCAGTGCGGATGCACGCTCACGGTTTCGTCTGCCAGGTGGAACATATCTGCGCTGATGGCCCCGGCGCTGATCTGCCCGGCAAGATAATCTTCGATAAAAGAGCTGTTTTGGGCAACGTCGCGGGCCTCATCGCTGCGGAGCAGGTCGGGGTATTCGTCTTTGAAAGCAGAAATACAGCTTGGCTCCAGCCCGACCACCGCGTACCCCTCACGGATGTAAGGCAGCAGCACCCGCACGTTATGGTCAGCGGCACGGATTGCATCCTCAAGCAGCCCCTTGGAAATCAACGGACGGCCACAGCAGCGGCGGTTATCGGCGACGGCAACGTGATAGCCGAGTGCCTCCAGCAAGCTCACAGCAGCGTGCAAGATACCCGGCTCATAGTCGCTATTGAAGGTGTCATCCCACAGCAGCACTTTGCCTCGCTCACCCACCGCTGACTGTACGGCGAGTGTACGTCGGAACGGCTGTGGGGCAAACTGCGGCATTGAGCGCCGACGGTCTATACGCAGCACGCGCTCCATGACTTTACGCACAGCGCGGTTGCCAAACGCCCAGTTGGTCAGCCCGCGCAGCCGGAAGCGCGTCAGCAACCCGTTAATCGCAGCGATATTGCCAAACACACGGCTCCGCAGGGGCACGCCTTTCGTCTGCTGCACCTGCGCCAAAAACTCGTACTTGAGCTTGGCCATGTCCACCATAGACGGGCACTCGGACTTGCACGCCTTACACTCCACGCACAAGTCCAGCACCTCATACACATCCGGGTGGTTCAGGCCCGCCTTACCCAATGCACCGCTCATCGCGGCCCTGAGTGCATTGGCCCGCCCCCGCGTGGAGTGCGCTTCATCCCGTGTGACCATATACGGTGGGCACATAACGCCCGTTTCAGTTTTGCGGCACATGCCCATGCCATTACACATCTCGACTAAGCCCGTGAAGCCGCCATCTGCGGTAAAGTCCAGGAAGGTTGTGTTGGGCGCATACGGCGTAGCATACCCCGGATGAATCCGCATCAGCGTTGCGTCCCAGGGTTCCGGCCCATCAATGATTTTGCCGGGGTTCATGAGGTTGTGCGGGTCAAACAGGCCCTTCACCTGCCGGAAGGCGTGATGCAGCCGCTCACCATACAACCGCTCGTTGTAATAACTGCGGGCAAAGCCCTCACCGTGCTCCCCGGACGTGGTGCCGTTGTAACGCAGCACCACCTCCATCACGCCCCGCGAAATCGCTTCGATGGCCGCAACGCCTTCAACGGTTTTCAGGTTCAGGTTCGGGCTGATGTGCAAACACCCCGCAGAGGCGTGTGCCCCAAACGTCGCCGGGACGCCGTGCCGCGCCAGCACCTCGCGCACGTCTTCTACATAGTCTGCCAGTTGATCGACGGGCACCGCCACATCCTCGATGAACTCCAGCGGCTTGCTTTCTTTACGTTCACTGCGGATCAAGCCCAACGACGCCCGCCGCACCTTCCACAACCGCCCGACTTCATCCGGTGTGCGTAGATGCGAGACAGGACCGCTGTAGCCACGCTCCCGCAGGGAGGCTTCAAACGCGGATGTGCGCTCAAGCAATGCGTCCGGGCTGTCACCATAAAACTCAACCATCAGCACAGCCGCCGGGTCGCCCTGAATAAACGTCAAATCGCGGCCAAACGACGGTACAGAGCGCGTCATGCGGATGTAGAAGTCGTCCATTAACTCTACGGATGCTGGATCATGCGTGAGGATGTAGGGCACGCTTTCCAGTGACTCACGCAGGGTGTCGTAATGAGCGATACAAATTGCCGTCGCTTGCGGCACCGCCACCAGATTGACTTTCGCCGCCGTAATCACACCGAGCGTGCCCTCACTGCCCACGATAAGCGGTGCCAGATTGAGCGACTCCCCGCTGTCAATGATCCTGAGCATCCGTTGCAGGTTGTACCCGGCCACGTTGCGCCAGGTGCGCGGGTAACGCTCTTGAATATCTTTACGGTAGGCGTCTATCAGTTGGGGGATGTCACGATAAAGCTGACCTTCCAGCGTGTCAGCCGCTTGCAGGGCTGCGACTTCATCCGGGGTTTTGGGGCCAAACGTGACGTGACAGCCATCGGACAGCACCACATCCACTTCACGCACATGGTCGGCCATCATGCCGTACAAAATCGAATGCACGCCTGTCGAGTTGTTGCCAACCATGCCGCCAATCGTCGCCCCCGGTGCTGAGGACGGGTCTGGCCCCACTTTGAGGCCGTGCGGTGCCACATAGCGGTTGAGGTTGGCCAGCGTCATGCCAGCGCCCACCCGCACCCAGTGCCGCTCCGGGTCGAACTCAACGACGTAATTAAAGTGCTGCGACAGGTCAATGACCACCCCATCGCCCACCGTCTGACCGCTCAAGCTGGTGCCGCCGCCACGCGGCACAATCGACGCGCCACATTCGCTCGCAATGCGTACCGTCTGGCAGATGTCAGCCACAGTACGCGGCGCAACCACCACCGACGGCATCACCCGGTAAAGTGAGGCGTCCGTGCTGTACAGGTAACGGTCAAGCTCGGTAGCCCGCACCGTTCCCGTGACCGCACTTGTCAATTGGCTAAGAAGAGGATTTTCAACAGCGACCATTAAAGTCCATTCAACAAAATCTGTTTAGCACGATGAGTAATTTCACCACAAAAACACTCTAGCGAATTTAAGCGCAGCTCGCAAAGGATATTTCTATGGTTCGTGGCTCCGATACTGTTGGTCAATTCATTTTACGGCTGTTTTGCCCTCATCCCCCGGCCCCTTCTCCCGAACGCTCATGCCGCGTATGAATCACCCGGAGTTCGTCGCGGCGGTCATACAGCGCGTTGTGCAGCCAGTCGTTTTGCACCCCCGGCGGCCCCAATACTGTATCCACGCCGTGACGTACCCGCGCATCAACGACGGCCTCGCCGCCAGTCAGCTCAGGCGTTGCTCTGTTCCTCAGCCACAATCTCACCCAATGCAGCGATGAAGGCACGGTTCTCGTCCATCAAACCGATGCTCACCCGCAGGCAGTTCGACAGGCCATCGCCGTCCATGTAACGCACCATAATACCGCGCCGCTCCAGCCTGGCGTGAATACGCTCTGCATCTACAAACGGCTGCACCAGCACATAGTTGCCCTCCGTCGGCCAGTAGCGCACGCCCAGGCGGGCAAGTTCCGCGTACAGGTAGGCTTTGCCCTCACTGTTGTTGGCAACTGTGCGCTCAACATGCTCTAAATCGCTGAGTGCAGCCACACCCGCCGCCATCCCCAGCGCGTTAATGTGAAAAATGCGCCGAAACTTCTCTGCCTGTGCAGCCACATCTGGCCGAGCGATGCCATAGCCCAGGCGCAGCCCCGCCAACCCGAACGCCTTTGAAAAGCTGTGAACAATCAGCACATTTTTGCCATCCACCACATACTGCACGCTGTCCGGGTAATCATCACGGTCTACATAGTGATGATAGACCTCGTCCGAAATCAGATAGACGTGATCTGGCAGTTGCTTCACCAGCGCGTCCATTGTCGCCGCTGGAATCATGGCACCCGTCGGGTTATTGGGGTTACACAGGTAAATCAGGCGGGTGCGCTCTGTGATAGCGTTTAGCACCGCGTCCACATCCATCGAAAAGTCATCCGGGTCAAGTGGCACTTCAACGGCGCTAGCCCGCTGCAAACTGCCCATCCGTTTGTACACGCCAAACGTCGGCGGGCAAATGATGTACTCATCACCGTCGTTGACAAACGCCCGCGTGAACAACTCCAGGGCCGTTGAGCCGCTGTCCCCCGTGATGAAGTAATCCGCCGTCAGCCCGCACCCATGATAGTCGGCCAGGGCCTGCCGGAAGGCGTCATCCTTGCGCGGCGGGTAGCGGTTCAGCCCGCTTACCATGTCTGCCAGCAGGGCCGCCACCTTCGGGGACATGCCCACCGGGTTCTCGTTGGAGGACAGCTTAATCACACTGTCAACGCCAACGCTGGCTTTTACCTCGTCCACACCCCTACCACCCTGATAATCAACCGTTGTCATTTTTCGTAAGCCTTCACTCAAACACTTTTTGCAAGTCTCAACACAGTCTGCTAGTCTACCCGAACCTATTCAGACAAACCAATAACCACGCGATGCCTCAACAGATTTCACTACGCAAAGCCGCCGCCCTCGTACAAAACAGCACGACGCTCGCCCTCGGCGGGATGACGCTCTACCGCCGCCCGGTCGCCTTTGTGCGCGAACTGCTGCGCCGCGACTCACGCCCCCGCGACCTGACACTGCTGGCCTTCACAGCAGGCTACGCCGCTGATCTACTCGTCGGCACAGGCTGCGTGACGACAGTCCGCACCGCTTACTTCGGCCTGGAGGTATTCGGACTCGCGCCCATGTTCACGCACTATGCTAACCAGGGCGAGTTGGCCATCATCGAGGAAACTGAAACCAGCCTCGTCATGGGCTTACGGGCAGCAGTGAACGGGGTGGGCTATCTGCCGTCAACGGCGTGGCAGCACACTGACCTGCTGCGCCTGCGCCCGGACATAACCACCCTGCCCGACCCCTACACAGGCGAAACGCTGACCGCCTTCCCGGCTGTTCGCGTTGATGTAGCCGTCATTCACGCGCTGGAAGTGGACGCCGACGGCAACGCAGCCATCAACAACAACCTCGCCATCGACCAACTGCTCGTCTACACAGCAGATACCGTCATCATCACGGCAGAACAGCGCGTTGAGCGCATCCAGGCCGCGCCGTCCAAAACCATTATTCCCTTCCCCGGCATTGACTATATCGCCATCGCCCCCAACGGTGCCTATCCCACAAGCTGCTATCCCCTCTACCCGCTAGATGGCCACGCCCTTTTGCACTACACCGATACCTGCACTACCCCCGATGCGTTTGACGCATACCTCAGCCTATGGCTCGACGGCGACACACCGCCCCACTATGATGGCACCATCTAGCTCACAGTTTTTACCACCTATGCCGACCTTCACTGTAAATAACATCCAGTACCATGCCACCCTCACAGGGAGTGGGCCACCGCTGCTGCTGCTGCACGGCTTCACAGGCGCGGCTGCCAACTGGCACCCACACGCAGCGGCACTTGCAGCGCAGCGCACCATCATCACGGTAGACCTGCTTGGCCACGGCAACACAGACGCCCCACCCGACGCAGACCGCTACACCATGCCCCTTGCCGCCGCTGATCTCATCTCACTGGTGCAGCAAATCGCTGCCCCGCCGTTTGACCTGCTCGGCTACTCAATGGGCGGGCGGTTAGCGCTTTACATCGCCCTTCACTACCCGGACGCCGTGCAGTCTCTCGTGCTGGAAAGCGCCTCACCGGGACTCCGTACAGAAGCCGAACGCAGCGCCCGCCGTGACAAAGACGACGCCCTGGCTAACCGCATCGAACGTGAAGGGGTGCCCGCTTTTGTTGACTTCTGGGAAGCGCTCCCCTTGTGGGACAGCCAGCACCAGCTAGCTAACGCCACCCGTGAGCAGTTGCGCCAGCAGCGCTTACAAAATCGCCCACATGGGTTAGCCAACAGCCTGCGCGGGATGGGCACCGGGGTGCAGCCGTCACTGTGGGGTAAACTCAACCAACTACAAGCACCAACCCTGCTCATCACCGGGGAGTACGACGCCAAGTTCATTACCCTTGCAGATGAGATGGCCGCACACATCCCACAGGTGGGGCGCGTCACGATTGCCGGAGCCGGACACACCCCCCACCTCGAACAACCGGGGGCATTCCAGCAGGCCGTGATTGATTTCCTGGAAGCGCTCAGGTAAATGGTGTGCGTCTACTGCGGGCGAGTACCCCATCGCTGCGACTGCGCCAAACCGGGCAGCCGCTTGCAGGTGTTCCTGGCGCGGGCAAACGTTACTTACAAGACTCGATTGCGCCCCACCCCCTACAAGCGCGGCGTGCCTCCACAAATCAAGCGACGCGAGCGGGCCACCCTGCGCTACCACTACCGTGAGTGGTATTCAGCCCTCGTTGAGCAGCACGGCGAATGTTGCCAACACTGCGGCAGTGCCGAAAACCTCGTCCTGGATCATATTGTGTCAATTGCAAAAGGGGGGCTATCCACATTGGATAACCTGCAACTGCTGTGTGCAAACTGCAACACCGCTAAAGGCAAGCTGATTTATCACTGTGCGGCATTCAACGCCATAACGGGTTAGTCAGCCGTTCGCGGTAGCCAAACGATAACCGTCACTATTGGTTCATTGATTTGACCGCTTTTGGCCTTCTTCCAATTCCGTGTGAACATCCTGCACAAGCTGGGCCACCGCGCTACCTGATGAGAACTCGCGCAGTTCATGCTCCAGCTTTTCAAGCTCATCCCCGCCAGACATCATATGAATCATTTCTTCGCGGGTCAGTTCCGCCTTGGTGAACGTGCCCAGCGTCTTACCACGCTTCAAAATCGTGAACTTGTCGCCAATGGGGTAGGCATGATGCGGGTTATGCGTAATAAAGATCACCGAAATGCCGCGTGACCGTGCCTGCGCGATGTAACGCAGCACCGTTCCGGCCTGCTTCACCCCCAGCGCCGATGTCGGCTCATCAAGGATGAGCACCTTCGCCCCGAAGTAAACCGCCCGCGCAATCGCTACTGACTGTCGCTCACCGCCAGAAAGCGTGCCAACGGGCTGCTCCGGGTCACGAATGTCGATACCCATCTTCTTCATTTCTTCACGGGCAATGTGGCTGGCCGTCTTAATGTCGAAGCGTTCAAACGGCCCCCAGCCCTTCGTCGGCTCACTGCCCAAAAAAAAGTTCCGGGCAATGCTCATCAGCGATACCATCGCCAAATCCTGATACACCGTTGCTATGCCATGATCCAGCGCATCACGCGGCGAGTCGAAATCAACCCGCTGGCCCTCAACCAGATACTCGCCCGCGCTTGGCTTATGAACGCCAGCCAGCGTCTTAATCAACGTGGACTTGCCCGCGCCGTTATCACCCAGCAAGCACATCACCTCACCAGGCATCACGGCCATGCTCGCATCGCTAAGGGCGATCACACTGCCAAAATACTTGGATAGATTCCGAATTTCGATGATCGGGGTGGCTTTGTCTGTTGCCATGACTAGCGCCCTCCGAGCGCCTGCTTGCGGACAAAGTTATTCACCAGCACTGCGATGATAATCAGTGCCCCCAGCACCACCTGGAACAGCTCCGAGTCAATCCCCGCAGCGGGCACCCCCAGGCGCACCATGCCATAGATTAACGCGCCCAACGCCCCGCCAATCACGGAGCCATACCCCCCGGTCAGCAGCGTGCCGCCAATAACCGCAGCAGAAATAGCAAACAATTCTTGCAATTCACCCCGGTTGGCAGCACCACTTTGAACACCGAACAGTTGAATTTGGCTGAGCAGCCACGCCGACGCCGCCGTCCCCATAAACAGCAGAATCTTCACCCGATCAACGGGCACACCTACGTTGCGGGCCGCGTTCTCGTCACCGCCCACCGCAAACACCCAATTGCCGAAGCGCGTCCGGCGCAGCAGCCATGTTGCCAGCACCACCCCACCGACCCACCACAAAATCGACACGTCAAAGTCGATGCTGGAGCGCACTGTGGCCACCTCCCCCGTGAACGATGTGCGCTCAGTCACACGCTCCAGGCTAAAAAATGCCGAGTGAAAAATCGGACGCCAACTGTCCCAACCAGGCACCTTCTGGGATAGCGCATCAATGTTGGAGGTGCGAGCCGCAGCCAGGGACAGCGCAATTGTGGCACCGCGCACCGCAAACAACGACCCCAACGTGATAATGAACGAGGGCAATTGGGTACGCACGACCAGCAACCCGTTAAAGAAGCCAATGGCCAGCGCAATCAACAGCGATAACAGCATCGCCACCGGCACAGGGAGGCCAAATTCAGTTGTCAAGATGGCAGTTGCCATCGTGCCCGCCCCAATCATGGAGCCAACCGACAGGTCAAACTCGCCAGAAATCATCAGCAGCGTCACTGCAACCGTGATAATGCCCAACTCTGACGCAGTTTCTAAAAACAGCGCTGTCCCCCTCACGCTGGCGAAGTCTGTGCCAGCAGCAAAAGCGAAGTAAACCCAGATAACGACTGTACCGGCAATGGCCCCCGCCTCTGGCCGTCGCAGGAACTTCCGCAGCGTACTCATCTGTTTAACGCGCTCATCACTTTGCGGCTTCGATGCGGCGGGTGTACTCGTGGATGCCATAATAATAAACCTCAACAGCTATCTAAGTTGATATAACACCGTGTACACAAACGCCCCGCCAGTGAACGGGGCAATTTACACGGTAACATATTTATTCGGTCGGTGATGCGGCCACTTTGTTAAGCGACCGCACCTCTACTGCTGTTTTAACTTTAGCGTGTGCCGCGTGCGCTGTACTCAATCACAGCGTCAGCCGTCTCTGCCGTTACAAAGCCCGGCCCCGTCTGGACGACCGTGCTGCCGGGAGTGTTCAGGTTGTCCAGGTATAGGTACATATATACCACACCCAGGTACCCCTGCGTGTACTGCTGCTGGTCAATAGCGAACAACATATCACCCTCACTCACCGCCGCCAGCACTTCCGGCGACAGATCAAACGTAGCCAGCGCAACCACACCAATCAGGCCCTCATCACGCAGCGCTTCCAGCACGGGCACCGCGCCCGCCGGCCCCAGCGTGAACACCCCATTGATGCTTTCGTCAGCGCCCAGGGTGGCAATGACGCGGTTCTGCGTGTCGGTCGGGTCGTTCAGGTCCACTTCAAGGATGTTAGAGGTGCCCCCCGCTTCGGCCAGCGCGTCAGCAAAGCCCTGGCAGCGGGTGTCTAGCGCAACGTTACCCACTTCCTGATTCACACACAGCGCGTTGGTCACGCCTGCTTCGGCCATCCGCTGACCACCGCCGAAACCGGCTTCGTACTCCGTCTGCCCAACATGAGCGATAACCCCCAGTTCATCGGCCACATCACTGCCAGAGTTGATGCTGATAACCGGAATGCCCGCGTCAATGGCCGCCGTGATGGACTCTTCCAGTGCGGACGGGTCCGGGTTGGAAACAATCAGGCCGTCTGGGTCGCTGGCCACTGCCGCGTCAATCAACTGGGCCATGGTCACCATATCGAACGTTTCCGGTGCCTGATACTCTGTTTCCACGCAGTCGAATTCGGCGTCAGCATCGGCCACACCGTTACTCACCACAGACCAGAACGGGTCAGCGGCTTGTCCGTGCGTCACCACAACAATGCGGTAAACCGTGTCACATTCCTGTGCCTGGGCGGGCATCGCAGCGAAAGCGATGACAAGAAGGCTCGTAACGAGCGCAATGCGTACAAGCTTGTTCATAAAAACTCCTGTTTCTTTAGCTGTCTAAGGAAACCCCTCTTCGCGCACAGCCGAGGATAGCCGTCACGCAGGCCAGCTTATCATTGGTAACACGCCCCCCAGGGTATGTCAACAAATTGTTACATAGCCCCATTCTATGCTAATCTCACAGGGGTGTGTGCTGCACGAACAGGCAACAATGTTAGGAAATTACATGGTTAAAACAATAGGTATTGGCGTCATCGGCATGGGCTGGATGGGCGAAGCCCACAGCCGCGCCTACAATCAGCTACGCGACCGCTTCTATGCTTCGGACATTCGTCCGCGTCTGGTCATATGCGCGGACGCCGTTGAAGCGCGGGCGAAAGCCGCCCAGGAACGCTTTGGCTTTGAGCAGGCTGTGACCGGCTGGCACGAGGTCATCAACAACCCAAACGTAGACGCTGTCAGCGTCACAGCACCCAACAGCCTGCACCTGGAAGTCAATCAAGCCGCTGCTGAGGCGGGCAAACACATCTTCTGTGAAAAACCTGTGGGCCGCTTCCCATCAGAAACACTGGCCAGCTACGACGCCGTGCGCGACAAAGCCATCATGACGGGGGTGGGCTACAACTATCGCTGGGCACCGATGGTGCAGTACGCCAGGCAGTTGATCGAAAACGGCGACCTGGGCACGCTGACGCACTATCACGGGCGCTTCCTCAACGGCTACGCCTCCGACCCGATGGGCTTCCTCTCATGGCGCTTTGAAGAAGCACAGGGCCTGGGCACCCTGGGCGATTTGATGTCCCACGTTATTGACATGGCCCTGATGCTCGTTGGCCCGGCCCAAAAGCTGGTCAGCAACCGTGAAACCTTCATCAAACGACGCCCGATTCAAGCGCCCGGCTCCGGCACTCACTATGACGTGGCCACGGGTGATGAGGAAATGGGTGCCGTCACCAACGAGGATTATGTAAGCGCGATTGTACGCTTTCAGAACGGTGTGCAGGGCATTATCGAGTCGTGCCGCGTTATAAACGGTTCCAAAGCAGATATGTCCTTTGAGATTCACGGCACCGAGGGTGCCCTCAAATGGAATTTCGAGCGCATGAACGAGCTGCTGTTCCAGCGCCGCCGCGCCGATAAGCCCGCCGAAGACGGCTACAGCGAACTGCTTAGCGGCCCCGCCCACCCCTATCACCGTAACTTCAACCCGGCCTGGGGCACTGGCCTGGGCTACGACGACACCATCACTATCGAGATTCACAACTTCCTCCAGTCCATAGCCAGCGGCCAGCGGGGGCAGCCCGGCTTCCGGGAGGCCGCAAACGTTGCCCACTTCCAGCAGGCCGTCATGCGCTCCTGGGAAACTGAAAAGTGGGAACCCGTTGCGGAGACAGTCACAGCATGACGAAGACGTATGATGTGCTGCACATAGGCCGCAGCTCCGTTGACCTGTATGCAGATGATGTTGGTGCGCCCTTCTCGCAGGTTAAGGCCCTGGCCGCCTGCGGGAACACCACCACCGACATCTACCTGACGATTGATGATGTTCCCGCTGCCCCGGTCACTGATTGCATTGTCCATCACGGCATGGAGCCGCGTTAAAGCACCAACACAAACAAAATTATCCTCACTGAAAGGGAGTGTTTACATGACCACCAAAGTTCTCGACTTTATCAACGGGCAGTGGACCGACGCCAACGCCGCTGACACGCTCAATGTGATAAACCCGGCCCAGGGCGCACCTATTGCCGAAGTGGTAATGACGCCCAGAGCGGTCGTTGCCCAGGCTGTTGAAGCGGGCAGTGCAGCGTTCAAAGAGTGGCGTCTGACGCCCGTTACTCAGCGTATTCAACCGCTGTTCAAGCTGAAGATGCTGCTTGAAGAACACCTCGATGACATCGCCAAAATTATCACCAACGAGTGTGGCAAAACGTACCAAGAAAGCGTGGGCGAAATGCGCCGGGGCATCGAAAATGTGGAAGTTGCCATTGGCACGCCCACACTGATGCAGGGCTATAACAATGAAGACATCGCCAGCGGCATCGACGAACACATGTTCCGGCAGCCACTCGGCGTCGTGACTGCCATCACGCCGTTCAACTTCCCCGGCATGATTCCGCTTTGGTTCCTGCCATATGCGGTGGCCACGGGCAACTGCTTCATCCTCAAGCCCAGCGAAAAAGTCCCCATGACCACCGCCAAGCTGTTCGAGTTAATCGAAATGGCGGGCTTCCCCAACGGCGTGATTCAACTGGTAAACGGTGACAAAGCCACCGTAGATGCCCTGCTCGATCACCCGGACGTGAAGGCCGTCAGCTTTGTGGGCAGCACACCCGTCGCCAGGTACATCTACAGCCGCGCTACCGCCAACGGCAAGCGGGCACAGTGCCAGGGCGGTGCTAAGAATCCAGTTGTCATCATGCCAGACGCCGACATGGACACAGCCACGCGCATCATGGCAGACAGCGCCTTCGGCTGTGCAGGGCAGCGCTGCCTTGCCGCTTCAGTCGCTATTACCGTTGGCGGAGCCAAAAACACCTTCACCGAGCAGATTGCAGACGCCGCAGTAAGCCGTCAGGTGGGTTACGGCCTGGACGACGGTGTGCAGATGGGGCCGGTCATCACAGGTGATAGCAAATCCCGCATTGAGGGCATCATTGCAGATGGCGAAAAGCAGGGTATCAACGTGCTGGTGGACGGGCGCGGCAAGTCCGTGAGCGGCTATGATGACGGCTACTGGCTTTACCCAACCATTCTGGACGGCGTACCTGCCAACAGCGACATCGCCAAAACCGAAATCTTCGGCCCCGTCCTCAGCCTGATGCACGCCGAAACCGTTGAAGCCGCTATCGCCCTGGTAAACAACCGTGCTTACGGCAATATGGCTTGCATTTTTACCAGCAGTGGTGCCGTCGCCCGCAAATTCCGCTATGAGGCCGACGCCGGGAACGTGGGCGTGAACATCGGTGTCGCCGCGCCAATGGCCTTCTACCCGTTCAGCGGCTGGAATGACAGTTTCTTCGGGGATTTGCACGCGCAGGGCCGTCACGGGGTTGAGTTTTACACGCAGACGAAGGTCGTCGTTGAGCGCTGGCCGAAGGAATGGAGTCGTCAGTTCTAGTGGGCATCACACTCGGTAAGCGCATTTAGATTTATGGGGGCTTTGCCCCCACAGATAGCACCACAAAATAGCGTGGATGCCCTATTTCCCCCCTCTACCCCCTGCCCGTAACGACTCGGCTTGCCCCCCACACCCGAAAGATTTGCATCCCTCGACCCTATGGTCGCTTGATGGCTGGTGCAGTGCCGCCATATGTGATAAGCGCTGCTTATCACACCCCTAAACGAGTGGGGCTACTTTTTGTCATCGTGGATTCCTATACTTCTTATCGTCTGACCTTAATAACGGAGTGAATCCACATGTTGTTGAAATACTTCTATGACGACAAACTCGCCCAGGCATCGTATATGGTGGGCTGCCAGGCAACAGGCGAAGCCCTTATCGTAGACCCGGCCCGCGATATTACACCTTACCTTGAAGCCGCCCAGTCCGAAGGGCTGACCATCACCCACATTACCGAAACGCACATCCATGCAGATTTCGTCAGTGGCAGCCGCGAACTGGCCCACGCCACCGGTGCCGCGCTTTACCTGAGCAACATGGGGGACGAAAACTGGAAATACAGCATCGACGCGCCCAACATCATTCCCGTCACAGATGGCGACATGTGGATGGTGGGCAACATCCGCATAGATGTGATTCATACCCCCGGCCACACCCCAGAACACATCAGCTTCATGATTACCGATACCCCCGCCTCCGACCAGCCAATCGGCGTTTTCACAGGCGACTTCCTGTTCGTCGGTGACATTGGCCGCCCCGACCTGCTCGAAGAAGCCGCCGGGATGATGGGCACAGCCGACAGCGGTGCCCGCGTGCAGTTCCAATCCGTTGAAAAGTTCAAGCAACTGCCCGATCACCTGCAAATTTGGCCGGGGCACGGCGCAGGCAGTGCGTGCGGCAAGGCATTAGGAGCGGTACCGTCCACAACGCTGGGCTACGAAAAACTGGTCAACCCGGCCTTCCAGTTTGACGAGGAACAGCCCTTCGTGGACTGGCTGCTGGATGGCCAGCCGGAAGCCCCGCGCTACTTCGCACAGATGAAGAAGGTTAACAAAATCGGCTCCCCACTGCTAGCCGACCTGCCCACGCCCAGGCAGCTTAGCTATGCTGACCTGCAAACCGCCATTGACGAAGGCGCGCTCGTGCTGGATATGCGCCGCCGCGACGACTTCACCAGCGCCCACGTCCCCGGTACGGTCAACATTGCGGAAAATGAGGGCGGCTGCGTGAATTACGTGGGCTGGTTCGTGGATTTCGACGGCCCCACCTACATCATTGCAGAGCCAAACAAGACCGAGCAAATCATCAGCAACCTGCGTGCCATCGGCGTAGACCGCATCGACGGTGTGTTCGCGCCAGAAGTTGTGGCCGATGCCCAGCCTGAAACACTGGCACAGATGACTGCCGACGAACTGGCAGGCAAGCTGTCTCACTACACGGTGATTGACGTGCGCGGTGCAACGGAATACAACGACAAGCACATCATCGGGGCACGCAACATCCCGCTGGGCTACCTGCCCCGCCACCTGGATGACCTGCCGCGTGACCAGGACATCGTGATTCACTGTGCCAGCGGCTACCGCTCCCAGATTGCCGCCAGCCTGCTGCAAAAGCACGGCTTCAAGGTCACCAACCTGGCAGACCCGATAGCAGTATGGGCTGCCAAGCTGCCCGTAGAATAGGCCGCACACCTCGTATAAGCGTGACTTAACGTAAGGAAGGAGCACCTGAATGGCCGTCAACTCTGCCGAGCTAACGCACACAAAACGCCAGCCGTCGCTAACGCAGTATCTCCCGTTTACTGACTGGCTGCTGCACTACCAACCCAAAAACCTGACGAGCGACCTCATCGCCGGGGTGATCGTCGCCGTGATGCTCGTCCCGCAGAGCATGGCCTACGCGCTGCTGGCTGGTTTGCCGCCGGAAGTGGGGCTGTACGCCAGCATCGCCCCGCTCATCATCTACGGTTTACTGGGGACAAGCCGCACCCTTGCCGTCGGCCCGGTTGCGATGGTATCGCTGCTGGTAGCCGCGGGCGTGGGTGCCCTGGAACCTGCCAGCGCCGCTGAGTACATGCAGTATGCCCTGGTGATTGCGCTGCAAGTGGCCATCATTCAAACCGTGATGGGGCTGTTGCGGGTGGGCTTCGTGGTGAACTTCCTCAGTCATCCGGTGCTGGCTGGCTTCACGAGTGCCGCCGCCATCATCATCGGCTTTAGCCAACTCAAGCACGTTTTGGGCTTCGATGTCCCGCGTGGGCACTTCTATGAACAGTTGTGGCACACTGTGCAGCACATCGGCCAAACACAGGTTACAACGCTGCTAGTTGGGCTGGTTGCCATCGGCATCCTGCTGTTCTTCAAGTATCCGCTAAAGGGCCTGCTCGCCCGGCTCAACCTGCCGGAGCGCGTCACGGTGCCGATTACCAAGTTGGGGCCGCTGGCGATTGTGATCCTGGGCGTGCTGGTCGTCAGCATCACCCGGCTAGACGCAGCCGTCGGTTTGGCCATCGTCGGCACCGTGCCCAGCGGCCTGCCCCCCCTCACCCTGCCGACCTTCGATATGACCGTGTGGCGGGCCGTCTTCCCGACGGCCCTGACCATCAGCCTCGTCGGCTACATGGAGAGTTTTTCCGTCGCCAAAGCCCTTGCCAGTAAGGATCGCCAGAAGGTTGACCCTGACCAGGAACTGGTGGCCCTGGGCCTGGCCAACGTTGGAGCCGCTTTCACAGGCGGCTACCCGGTCACAGGCGGGCTAAGCCGCACTGTAGTCAACTACACGGCGGGCGCACGCACCGGGCTGGCGTCCATCGTCACGGCGCTGCTGGTCGCCCTGACGGTTGTCTTCCTGACGCCGCTGTTCTTCTACTTGCCGAATGCCGTGCTGGCCGCCATCATCCTGGTTGCCGTCGCTGCCCTGTTCGATTTACAGTCGATACGTCATGCGTGGCGCTTCAGTAAAACAGAAGCCGCCACCTTGTTCATCACCTTCGCAGCCGTGCTGCTCATCGGCATCGAAAACGGCATTCTGGTAGGGGCAGTCGTGGCCATCGCCCTGCACCTGTTCAAAACCAGCCGCCCGCACATGGCCGTCCTGGGGCGCATCCCCAACACGGAGCATTTCCGCAATGTGGAGCGCCACAACGTCGAAACCCTGCCCAACGCTGTGTTCCTGCGCGTGGACGAAAGCCTGTACTTCCCCAACGCTGCCTACCTGGAACAGCAAGTGCTAAATGCTGTGGCAGATAACCCCGACATCAATCACTTTGTGCTGGTGTGCAGTGCCGTGAATGACATCGACCTGAGTGCGTTAGAAGTGCTGGAAACGCTCAAAGCAGAGTTACAAAGTAGCGGCGTTACCCTGCACTGTGCTGAGGTAAAGGGGCCAGTGATGGATAAGCTGGCTGGCGATAACTTCATGCCCGAAAACGAACCGGGCCGCATCTTCTTGAGTGCCAATCAGGCATTTGAATATCTCCAGGCACAACATGCCTGAGTCACAATCAAACCAAGTCAAAAAACAGAGCAAAGAGCAAAGGTGGTATAATCATGCAAACAATCCAAGCAAGCGAACTGCGTAACCTGATTGCAGCCGAAAACCTGACGGAAGCCGTCATCATTGACGTGCGAACGCCGGGTGAATACAACAGCGAACACATCGACGGCACTTCCAACGTGCCCCTCGACGAAATCGACCGGCACATTGACAACCTGCGCCATTACAAGCATGTTTATGTTCACTGTGCCAGCGGCAACCGCAGCACCCAGGCTTGCGAAAAGCTGAACACGCTGGGCCTGGATAACATCGTCAACGTGGCCGGTGGCATCAACGCCTGGAAGGACGCTGGCTTCCCGATTTACCGCAGCACCAAAGCCACGCTGCCCATTCCGCAGCAGGTACAGGTCGCTGCCGGGTCACTGGTTCTGATTGGGGTTATACTAAGCTACGTGGTGAACCCGCTGTTCGCGCTCATCTCCGGCTTTGTTGGGGCCGGGCTAACATTCGCAGGGCTTAGCGGCACCTGCACGCTGGGCTTAATCCTGGCACGTATGCCCTGGAACCGCGCATAATCCTTGCTTTTGTGGCAGGGATGGCCCAAGGCGCACCATCCCTGCTGTATCAAAGATAGAATAGGAAGCCTATTATGCAGCTCGAAAACTACGGCTACTGGAACTGCACAAACTGCCCCAAATGCGAGGAAGGCATCGCCCAATCTCCGGTCAATGTGTGCGATGTGCGGGACGCGGGTGCGGGCGAACTCACCTTTGCTTACGAAACCACTTCCCCCTCTGTTACGGACACCGGCAAGTCCATTCAGTTTAGCGTGACCTACGGTGGCCATGTGACCCACGCAGGCCAGCCCTTTACCCTCCAACAGTTTCACTTTCATTGCCCAGGTGAACACCAAATTAACGGTCACGCCTATGCTATGGAACTGCACCTCGTCCACACTAATGCAGACGGGCAATTCCTCGTCGTTGCTGTCCTGATCGAGTGCGGCCCACACGACCACCCGACGTATGCCGCCCTGTGGCGACAGTTCCCCGGCAGCACTTCTCCACCAGAAGCCGTTAACCTGCACCACCTGCTGCCCACCCACACCCACGACTACTACGCTTACGGCGGCTCCCTCACAACCCCACCCTGTACAGAAAACGTACAGTGGGTGATTCTAGCGCAAACCGTGAAGCTATCCGCCCGGCAGGTAGACCAATTTGCCGCGCATTACAGCGGCAACAATCGACCGCTCCAGGCGCTTAACGACCGCCGCATTTACCACTATCGGTAACCCACCGGCCATGCTCAACCTGAACCAACTGCATATCTTCCATGTGGCGGCCCACTCCCGCACCCTGCGAGAAGCCGCCGATAAGCTGTTTATCAGCCAGCCAGCCGTCAGCCAGCAAATTCGCAACCTGGAAAGCATCATCGGCACCAAGCTGTTTGAGCGCAGCCGCCAGGGCGTCAAACTGACCGAGGCCGGGTACGAACTGCTGCACTACACCCGCCAGATTTTGGAACTGACAGCCCAGGCAGAGGTCGCCCTGACGAACTTCAATTACCGCGACGATGTGCGGGCCGTCATCGGGGCCACACCCAACATCGGGGCTTTTTTGCTGCCCCTATGGATGCAGCCCTTCCGGGAGCAGCACCCTAACATCACCATTGTCATCGAAACCGACACCACGCCCCAAATCGTCACTGCCGTGTCTGAAGGTCGCCAGTTGATGGGGTTTGTTGAAGGCGAGCTTGAGGCAGAAGACGCATCGCGTGTCGATCATCTCATCCTTGAGGAAATCCCCAACCGTGTCGTTGTTGGGCCTGGGCACCCCTGGTGGGGACGCCCACACATGTCTATTCACGAGTTGAGCGGGCAACCTCTCATCACCCGGCAAGCCAACAGCCAGAGCTACATCTGGCTTAACGGCATCTTCCAGGAACATGGCGTTAAGCCGCGCATCACCGGCGAGTTCGACAACCCGGAAACGCTCAAGCAGGGCGTGCGCTTTAGCAAAACAGCAACAGTGCTGCCCCTCCGCGCTGTAGAACGCGACGTGGAAATGGGCCTGTTGTGGGCCTTAGAAGTCGAAGATGTGCCTCTGGAACGCGCCATGCGGTTGGTGTGGCAGCGCGGGGTTATCTTTCCAGCCATTACCCGCGTGATGCTCGGCTTTCTGTCTGGCCACTATCCCGATGTAGACAAACTGCTCAACTCCGTATGACGTGACGTAACGGGTTAAACATCTTCAACCCGCACCGGGCACCCTTCGTGCAGGCTGCGCCTGGCCGCAACCGCCACCCGCAGCGATTCAACCGCATCCACCGGGCCGGGGGAAGGTGCCTTACCCGTTTGCAGGCTGTTCACAAATGCCTGAATCTCCGCCCGATAAGCATCCTCGAACCGCTCCAGAAAGAAGTAGTAATAATCCGCGTGGACGCCGCCGCTGTCATAGCGCCGGATGGGCGTCTGGTTTTCGTCTTCGGTCATCAGCTTGCCCTCCGCACAGTGAACCTCCACGCGCAGGTCATGGCCGTACACCGTGCGCCGGTGATTTTGAATCACACCAATGGCCCCGCTGGCAAACTCTACCGTCAGGATGCTCACGTCCACGTCGTTGTACTTGCCATACATTGGGTCAACCAGGTTACGGCCCAGCGCCGTTACTCGCTCAATATCACCCATCACAAACCGTGCCACGTCAATGTCGTGAATCACGCTGTCCAGGTAGATGCCGCCCGATGCCGCCGTGTAGTCCTCAGATGCAGGCATCGGGTCAGTGGACTGGCTGCGGAACATCTCCGGCTTACCCAGGTCATTGTTGTGGACAGCCCGCGCTACGGCGGCATAACCGGGATCAAAGCGGCGGTTAAACCCAATCTGGAAGGGAATATTGTGCTGCTCAACCAGCGCCATCACGCGGCGTGTCTCGTCAAGGTCCAGCGCCACGGGCTTTTCACAGAAGATCGGTTTACCTGCTTCAACCGCCTTTGCGATATGCTCAACGTGCAGCGATGTCAACGACGCGATCACCACCGCACCCACATCATCAGCGGCTAGCAGCCGATCCAGATCGTCAGTCACCCACGCACCCGAATGACCCACGGCTTTTGCAGCAGCATCCAGGTTAATGTCCATTACAGCGGCGAGTTCCGCCCCACTGATGCGCGAGGCGATGTTATCTGCGTGAACCAGACCGATGCGACCGGCTCCGATCACACCAAAGCGAACGGGGGCTGTTGCTTGGGTCATAATGTGTTGTCCTGTCATGTGTGTTTGAAACCGAGTCGTGCCATCTTAAAAGGGCACCATCACTGCCAACAAGCCCCGCTATTCCAGGTCACCCGCCATCGCGCAGCCGCTGCAACCCATCGAGCAGCGCCTGAATGCTGGGGTGCGTCGTTTGCTGGCCGTTGTGATGTAGATGCCAAACCGGGTGCCTGTCGTCACCAGCCAATGTGATGCACGGCACATCGGATTGGGCAGCACCGCCGGAATGCAGCGCAAACCCCGCCCGCCGCAGCGCACGGCGCGTCCATGTGTGCGGGATGCCCTCCCCACGCACTGAGATGGGCCGTCCCCGCTCCCGCTCAACGCGGAACGCGCCCGTCTCACGATCAAATGTGACGCCCTCCCCCGCGAATGCTGCCTCAAATGCCCCACTGATGACCAAATCCTCTGGCGTGCCAACGCGCACCGCCCCCCCCGCCATCAACCACAGCGCATCCGCAGAGCGCAGCGCCAAATCCAGGTCATGCGTAGACATCAAAATCGCCCGCCCGGTTTCCGCCGCCAGATGCCGCAGCAGGTGCATCATTTCGGCGCGGCGCGGTAGGTCAAGGTACGCCGTCGGCTCGTCCAGCAGTATCAGGTCAGATTCCTGTGCCAGTGCCCGTGCCACCATGAGCTTCTGGCGCTGGCCGTCGCTCAGTTCCATCACCGGGCGCTCGGCAAGGTCACCTGCCCCCACTGCGTCTACCGCCCATCGGACGACGGCCTCATCATAGTCTGACAGGCGACCCGTCCAGTCCGTATACGGATGACGCCCCAACGCCACCAATGCGTACCCGCTCAGCAGGCCCAGGTTAGGTCGTTCCGTCAGTACCACACTCAGTTTCGTGGCAAGCTGCTGGGGGGACAGTGCAGCCGTATCTACACCGGCTAGCGTCACATGCCCGGCCAGCGGTGGCTGCATCCCGGCAATCGTCCGCATCAGCGTGGATTTACCCGCGCCATTCGGCCCCAGCAGGCAAACCAGTTCGCCTGTTTGCAACGTCACGTTGATATGTTCTGCAACCACAACATCCGGCTTGCGCGGCGCAGCATAGCCGATTCGCAGGTCATGCGTTTGCAAAACAATCATGCTAGCCCCCAAACGCATGATGCACATTGTGACGCCGCAGCACGACGGCAATCACCACAGGCGCACCGATCATCGCGGTGACCGCGTTCAGTGGCAGTACTAAGTTATGACCGGGCACCTCGGCCAGCAGCGCGGCGATCAGCGCGACAATTGCGCCCGTTAGCATCGTTCCTGGCACCAACACGCGATGATCTGACGTGTTAAACAGGCTGCGGCACAGATGCGGCACAGCCATCCCCACAAAGCCGATTGGCCCACAAAACGCGGTTACGGTTCCCGCCAGCAGCGCCGTTGCCCCAATGATAGCGACCCGCGTGAGCGCAACGTTGAGGCCCAGGCTGCGGGCGTAACCCTCACCAAGCAGCAGCGCATTCAGTGACTTGGTCAGCGCCAGTGAAATCACCAACCCAAGCGCAACCCCACCCGCCAGAATCGGCATTTGCGACCACGTCACCCCACCAAAGCTGCCAAACGTCCAGCTAATGTACGCCTGTATCCGCTCCGGGATGGCAAAGTACAACAGCAAGCTCACCACCGCAGACACAAGATAACCCATCATCAGCCCCAGGATGAGCAGCGTCATGCTGCTTTGCACACGCCCCGCCATCACCAGTACAATAAGCATCGTCCCACCCGCGCCCAGCGCCGCCGCTGCCGCCAGCATCAGGTCACCCGTCAGGCCAAACCCGGCCAGCAGCGCCCCACCCACCGTCCCGGCAGACAGGACGACCAGTGCCACGCCCAAACTCGCCCCAGAGCTAATCCCCAACACGAACGGCCCCGCCAGCGGGTTACGAAAAAACGTCTGCATCATCAAGCCGCTAACGCCCAGCGCCGCCCCTGCCAGCGCCGCGGTCAGCGCTTTTGGCAACCGGAACTTGAGCACAATGTTCGTCCAGGATGCACGCTCGGCCTCACCGCCCAGCAGCACCGTCACAATCTGATCCAGCGGAATGTTCACAGAGCCAATCGCTAAGCTCAACACGAACACGCCTGACAAAACGCCCACCAGTACAAGCAGCAGCAGCGGGCGCAGGCCCAGGTTCAGCCGCTCGTCGTTTTTCGGCCTGGTATAGTCACTGGGGCGCGGGATGGACTTATAGGTTGCGTGGGTCATGATAGGTTGTCTTTCATGCAGTGGGTGGGATGTGACATCGCAAAGCGGCAGCGCACTGACGATGCGGCGTGTGTAGCGCTACGGTATTGGATTGACAATCGCAACAAAGGTGGCAGGTACGGTAAAGGTACCCGGTGAAGGTCGGGGCATCTGGTAAGAAGACATAATACGCTCGTTTCCCTTGTACGCGAAGGTTAGCGGACGAGCTAAGACAGAGGTAGGCATTCGGGCTGCTGGCTCAATCGCCAGTTACCGTTGCGCGACAGCGCCGGACTTTCACCGGGCTTTCCCTTTATGTGCCGAACATCCGGGTTGCGACACACCCCCGACTTAGGAGTTGTTATTGAATATGCGGAGCTTAGCACGCCATGAGAACGCTGTCAACGCGACTGCCCCGAAACGGGTATATCCCCCGTTTGGGGGGCTAGTACAGCTTGTAATGAGCGTCCAGTGAGCGCGACCTTGTATTTGTAGACCAGTCTCTATAATATGATGCTTATAAGGAAAATCCATGACAAATACCCGCGATCAAATCATCGAGAAAACCTGTGAACTGCTCGAATTGCAGGGCTACCACGCCACCGGCCTTAACCAGATTCTCCGTGAGAGCGGTAGTCCGAAAGGGTCGCTGTATTATCATTTCCCTGGCGGCAAAGAAGAACTGGCCGTTGAGTCGGTGGAGCGCGTGGGCAACATTGTACTGCGGCGCATTCGAGAGAACCTGGCCGCTGTTGATGACCCCGCCGACGCGATACAAACATTTATTGGGTACGTGGCCTACAATGTGGAGCAGTCCGGCTTCCAGGCAGGCGGGCCAATCACGACTGTTGCTTTAGAAACCGCTGCCAGCAGCGAAGCTCTGCGCGGGGTATGTCACCACATCTATAGCGATTGGATTGCAGCGTTTGCCGAGCGATTGACAACTGCGAGCATCAACGAAGAGCGGGCCATGCGCCTGGCTCATCTGATCGTAGCGACGCTAGAAGGCGGCATCATACTGTGCCGCACCAGTCGCTCACGCCAACCACTTGAGGACGCTGCCCAGGAAATTGCCGGTTTGATTCGAGGGGTTACCTGAGTCGTCTTGAGTCACTGGTATATAGAGACTGGTCTAGTAAATTACTGTGTCCTGTTCAACTCAAGGAGGAGATTTCATCCGTGCGTATTGACGTATTTCATGACATTGCCTGTCCCTGGTGCCGCATTGGCAAAGCGCACTTACAAGATGCCCTGGACAAATGGGACGGTGAACCGGTCGAGGTTCATTACCACCCATTCTTTCTTAACCCAAGCATCCCACCGGAGGGCTATCCATTTAAAGCATACATGTTGGCCAAAGGGGGGGGCAGCGTCCCGTTGGAGCAGTGGTTCGCTGCCCCGCGTGAGATGGGGCAGCGCGCCGGGATGACGTTCAACTTTGAGCAGATAGAACACGCGCCCAACACCATGCTAGTACAGGCTAGCGGAATTGGGCCATCAGTGTAGTAGAATATGGGTTGTCAGAGAGGAAAAGGAAGCGAGAAACCATTATGCCAACCCCAAAAGCAACCCCGATCCAG
>DAOTTY010000013.1:0-13242 GCA_034437575.1 Anaerolineae bacterium | reverse complement strand
GATTACAAAGCCGAGGCTTCCCTCGGGCTTTGGGTCGGATGGGGGCAGTTCGTTCGACATCAACGATGGGGTCACAATGCGTTTTTGGGGCAGCCTTTCATGCCGACTGTCAACACCCCTGAGTAGTTACACACCTACCGTGATGCAGCGGCGGATCAAATTCATGATGTGACGCTGCATCACGGTGCCACCCGCCAGATGTTTGTGAGCCGGTTAACCCTTGCCGACCTGTTCCCGGCGCTGCTCACGTCGCTCATCCCGCCTGTTGACGGGGATGAGCTGGTGTTCCGCGATGGCATCAAGCAGACAGGCCGACGCCAAACGTACCCGCTGCTGTATGAAACACAGCCGTTGGTCGGCTTCAAAGACACGCTGCCCTCAACCGGGGGCGTCAACCGCTACCTGGGCATAGATACTGCATCTGGGGCGCTGTATTCCGTTGGGAAGGTGGCTGACCGCTGGACGGCGTGGCGCTCGTTCTACCCTGAACGGCTCACGCCCGCCATCCCGGTAGCACCCCTGACGTATAAGGGGGCACTTGCTGACCTGGATAAAATCCTTCAAGGGGCTATCAAAGAGATGGAGGAAAGCGAGTACAACTTCCCGCCGTCGCTTGCCTCGTTGGATGTTCTGGTGCCGCGAGCATCCGTCGTGGATGTGGTGCGCCAAACGGCAGAGGCAGTGGCGGCCCTCCATGATGCCGGGCAAATTCACGGGGACATCAAGCCAGGGAATGTGCTGCTCACCGAGGTGGGCGTCGTCCCGATTGACGGGTTCGACATCGCAAGTGGGGCGTTGGCCCCAGGCTGGACGCCCGCATGGGGTGCGCCGGAGCAAGCCCTGCGTGCCCCGGTGACGCCGTCCGCAGATGTGTTTGCACTGGCCCGGATGCTGGCGGCCTCGTTGAAAGTGTCGCTGGCCGGGGAACTGCGGCTGGTACGCATTCCCAATCAGGCCAACCCGTTTGTAATCTACGTAGACCCGGTGCCGCACCTGGGCACGCCCGATCAGGTGTTTGAGGTATCATCATCGGTTGCGCCCTGGGCAACCCTCATCGAAGCCGGGCTGAAGTACGACCCGGCGGCGCGGCCAACTGCGGCCCGTTTCGCGGCACAGATTGCCGACCTGCTGCGCGAACACCCCCCCAAAGGCACGGTTAACTTATCGCTTCAGGGCAAACCAATCATCGGCACATTGGCGGACGATTCGCCTGGGATTGCCCGTGTGCTTGAGGATAAACTGCCGCGTTCTAAACAGAAGGGGGCGCTGTACCGCACTCATTTTTTGCTGGAGCAAAGCCTGTGAGCGTTGTGAGGGGGGCGGCCACAGGCAACGGTTGCACGGATGGGCAATTCTTATGGGTCATCGGCGATAGTTAAACTATTGCTGCCCGCTAAAGCCCAAGCGACGTGATGAAATCGCGGTTCAGTTGGGCCAGCCGCTTCGGCTCTGCCGGGTCGTCCGTCAGGATGTCTTGCTCGACGTTGGCCCACCCGGCATAGCCGTTGGCCTGCATAGCGCTGATGACTGCCGGGAAGTCAACTTCACCCTGCCCCAACGGACAGAACACCCCCGCCTCAATCGCCTGAAAGTAGCCCAGCTTTTGGCTGCGTGCCCGTGCTGCGACTGCCGGGCTGCAATCCTTGAGGTGCAAATGCCAGATGCGGTCGCCAAATTCTTTCACGGCTTCAACAGCCTCCCCGCCGCCGTAATGCCAGTGGCCGGTATCCAGGCACAGGCCCACCCGGTCAACATCGACGCGGTTGAGCAAGGCACGGGTTTCGGCGGGGGTTTCCACGTAGCCCGCGCAGTGATGGTGAAACACCGTCCGCAGCCCGGTCTGATCCAGCACGGAGCGAGCGATGCGGTTCACACCTGCTGCAAGGGTATCCCATGCTGACGGGTCGGTGAGGGCGGTACCGCTGCGCTGGCCTGCCTGTTTAACCAGTGCTTGTACGCTGGCGTTGTCGTCAGAAAGCACGATGAAGTGTGCCCCCACCGCCGCGATGAGCCGCCCGACTTTGAGCGCTTCGGCTTCTGCCTGGGCGTGGGCACCGGGGTCGGTTAACCTGACTGGCACAAACGCAGCGATCAAGCGCAGGCTTCGGGCGGTCAGTTCGGCTTTGAGCGTGTCAGGGTGGGTTGGCAAAAACCCATACGGCCCCAGTTCCAGGCCGGTGTACCCCGTCGCTTTGATTTCGTCTAGCACCTGCGTATAAGTGAACTTCGGCTCAATGCCCTCAAACTCGTAAATAGCCCAGGAAACCGGGGCGTTGGCAATGTGAATGGTCATAAAAATCGTCCTTTGGGATGATGTGGGGCCTGCCCGCGTGTGTGGGGGCATGAATCATCGGGTTTGGCCAGCCCTGTCCACTGTAGGTAGCACCACAGGCTAACGTGGACTCGCAGTTTGCTGGCCCCCACCCCCGTTTCTATTCACCATGCCGTGGGGGGCGGTGGGCCGCCACACCGGGCAATCCCGACACAACCCATGTGACCTGTAAGGACGCGCTGCGGCGCGTCCGCGCTACACGCTGCACTTTATGGTTGGAGGTCGTGTTTAGTTGCCCATGTGTGCAGGTCATGCGTGGTGATTTGCCGGTAGGGGCCGTTTGCACAGTCACGATGGGTTATATCATTCAGGTAATCTGCCAAAAGCACGGTGATGTCGTCGGCAATGTCGTCCAGGCGGTCAGCCGAGATAGCCTGGTCGCAGTAGCCATCCACCTCGTGAACAGCGGCGCGGCTGGCATCCTGAATGGTGCGCTGTAGCGCGGGTAATACGGCGCGTTCGATAATCCGTTGCAGCTTGTCGGGGTCAAAGTGGGGGATAGGGGACATAATTTAGCTCCAGTGAAGCCGTTTACATTATTCATATCTTAATCTAAATTTCATATTATCAGGGCCGTTTCACACGCGACGCTTATCTTGTAAGGGGGGGCGTGGGCAGTGCAGGCGCGCCGCAAGCCGACCTGGAAACAGTGAGCGATGTGACCGTCATCGGCGTGGAATAGGTGGGCAATCCCCCTGGGTGCGGGCTGATGAACCCAATGGCCCGCGCCCTGCTTCAGCTTATATGCATTGGATGTTCACGAAATGCTCAACGTCGTGGCTGGGGCACTCTGTTAGAGTTGTGTTATATAATGTTTAAGCGGAACGTTTGGCGTTTCTTGTTCGTGAGCAGACCTGGGAGTTTGACCTGTGATACTAAATAAGTTGTTAAGCGCGGCTGTAGTGGCTGCGCTGCTGATTGTGCCGACCTCATTGGGGCTGGCGCAGGAAGACGAGGGCTTCGGCAGTGGCGGGCCAATCATCGCGCCCAACACCGGTACGGATATTTCGACCTTTAACCCGCTTTACTACGGCGATGGCGCTACCGGGGTCATCGTGGGCCTGATGTACCCCAGCATCATCGGCATTAACCCGCAAACCGGCCTGGAAGAACCCAACCAGGATGGCGCGATGGCCACGGCTTGGGAGTTCAACGAGGCGGGCGACGTGGTGACCATTACGCTGCGTGAGGATATGTTCTGGAGCGACGGCACGCCCATCACGGCCAATGACTATCTCTACTCCGTGACGGCGGTTCGCAGCGGCCAGGTTGATTCGCCGCGTGAGTCGATGTTTGCCACGCTGGCAGACGGCAGCCCGGCGGGCGGCGAAATTGCGGACATCGTTGCGCTGGATGACTACACGGTGCAGGTGACGTTCACTGGCCCGGACTGTGTGGCCTTCAGTGACATCAACAATGTGTCCGTTGTGCCCCGCGCTGAGTTCGAGGCCGCCTATGGCGATGATTACGCCGCTATGCTGGATGACCCGCTGCGCGTGCCGGAGGTGGTGTTTGGCCCGTTCGGTGACCCTGAGTTCACGCCCGGTTCGCAGGTGAGCCTGCTGCCAATGGAAAACTACACCGATAACGAGCCGGGGTATGTGGTGCCCAACGAGTACATCTACCTCAGCATCCCGGATACAACCGTCGCGGTTGAGCGCTTCCTGGCGGGCGACCTGACCTATCTGGCTGTGCCGGGGCCGCGCCAGGACGAAATCGAAGCCAACCCTGACGTGCAAAGCTACCGCTTTATTGGCAACAGCTTTAACTTTTTCGCCTTCAACAGCGCTGACCCGGAAAATCCGCAGCCCGGTTTGGACGCAAACGGTGACTCCATCGACCAGGGCTTGCACCCCATTTTCGGGGATGTGCGCGTGCGGCAGGCCCTGGCCCAGGCATTCGACAAGGACACCCTGATTGAAGGTATCATAGATGGCAAGGGCGTGCCCGTCGCGACTCACACCACGCCCAACTCATGGGTTTACGACGAAGGCATCGCCTACACCTATGACCCCGACGCCGCAAGCGAACTGCTGGCGCAAGCCGGTTGGGTGGATGATGACAACGACCCCACAACCCCCCTCATCTGTGATGGGTGCCTGTATGCCGAGGAAGTCGATCCTGATTTTGCCGGGTCACCGCTGACGTTTACGCTGTTGAGCGGCTCTGGCAGTGAAACGGGCGAGGAGTTGGGGCTGTTCTTCGACGCGGAAATGGCCAAAATCGGTGTTGAGGTGGACTTCCAGCAGGTGGATTTTAACAGTGTGCTGGTGCCGAATATGCTGGGCCAGACGTATGATATGGTGCTGCTGGCCTGGAGCCTCGCCTACCCGGTAGACCCGGACGTGACCAGTTTTTACGGCCCCGCCAGTGACCAGCCCGGCAGCGGCTTTAACTTCGTGTCGTTCAACAACGAGCGGCTGAACGAACTGATGGCCGAAGCGCGTACCGTCCCCGGCTGCGACCAGGACGCCCGCGCCGAACTGTACGCTGAGGCGCAGCAAATTCTGTTCGAGGAGATGCCCTACATCTACCTGTATGTGCCCAGTTCGCTAACGGCGGTGCAAACCAACGTCGGCGGGTTTAACCCGACGCCCGTCAGCCGTGTGTGGAACCAGGACACCTGGTTTATTCCGCCACAGTAAACAGCACTCGCCGTCACGGGGGCGGTATACTGCTTGCCGCCCCCGGCTTTGTTCACCGTAAGCCTGAGCCAACAACATCATGTGGAAATTCATCCTCCGGCGGTTGGTGCAAACCATCCCCACATTTTTTGGTATTACTATACTGGCCTTTACTATTATGGTGCTGGCCCCCGGCGACCCGGTTGCTATCCTCACCTTTGACCCTGGCGTGAGCCAGGTAGAGCGTGAGCGGCTGGCCGAGCGCCTGGGCGTTAATGACCCGCTGCCGCTGCAATACCTGCGCTGGCTCATCGGTGACGACTGGATGCGCTTCGACACCGACGGCGACGGCGAACCCGACGAGCGCGGCGAGCGTAAGGGCATCTTGCGCGGCGACTTTGGCACGTCGTTTGTGTACCGGCGCAGCCCGATTGACCTGATTACAGACTTTTTGCCCGCAACCATTGAACTCAATATCGCTGTGATTGTGGTGAGTGTGCCGCTGGGCCTTCTGGTTGGCATTCTGGCGGCCCGCTTTCATGACGGCTGGTTTGACCAGTCCTCGCGGGTATTGGCCGTTGTGGGCGATGCGGTGCCGGGGTTTTGGCTGGCGTTCATCCTGATTTTGGTGTTTGGGCGCTACCTGGATGTGCTGCCGATGGGCGGGCGCTGTGCCCCCACACGCGGCGGCTGCCCGCCCATCTACGAGCGCATGGAATACATTGTGCTGCCCGTGCTGGTGATGTCCCTGGGGGCAGTGAGCGGCTGGTCACGCTTTATGCGGGCGTCTATGCTAGAAACCATCAACGGCGACTATATCCGCACGGCCAAAGCGAAGGGCCTATCTGGCCAGCGGGTGTGGTTTTACCATGCCCTGCGGAATGCGATTATCCCGATGGCGACGTTTTTAGGGCCGGTGTTCGTCAGTTTGTTGGGCGGCGCGGTCATCATCGAAACGATTTTCTCATGGCCGGGGGTGGGCCGCCTGCTGCTGCAATCTGTCACCAGCCAGGACTACCCGGTGGTGATGGCGTCTGTGGTCATTGGCTCGCTGCTGACGATGGCGGGCTACCTCATCTCTGACATTTTGTACGCCGTGTTTGACCCACGCATCCGACTGTAAGGAGTGACCGATTATGGCAACCCAATCTGAAACCCGCACACGGGTTGTACGGATGCAAAAACCCGCCCCGCAGCCCCGGCTCCGCAGTGCCACCCTCACCGAGCGGGCGCTGTATCGCCTATCCCGCGATAAGCTCACGTTGATTGCACTGGCGACTTTGTTTGTGCTGGCCGGGCTGTCTTACAGTGCGCCGCTGATTACCGGGGCGCTGGGCGTGAACTACGAAACGCTAGACCCGCTCAATAAGGAACTGCCCATCGGTACGGAGGGGCACCTGCTGGGCACGGATGAGTTGGGCCGTGACCATCTGGCGCGGCTGCTGTATGGCGGGCGTATTTCGCTCACTATTGGGTTTGCATCTGCGCTGCTTTCGATGACCATCGGCGTGAGTGTGGGGGTGCTGGCGGGCTTTTACGGCGGGGCCTTCGATGACCTGCTTATCTGGTTTGTGACCACGCTCAACAGCCTGCCCAGCCTGTTTTTGCTGCTGATGATTAGCGCGGTGCTGGCACCGGGGCCGTGGGCGCTGGTGTTGGTACTGTCGCTTTTGGGCTGGACGGGCGAAATGCGAATTATGCGCGGGGAAGCGTACAAGCTGCGCGAACACGAGTTCGTGCTGGCAGCGCGGGCAATGGGCGCGTCTGATTTGCGGCTGATGTTTAACCACATCGCACCCAACGCGATTTCGCTGCTGCTGATTACGCTGGCCCGCTCGATTGGCGCGATTATTCTTGCCGAGTCGTCCCTGAGCTTTTTGGGCTTTGGTATCAAGCCGCCGGTGCCGTCGTGGGGCAACATGCTCAGCAACGGCCTGGAACTGCTGCGGTCTGCGCCGCATCTGGTGGTTGCGCCGGGGCTGCTGATTACCATCACGGTGCTGTGCCTGTACATCATCGGCGACGGGCTGCGTGACGCCTTTGACCCGAAGGTGACTAAGGGGTAGCCCATAGCGGCGGGTGGGGCCGGGCGGCGCAATCCAAAACAAAAGCGGCTGATGCACCGCGCACCAGGATGAGCGTGTATAAAAACGTGGTCGCGCATTTTTTGCACGGCGTGGGGGGCAAGCTGAGTCGTTACGTCGGAGAAAGGGCAGCGGGATAGCGGGTTAAATGGGGCATCCACGCTATTTTGTGATCGTACCGCCGCCAATTTAAGTAGTGCCATTTGCAATGGTTTCGTGTGCCAATTGTCAGTATGCATGTACCCGCTGAAGTGAGAAGATAAAGGCAATGGAAATAGTGAAGGAATTCACAAACGATGAAAGACTACCCTCAACACTACGAGCAGCTCAAAGTCCTGATTGGGCGTCTTGGTGAGGAAATCCCGAAAACAATGTCTGGCTTTGGGGCGCTGCACAAGGGGGCGACCCAACCCGGCGCGGTAGACACCAAGACTAAGGAACTCATTGCGTTAGGCATTGCAGTGGCTGTGCGCTGTGACGGCTGTATTGCCTTCCATGTTCACGACGCCATTGAAGCGGGTGCAACCCGTGCAGAAATTCTGGAAGCGGTTGGTGTGGCTGTGCTAATGGGCGGTGGCCCGGCGTTGATGTACGGCGCTGAAGCCCTATCCGCGCTTGACCAGTTCCAGCCAGAAACGGCGTAACCTGGTTATGACGGGCGCACTCCGGGGTGCGCCCGCCTGAAATGCCCCCTATGTGCGTGCCCGGTAGAGGGCCGCCCGTTGACGGGCGTTGGGCTATCACGCGGGCAGCCGCCACAGTTGCAAAGACTCAGCATCACTGTACAGCCGCGACTTGAGCACCGCCCACACCACCGCGATGACCGCTTCATTGACGGCCACAAACGCGGCGAATTGCAGCAAGCGCAGCCCCGTCAGCGTGACAAAGTTGCGCGGCAGCAAGCCGAACAGTGGCCCCAATATGCCGAACATCAGCAGGATAGCGGCCAGTATCGTTAGCACGCGCAGGAACAAATAGAACACCACCGCCCCCGTTTGCGCCCCGATGCGATCCCCGGCGTAGGTGGGCATGGCCAGCCCCACCAGTACCCCCAACGTCAACGCCTGGATGTGGTCAATGTAAAAACCACTCATCACCAGCACCAACCCCAAAAAAATCACGGGCAGCTCCCACAACGGCGCAGATGTAGACAGCACGATAATGACTTCCAGCATCACATAGCCAACGAGTACAAACGCCCCGCGAAATACCCACGTCCGCCACGATTGCAGACGGCGGAAGGCATCACGGCGGTGGACGGCCCCTAATCCCAGCAGCCAGCTTGCCCCAAACTCGCCCATTGGTGTGACGGCCCACAACGCGAACCGCCCCGCCTGCCGCTCCTGGCTAACGGCGGAACTGCTGGTGGCGGCGGCAATGGCCCCAATCACCGTACTGATGAACAGAATCAGTGGCATGATGAACAGCAGCGCCCCAAAAATCAGGGTGCAGCTTAGCACGTTGTTGATGCGAAAGGCGGTACTCACACCGCGCTGGTAAAGGGGGTGGTCAGGGCGGGGCGGGGTAGCCACCGCCTGCCAGATGTGCCACAGTTTCGGTTGATAGGTCATGCGTCGTCTCGCCTCAACAAAATGGCGGCGTCAGGGCGGGCGTCCAATCGGAGCACAAGCAGCCACCACAACAAGCGCGTCACGCCCTCCGTGATGATAGCCGCTGCCCCTAAAACCAGCAACTCCGTGAGCAGCAGCGCCCAGGGTGCGCTGGTCAGGCGCAGCGCCAGCCCATAACACAGCCCCGTTAACGCGCTAAGGGCCAGCACCACCAGCGCAAACAGTCCCACATAGGCCAGCGTCGCGCCGACCTGAACCGCAATCACACTCAGGCGGAAGGTAGCTGCCAGGGTGCCAAACAACACGCCCGATAGCACACAGTAGCGGTTAGCCACCGAGGCCAGCAGCCGGTTAAGCGTGACACATGCAAAAAACAGCCCCACAAACCACACCCCCCCGATTTCCTCAACCGAATCCAGCACCAGCCACCACAGCAGCGGCAGGGTGACGACCCCCGCACCCACCAGCATCACCGCGCCAAGCTGCGGCCCGGTCAAATCGTTGAAGCGGCCTTTGCGGTGCATCACGCCCAGCGCGACGAACAACAGCCCGCCCAATTTGCCGTTGGGCGTGACGCCCAGCAGTGCCAGGTGGGCGGTAAAGCGCCGTCGCAGCGTGCCACTAATGCCATAGGCGAACACACCGCCAATCACGGGGCCAACCAGCGGCGCTAATACCAACACCAAGGGCACCCCACCCAGCAAAACCGTCGCAACGAACAGCCCCCCCAACCCAATTTGCAGCGTTCTGGCCCAGGCGGAATCGCTTTCGTAGTAGGTGCGCGTGTACAGATGGCTGCTCGCAGGCGGGTTCCGCAGCAGGTGCCACAACCGCCACCCCAATGAGTGATTCGCCAGGTTAGAACGTGCCACCGAGAACCTGGGCTGCGTCTATGTGGACGGCGTTGTAACGGTGCAGCAGCAGCCGCCACAGCCCGCGTATCGTCAGTTCACAGGCCGCAACCAGTATCGCCAGTTGCACCAGGCTGATCGAAAAGTTTTGCAGCAGCGCCCCACGTACATAAATCGGCGTGAGCGACATCATGGCGCTGATGACGGCGATCACAATGAAAATGTGTAGCAGCGCTGCGAACACCGGCAGCCCGACGCGCTCATGGGTGAGGGTGGGCGTTATCATGCCCAGCAGGCCGCCCAACACCACATCAAACTGATGCAGCACGAACAGCCCGGCCAGCAGCGCGGGCAGCATCGGCGGGTAAAACACCACCAGATTGACGGAGATAATCCGCAGGTACCACACCGCCAAAAACGTGAACTGCACCATCATCGGGCGGCGGTGCATCGTGCCAGAGCAGATGAGCCAACTCACGCCCAGGTTGCCGGGGGGGGTGGTCGCCAAAATGGGGAAGGCTTCGTCGCTGAACTCCTTGCTGAGCGTGCGGCTCACCAGGTACGTCCAGATGACACCCGGTTCCAACACATAGCTCTCATGGAACTTCCACAGGCCGCGTTTGCGCTCATAAATCGGATGGTCGGGCAGCTTTCGCATCAGCGCCCGCCACAGCCGCCACAACAACAATCCGCGCACGTCGTCAATCTCCCAACACCAATCGGACATCATCAGATGTGGCGTGGGTGCGATAGAGCCGCCGCCACACCCCCACCGCGATACTGTGGCCCAGCCCGGCCACCAGCGCGACGAGCGCAGCAACCAGCACTGCCCCCCGTGATGATAGCCGCACGAAAAGCGGCACCCGCATTAGCGCAAAGCCTCATCAAGGGCTGTCGCCGCCTCTGCCGGGGCCACATCCAACGTCAGCAGCAGGCGATGCCACAACAAACGGGCCACGCCCTCACACAGCGCAACCATCACCGCAATATTGACCACACTCAGCACCAAAAACAGCGGATAGTTTGCGCCCCCCAGGTTGAGCGCCCACTGAAACCCCATCACCGCCTGCACAGCGGGCAGCATCAGCAGGAACAGGTGCAGCGAGGTGGCGAAGATGGGGGTTGTGTTGCGGTCGCGGGTCACCGCCGGGACGAGAACGCCAATTAGCACCGACAGCGAAATGTCGTAGTGGTGCAGTGCCCACAACCCCACCAGCGGGATCGCCGCGCTGCACCAGTACAGCAGGGCTGTAACGGCGTTATCCATGCGGATGACCGTGCTGCCCAGCCACATCCCCAGCACTACGAAGCGCAAAATCCACACCAGCAGGCCCAAATACTGCGTCACTTCAATGAGGCGGTGCATCACCCCACTGCTCATCATGATGCCCGTGCCCAACGCCCCGTCCGGCGTGACGGCCAGTAAATCATAAGTGTCATTTTCGTACTCACGGCTGATGGTCCGCGCAATGTAAAGCGTCCACACAAACCCCGCTTCCAGGATGTGCGGCAGTGTGTAGCTGTGGCCCTGGGCGTGACTGTAAATGGGGTGCCAAACGCGCACCCGGTTGACGGCCCGCCAAAGCCGCCAGATGAGCAGGTGCTTTCGCATCGCCTACAGGTCTGCCTCCAGCACAGCCGTTGCCTCGGTGGGGGTGATGTGCATAGACTGCCGCACCCCAAACCACACCCCGCGCAAAATCGCCTCACACAGCACAAAGAACAGCAGCAGGTTGCCGATGGTGCCCAACAACACCTGAAACACGTTGCCCTGCACAACACCCTGCTGCACCTGGAACGCGACAAAAAACGGGAAAAACAGCAGCACCCCATGCACAATCAGCGCGGCAGAGGGGGTGGTGTTGTGTTCCTGGAAGGTGTGGGCAAACGTCATGCCCAGCAGCGGTGCCAGCGTCAGGTCATACAGTTTGCCCCACCACAACATCAGCGCGGGTGCCCACAACGTCAACGTGGGCATACAAATCAGCAGGTTCGTCTGCTCTGGCGAGGACGGCGGCTGGATATACACCCAGGTCGTCAATACGGCGATGCGGGCCAGCCACACGCCTGTTGCCATCACGTCGTAGCGGTCAATCAGGCGGTGCATGGTGCCAATGCAGATGAACATCCCGGTGCCGATGCGCGTGCCGTTGGGCACAATCGACAGCATATCTACCACTGCCTGCCGCGAACTGTTGCCCATCGTCTGGCAGATGAGCAGCGTCCACAGGGCACCAATCGACAGGATATACAGGGTGTAGCGGCGGCTGCGCTGTGCGTATTTATACAGCGGGGAATCGGCATAGTGGGCGTCGATGGTCGTCCACAGGCGGCCAATGAGCATATGCTTGAGCAGCCACCTGTACATCATGGCAGCCGCCCCCACCCGATGACATCCGGGGCACCCAACGCCGGGAAGATACCGTCGCTCAGTTCGGTGTAGGTGCCGTTTGCTGTGTTGAGGGCCAGCAGCAAGTAGCCCTTACTGTCGTTTTGCACGTTGCCACCAAACGCGATGTGCGTGCCATCGGGCGACCAGATGAGGTGTGGCGGGTTGGGCGTGTGTTCCACTGTGTTGTAGCCGCAGTAAGCATTGAGAGCGCCCGTCGTCACATCATAGACGTGCAGCACCGCGCTGCCCGTGTTGGCCAGCGGGTTTGGGCCGGTGAGTTCGGTCATCCAGAAGGCCACCCGCGTGCCATCGGGTGACCAGATGAGGTCGCTAATGGTGTGGCCGTTGATGCGCGTGGCCCCGTAGGCGTTGTGCAGGTCAGTCCATTGGGTAGGGGCGGCGTCCCCTGGCCGGATGCCCCACAACTCGCTGCCGTAGGTGCCTACGCTGTCATCAAACGTTCCCTGGCGCACAAAGGCTAACCACGCTCCATCTGGCGACCACGCCGCATTGTTGTAGTAGGGCACATCTGCGCCCAATTCGACGGGTGCCGCGCCCGCGACCCCGGTCAGGTTACGGAATTCCAGGTTTTCCAGCAGGCGGGTGAAGCCCCCCTCGCTGCCCTGGCCCAACGTGAGCGCATACAGCCCCCCCGGCTGGACGGCAACCGCGCCGTGGGCGTTCAGGTAGTCACGGGGGGCCGTAGCAGCCGTCGCTTCTGGCACCAGGTACGCTTCTTGATCGGGCGTCCACACCAGCAGCGTGTCATCCGTCCACCACTCCACGTCCGCCGCCCCACTGACCATTAACGTGCGCTGGGTGCCATCGAAGCGCATTTTATAGAAGGCAAAGCCGTTTTCACTGTCTATGCGGGCCAGCCACAGGTGATCGGGCGAGGTGCGGCAGTTGCGAATGCACGGCACCGTTTGCGGCAGGGGGTAGCGGTTGCCGCCGTCGATGTTGTACACCCAGATGGCCGCACCGTCGAAGGTCGTCAGGATGATGCCGCCCGGTTGGAATTCGGCGGGTTTGGGTTGAATTTGCTGCGATGGGCAGACCTGATTGGGCTGAGCCTGCGCGTTGATGGCAGGTGTAATGGTGAATGTTGTGAGGGCCAACGCGACAAGGCCCAACAAGCGCTGCATGGATAACATAAGTAGCATTCACACAATGCGGACTTTCTATCTTGAGCATACCACAGTCCAACAGCGTATAACATTTGGGAACGATGACCGATCTAGCGCCGTCTGCACAGTAGGCAAACGTAACTGCTCAGGTACTCGGCTGAATTCCCCCATCCCCTGGCCCCTTACCCCCAAAATGAGGGAAGGGGAACACCGCCGAAGGCGGCACAAACCCCTCCCTCCCGCCGCGTAGCGGCGATAGTG
>DAOTTY010000012.1:0-8535 GCA_034437575.1 Anaerolineae bacterium | reverse complement strand
GCAACGCCAGAAAGAACCGTACTCCAATAGGTGTACAAGTATGTAGCAGAGATATAGCTGCTGACGCGGTTCATCAAGGGAGCGGTGTAATCGCCGTAATCCATATACACGATTGCAGTGGTGTATAACCACTCATCAATCAAAAAGGGGAGGGCTGTGCCCAACTGCCACAGCCGAAGCCCCAAAGCAAGTACGGTAGTAGCTACAATAAGCAGTGCCGCACGGTTAGGTCGCAAAATCCGTGCGTGCCCACCACTGAAACCGTAGATTAGCGCAGCAAGTGCCGCGATAAACAGGCCATGTTGCATATGTGTATTGAGAAAGCTAACGTCTATCGGGCGCTTTACCGGGATAGACAACCACGTTAGCAGCACCAGCAGCAGCAGTCCCGTACAAGCAGCGGCACCGTGCCACCAGCGGGTGGGCGACACCGTGTAAGCTGGCCCGTCATCGGCTGTAGAATCTAGCGGGGGCAGCGTGGCTGCAAGCAGAACAGGGGTTACCAACAGCAGCACCACGCCCAACAGCCAATAACGTTCCTCATGGACGGGCAACAGCAAAATCGTCGCCACAGCCACAGCCAGCAGGCTGTATAGGCGATAACTTTCGCGGCGGGTGGGGCCAACAGTACGGACTGCGCCCCTGATGGCTTGCACAAGGCGACGCACTGTGTGCTGTGGATACCTTATCACAACAACAAGGCTGATAAGGCTGGTTGCCATCAACAGTCCAAACGCCATCGGGCGCGGCAGCACCAACAGCAGCCCAAACATCCCCAAAAAAAGCACGCCATACAGCCCCTGTAGCCTCAAGGGTTGGTTACGGGTTTCAGTCTCGGTTGGCATGGGGTGCCCACCCCGCAGGATACATTACGTCACAAGAGAAGGGTGCAAGGTCGGCTGCACCCCACACCCGATTATAGCCCAATTATGCCTTGTGAACTGTGCCGCTGTTGTCAAGGCGGATGGCATCACCGGTGTTAAACACGCGGGTGGCCTGCTTGACGTTTGTTGTAGACGGAATGCCCAACTCCCGCAGAATAATGCTGCCGTGCGACAGGTCACCGCCGGTTTCTACCACCACGGCGGCGACCTGCGTGAATGTCGCAATCCAGCCAGAATCGACCGAGCGGGCAACGAGTACCGTCTTTTCCGGCGTGAAGCCGTCTGGCAGTTCGGTTGCCGGTTCTTGCAGCACCCACGCCTGCCCCTCGACCTGCCCCGCAACCAGGCTCATGCCGCTGATGCGTGTGGTGTTCGGGTCTACATTGGAGTTGTGGTTTTCCAGGTCGTCGCTGCGCCGGAGCAAGTCGGGCATGTCGTAAGCGGCCAGCGCGGCGATTTCGGCGCGGCGCTCCTCAAAGAAGCCTTCCGGTGCCGACCAGCCCACATCCAGCAAGTTCGTCTCGTCCATCGTCATATCCCAGATGGCGCTCGCTTCTGGAATTTGGCCCTGTTCGGCGGCGTCAGCAGCCAATTTGAGCAACCGCACGCGGATGCGCTCAAACGCCCGCATCACATCATGCCGGAGCTGTTCACGCGCTTCGATGAGCTTTTTGGCCTGTTTTTGCACGCGGCCCAGGTCTTCTTCTGTGATGTGCTGGGCACTGCGCTGGTAACCTTCGTTGGCGATGGCCAGCAGCAGCGGTGCCGGTTCTTCGCGGTAGCGCGGGCGGGCAATATCACTTTCGTAGATGCCCCGGTGACCGTGCTTGGCCGTGAACAGGCCCCAGCGCCGTCTAAACTCAGGGTCTTGCGGCAGGCTGCCCTGCTTGAGGGCGGCCATCACAGCGGGGTTGGCCTGCGCGTACTCGCGCAGCGGCACCAGATCGTCATAAAGCTGCGTGGCAGCGGAGCGTGTGGCAGCGGCCATCTGTTCTAGCTTGCCGTTGCGCCGAAGCATGGCCAGCGGCAGGCTCATGGCTTGTGTGAGGTTGAACATCTCACGCACCAGGCTGGTGTACGCCCAGCGCATCGTCTCGTTGACCTCGCTGAACGTGGTGCCCAGGTCATTTGAGCGCTGGTTAATTTCCCCACCCGTCTTCTGGGCGGACTGGGCGGCATTCAACTGGGAAAGGCCCAACTGCGCCAGATTCGGCAGCTTGACGATGGCCCGCTTGAGCCGCAGCCCCGCTGTATTGCCTTCATCCCCGCCGATGCTTTCTGTAACAAGCGTGGTGGGCAGGCCCAGCACGCGCACCGTCTCCGTCATCAGGGACAGGTTGATATACGGGCGGCCCTTGAACACCTCAATGAACGGGCGATGCTGCGGCAGTTCATTGTCAAACTGGCGATACCAGTCGTACAGGTCATCCGCGACAGATTCAATCATGCTGACCATATAACGTGATGGCAGCGGCGGCAAAATCTCTTTGTGATTGGCAATGGTGAACAGTTCGTCGCGGCGGGTGCCTGCGGTAATCGGGCGCACCTGAATCAGATAGCACGTTTTGCCGTCGTCGGCCCACTCCACGTCCCAACTGGATTCACCAAACTTGTCGCGCACGCGCCGCAGCAAAATTTGCACGCGGTCTTCCCAGGTGGCATATTTGCGTTTGGTGCCTTCTTCGTTGTCGGCCTTTTCATAAAAGCGCAATTTCCGCAGTTCTTTAACGTCGCCCCCGGTTTCACCGCTCAGCAGTGCCTCAGCCGTCCCCTCCACATAGTTGATGTAATCGTCTTCGTAGTTGGTTTCGGTGAAGGCGACACCTGCATATTCGGCTTCTACCATGTTCATCAACAGCACATCCCGCCGGATGTCGTCGTATTCCAGTGATGAAGACCACACCTCACACAGCGCCCCGATGAGCGCATCGGGTTTAGTGGGGTCTACGTTGGTCACAGAAGCAAAGTGCCCCGCCATGCTGCTGGTCGGGTTGTCTTCCACTGTAAAGGCAGAGCGCACGGCGACAGTCGTCTTTTTAGGGAATTGTGGCAGGTTGATTGCTGCATAAAACGCTTTCGGGTCAGCACAGATAACGGCACCATCTTCTACGGTAATAATGCCGTCCTGCACAGACAGATGCCACAGTGCATCTAAAAGAATATACCCCTTCGGGACGGGCAACCCTGCCTTAGCGGCGGTATCTAAATTGCGGCCTTTGTTGCCAACACCAAGTTTAGCCGCTTCGCCCAAGCCGATTTCAATGTAAATCGGCTCATCGACGGAAACCTGGCGCGTTGCAAGCTGAGTCGAAGACATCTTCATACCCTTTATAAGACGTTAATGTTGCTAACGCGCCTAAATATAACGCACGACGGCCTGATGATATAGGCCCCGTGAAATATTGCACAGAAGCGGCGCTACCTTTTTAGCAAGCGCTGGATGACTTTTTGAATCCGTTTGATACGCCTCGCCGGGTCGCGCTCTTCTTCGATGTAGCGGATGAATTCAATGCGGTCTTCTTTAGGTAACTGCTTGAAGGCGTCGATGGCGTTAGGTGTCTTGTGCAAATGCGTGAAAAAGTCTACGGGGACGGTGCGGTCGTCGTGGTAGGTTCCGTCAGTCATGATGGTGTCCTATAGTCTACTGAATGTTGCTGAATTGTAACATACCTTTACAAAAAGTTGAGCTTTTGCCGCACTAATTTACATTATTAATTTTTAATCTTGCCTGCCAGGGGCAATTATGCTGCTGCGCGTGCATTTATAAACCAAAACCTGATTCAAACCAAGTGCGGTGTGGCCTACACGGGTTGCGATGTTGTTACAGCAAATGGGGTTGATCTGTCGTTGCGTTGCGTGGGGTGAAGAACATGCTGCAATTTGCAATCGGGGTGCGTTCCCTAACCAGCCACAGGTCGCGCACAGCAGTTGTATCAACAGTGGGGCGGCGCGTCACCCGCGTTTAGCCATCGGCGGTATCAGCGCAGCCTGGAGCCTCTTGTATGGAAGCGATGGACTGAGGCTGCTTGTATTAACCAACAACTACCTCAGTCCATCTACCTATCACGGCAGTGAATTACGGCGCACTTTGCAGCAGGGCGTTGCTCCCCTCGATATACTCCAAACTCTGATGCCGGAAGTACGTGTTATACAGTTCGGCGTAGTGGCCACCCTCGGCCAGCAGTGACTCGTGCGTGCCTTCTTCCAGGATTTCACCCTTGTTCAGCACGATAATCCGGTCTGCGGACTTAATCGTACTCAGGCGATGGGCGATCACAATAGATGTGCGCCCGTTCAGCACCTCATCCAGCCCTTCCTGGATCAGCGCTTCGGTCAGCGGGTCAATGCTGGCCGTCGCCTCATCCAAAATGAAGATGCTCGGATTTTCCAGCAGCACCCGTGACAGCGCCACAAGCTGCCGCTGCCCAATCGACAGGCTGCTGCCGCGCTCGCCCACATGCGTATCCAGGCCATCGGGCAGGCCGGTGAGCCAGTCGCCGCCTGCTACTTGATTCGCCACAGCGATGATTTCATCATCAGAGGCGCGGCGCGTGCCCACCTCGAAGTCCGCTGTGCTGCCCTTGCCGTTTACAGCCTGATCCACTTCTTGCATGTCCTCACGCCCATAGCGGATGTTATCCGCCACTGTGCCTTCAAACAAGAATGGCGTCTGCGTCACGATGCCCAGTGCTTCGCGGTAATGCTTCATGTTGAAGTCACGGATGTCGGTGCCATCAATCAAGATTTGGCCGCCCTGGAACTCGTAGAAGCGGGCAATCAGCTTGGCGATGCTGCTTTTGCCACTGCCCGTGTGACCAACCAGTGCCAACGTTTGCCCCGCCGGGATCGTCAGCGAGAAGTTTTGCAGCACGGGTTCGCCTTCCACGTAGGCGAAGTCCACATTTTCAAAGCGCACCTCGCCTTTGACTTCCGGCAGTGTGACATTAGCCCCGCTCTGCTGTACCTTCGGCTCCGCGTCCAGCAGCGCGAACACACGTTCGCCCGCTGCCAGCCCCAACTGGAACTGCGACCAGAACGAGGCGATGCTCGTCAGCGGGAACCAGAACAACTGCAACCCCTGAATAAACAGGAACCATTCGCCCGCCGTCAGCGTAGAGCCGTCGGCCTGGGCAATGCGGACGCCAACATACACTAGCAAGCCTGTGCCCACGCCTGCCAGCGTCTGCAAAATCGGGAAGATGCTGCTAAACGTGAAGCCCGTCCGCAGGTTCACATCATATGACTGCGTGTTCACGTTCACGAACTCATCATAGACCATCTTCTCGCGCCGGAACGCCTTTGCCACTGCAATCCCGCCGATGGTTTCCTGCACGAGCGCGTTTACACTGGCCAGCACCCGCCGGGAGGCCGTCACCGTCCTACGGGCAATATCGCGGAAGGCCAGTGCCGCAAACACAATAAACGGTGCCATCGCCAGCGTGACCAGCGTCAGCGTCACATTGACGTAGAACAGATAGCCAATCAGGATGACCACAAGCAGCAGTTGGCTAGTCAGGTTCATGGCCAGGTCTACCGTCGCGGAAAAAGCGGCGGTGTCGTTGGTTACCCGGCTAACGATTTTGCCAGTGGGGTATTGGTCATAGAACGACATATCGCGTTGGGTCACCGCGTCGAAGGCGTCTTCGCGCATTTGCAGCACCACGTCGCCAATCGCCAGCGCAGAATACCAGCGCCGCACCGCGTTAAACACCCACGACAGGCTCGCCAGCACCGCCAGAATCACCGTAATGCCCAGCAGATTGAACGATTCCGGGCGCAGTTGTAGTGTGTCTAGCGCCTGCGAGACGGCAATCGGCAGCGCGGTTTCCAAAATCGACTGTAGCAAGATCGCCCCGGCAACCATCCCCATGCGGAACGCCTGCGGGCGAAAGTAGCTGACAATGCGCCGTACTAGCTGGCTATCGGTGTAACTGCGGTCGTAATCTTCGGCCCCCAGGCCGTCCATGATGAAGCCCATGTGTGTCCCTCAGTGTGTGAACATGTTGTAGCGGCATGATGAACCATGCCCTGGGGTTTGGCGTGCCAAACCCCACACAATAACAGTGATGCCCCGTTTAATCCCCGGCGACAGGTTCTGGTGGCAGTTCAGTATACCGTGCAAAAATGCGCCGGTAGTGCGCCGATGACCGCAGCAGGTCTTCGTGGGTGCCCTGCGCCGCGATGTGTCCGTTTTCCAGCACCAAAATCAGGTTCGCCCATCGGATTTGTGACAGGCGATGCGTAATCAAGAGGGTGGTGCGGCCCTGCTGTGCGCGTTTAATCGCCTTCTGGATTTCGTCTTCGGTGGCGCTGTCAATCGCGCTGGTGCTGTCATCCAAAATCAGGATGCGCGGGTTGCTCAAGAAGGCGCGGGCCAATGCAATCCGCTGGCGCTGGCCCCCACTCAGCGTGACGCCGCGCTCACCCAGTTTGGTTGCGTAGCCCTCGTTAAACGTCAGGATGAAGTCGTGGGCCTGGGCTTCCTTCGCTGCCTGCTCGATCTGTTCCTGCGTGGCATTGTCTGCACCAAACGCGATGTTCTCGGCTACGGAGCGGCTGAACAAAAACACATCCTGCTCGATTTTGCTAATCTGGCTGCGGAGCGAGTCCAGGTTCCACTCGCGCACATCCACGCCATCAATCAGCACGCGCCCGCCCGTTACGTCATAGGTGCGGTTGACCAACTGCGTCAGCGTACTCTTGCCGCTGCCCGTCTGCCCTACGATGGCGACAGTTTGGCCGGGTTGGATGTCAAAGCTGATGTTTTTCAGAACGGTGCTGCGCTCATCGTAGCCAAAGGCGACGTTTTCAAACTGAATGCGCCCCTCAACCGCCGCTGCATGACCGTCGGCGTTTTCGTCCAGCAGCGTTTCTGCGTTCACAATCGCTAGGATGCGGTCTGCACTGGCGATGCCCAACTGCAACAGCGCCAACGCGAACAGTGAGATAAACGTCGGGAAGCGCAGCAGCGCCATCAGGCCCATGACGGCGATCACATCGCCCAAATCAAGCACACTTGGATACAAGTACATCGCGTGGGCAAACATCAGCCCGAAGGCGATGCCGTAGGCCAACAGCGGCATGTAAAACGCCTCAATGCGGCCCTGTTCCACGAAGTAATCACGGTATTTGGCGGCGTGCCCCCGGAATTTGAAGCGCTCAAACATCTCCTGTGAGGCGGCCTTGACCACTTCTATTCCGCTAATGGTTTCTTCAAGGCCCGCGTTCATGGTGCCGAACGTGGCCCGCTGCTGCATCACCACAGGGCTAAGCCGGGCCACATAGCTACGTACCAGCAGCACATACACCGCGATGAACGCAACCGGCACCAGCGCAAGCTGCCAGTTGATGAGCGCAATAAAGATCGTCGGCACAGTGAAGCCCAGCACCAGGTCCACGATAATAAACAACAGCCCCGGCGATACCATCGTGCTGAGGGCCTGCGTGTCGTCGGTGGCACGCGCCATAATATCGCCCACGCGCTGCCGGTCATGGAACGTCTGACTTTTGCCAAGCAAGCTGGTGAACAACTCGTCGCGGGCGTCCCGCTCAAAGCGCTTGGCCAGTACCTCATTGAACAGCGCCCCTATCAAAGACAGCACCCCATCCGCGATGAGCAGGCCCAGCACACCCAGGCTCAGCCACAAAATCGTATTGCCGCCGCTTGGTTCAGCAATTTCGTTAGCGGCATCACCAATCAACACGCGCCCGTAGGCAAAAGCGTTCCACGCGACGAGATACGCCGCCACCATCCCGAATAGCACAAATTTATACTGCCAGATGTGCGACACAATCCAGCGAATCGCATTTTTTGTGTTATACGGGTAGGGGTTTACGGCGACGAATTCACTATTAGTTGCCAAGGGTTGCTCCTTTGTGTGCGTTCGCGTTTCGACAGTATACACCCCCTTTAGAAAATTTGTGCAGTCCATTCACACACCCATCATGATTGAACCCTGGGTTGTGTTTCGGACCGGCACGGGCACTGGTTTTCTGCCCCCTCACCCCTAAATGCCCTCTCCCACACAGGACTTTAGCAAACCGTCCTGGCTCCCTTTCTCCCCACTGTGACTGTGGAATAAAGGGCAGGGGGATAGAGGGAGAAAATGGGGCATCCACGCTGTTTTGGGGGCGCACCGATGCGGCCCAGTGTGGGCGCTTTCGCCTGCCCCACCGCTCAACCCCGTTCATGTAGTTCTCCCCACGCCGCCAACCCCAGGTGAATCGTAAATTGCCCTGTGTGCTGTATCGGATAGAATACGCGCAAGGCAATGAGGCTTGAGGTGGTTGGTATGAAATTAAAATCGTTATGGTTGGCGCTCATCATGACTGTTGCGGTGGCGTCAGTCGCCCGCGCCCAGGATGTGATGCTGCTGGTTGCATTATTCCCGGAAAAGTACGTGGCGACGATCCCCGAAAACTGGTCGGTGACGTACCGTAAAGCCATTGGCAAAACAGAACTGCTGGGCGACGAGATGATGCTTAGCCTGTACACCGAAGAAGGCGTGCTGGCCCGCATGATGCCCATTGACGAAACGGTGACCAGTGCAGAAATCCTGCTGGAATTAGACGACGACTTCCTGAACGCGGAAATCCCCACGCAGGACATTCTGCCGTATCAGTTCAATGACAACCGGGCGGTTATCTACCG
>DAOTTY010000011.1:0-2889 GCA_034437575.1 Anaerolineae bacterium | reverse complement strand
CGGGTCGCTGCGCGTGATCTACCCGTTTAAGCAGGCTGTACTGGGCGAAAACGGCGAGTTGCTCACCTACATCAACACCGAGGAAATCGAAGTGGCCGTCACGCGCAACGTACTCCCCTGGAACGCGCAGCATATGGAACAACTCGACTTGCTGGCCCCGCTCAGCGGCGCGGAAGTGGCCATTGCGCTGGGGCTGGCGCTGTTGGGCTTCCTGCTCGTCAGCTACCTGGATCACCTGCAAAGCGGGCGCAACCCGGTTTTTCGTTTGCTGTTAGGCCGCCGGGATGAAGCCCAGCCCGCCGTATCAGGGGATTAGGCACCTCGCCTGCGGGCCGACACGCTGGTCGGCCCCTACAACGTCGTTTTGAACTGCATCAACCCACGATGTACGCAAGATAAACCCCATGAGGCCATCTCCAATGACCGACAAAAAAGACCTCCGTTTCCTACTTGATGAAATCCTGAGCCAAGACGATACCCGGCGGCAAACAGCACGGGTGATGCTGCTGGCCCTGGATGAAGAGGCCGTGCAAGCGCTGGTTGATGCGTTTTACGCGGGTGTGAACGAAGCGCAAGGCGTGGTGCTGCTGGATGTGGTTGCCGAGATTGGTGGCCACGAGGCGCTGCAACTGCTGGAAGACGTGTTCCTGAATGGGGCCAACGCGGCGTGGCGGCGTTGGGCCGCGCTGGGCATGGCCCGCAACAACCGCGACGACATCCTGCCAGATTTAATGGACTGGTTGCAAGCCGGGGGCGTGGACGAACGGCGCACGGCAACGCTGGCACTGGGCTACCTGGGCGACGAAAACGCAGAACTGGCCCTCATCCATGCGCTGCACGACCCCGACATTGCGCCACAGGCCGTGCGTGCGCTGGAAAAGCGCCGCAGTGTGCAGGGCCTTGCCGCAGGCTACAACACAGACGAAGCCGACGTGTGGTACAGGGTCACTGATGGGCTGCTTAACCTGGGTGATGAGGGCACCCTGCCATTAATTGAAATTATGCAAAATGAGCATCCACTCTTTTACGAGAAAGTTCTCGTTAGCTTGCAAAACAACCCCCGGCCAGAGGCGAAAGAAGTGCTGAAGGCAGGGGATTACGACGATGATGGTATGTCAAAGCCTTAGCGCCGGTATGTTGGTAGGCATTACTCATGAAGGGTCGATCATTTTTTACCGAATTCACGGAATTGTTACGATAAGTTACTTGAAAAAAAGTGAATCCAGGGTAAAATAAAAATTGTGAATAAATTGATTCTGGGAGTAAAGTAATGCCGATCACAACTTGGTGGTACGAAACACAACAACCTGTCGCCGTCTCGCGCTTTGATGGGGACTGGGTGTGGGGGGACTTCTGGCAGGCAATGGAAGACTTCACTGCGATGGTTAAAGCTGTTGATGGCCCGGTTCACCTGGCCATTGATATGAGTACCAATAAAACGGTCCCCGGTGATGCCATTCAGGTTGGGCAGCGTGCTTTTAAGCAACTGGCAGCGATGAAAAATTTGCAGTTGATGGTGTTTGTGAACTGCAACGCCTACGAAGACGCCATCGTGCGGGCGCTGGTGCTGCTGTTCCCGGATTTTAACCGCAAGGTCGTCTTTGCCGACTCATTAGAAGAAGCGCTGCAAGTGCTGGCCCACACACGGATCGCCGTTGCCTAATCAGTCTTCGGCTTCTGTTTCGTCGTCGCTGTCCTCGGCCCCGGCTTCTAACTCCCCTGCGTTTTCCGCCGCAGCGATTTGTTCTCTTTCGTAGAAGGACAACTGCTGCGGCGGCATCGTCTCTTCGTCCTCGGCCCGCTCAAGCTGTGTGATGAGCTTGTCAAACTCCCGAATCCAGCGGCGGGCGCTGGTACGGCGCTTGTCGCCCGCTGCTTCCATCTGCTGGAGCGCCCGCTCCATGTGGGTTTTAGCGGTGCGGTTATCCTGCTGCCGGTGATAAATCAGCGCCATATAGTACGGAATTTCCACGCGGTCGGGTTCCACCAGCAGCACCCGGTTAAAGTACGTTTTCGCCTCATCCCAATGCTTATCGTTAAAGGCCAGCACGCCCATGCCGTAGTTGGCGGCGGCTTCCGCATTGTGTAGCCCCAGCGCCCGCTGGAAGCTCTCGCGGGCCTGGTCGGCAAGGCCGTCTTCCAGGTAAAACACCCCCTGCGCCGCGTGGTACTCCGAATTCTGGGGCACCAGCGTGATCGCAAAGCCGATGTTGTCTAGCGCTTCTTGCAGTTTGCCTTTTTGGTAATGCTGTAATGCCTGGGCATAGTATTCGTCGGCCTCAAAGCGGGCCAGGCCAACACGCTGGGTGAGGAAGCTCATGTTTTGGGGTGCCTCAAATCGGTACGATAATGCTATCTTAGCCGCCAAGCGCCAATTTGTCACACGCGAACGGATTGCGCTATAGTGATTGTGATGAATCGAAAAAGGGGTGGGCCTGTGAAACAGTCTTTACTGCTGAGTCTCTGTTTGATTGCCATACTGGCGGTGGTGGGCTGCACCCGGGCGAGTACCGCGCCTACGCCAACGCCACCGCCGACACTCACCCCGGCCCCTACGCTGCCCCCGGCAACGGCCACCGCCATCCCAACGACGGCCCCCGTCGAGAGTGCCCCCACCAATCCGGCGGCACCGGCAGACGCGGACGGTGCCGCTGTGGAGTTGGATGTTACGCCCCCGGCTGACTGCGACATCCCCGCCGACTGGGAACCCTACGAAATTCAGAGCGGCGACACGCTGTTTTCGTTGGGGCTGCAAACCGAAACCACCATCGAGGCACTGGCGACGGGCAACTGCCTGGAAAACCCCGATGTGCTTGACCTGGGGCAGATTGTTTACCTCCCGTCTGCGTCAGGTAGTGACGCTGCGCCGGAGCCAGAAGCGCCCGCCGG
>DAOTTY010000010.1:0-12385 GCA_034437575.1 Anaerolineae bacterium | reverse complement strand
TCGTGGTTGAATCAGATCGAAATCTGGTTCAGCATCCTGGTTCGACGCTTACTCAAACGGGCTTCTTTCTCTTCGGTAACGGATTTGAAGCAACGCATTCTTGACTTTATTGACTATTTCAATCGCGCTCTGGCAAAGCCATTCAAGTGGACTTTTAACGGGCGTCCACTTGTCGCTTAACTGATGGCCCAATTCCGCTAGCCTGTACTAGCTAGACGCAAAACACCCGCTGTCTGGTTTACAGCGGGTGCCTGTGGGCAAGCGTCCACAATGCTACTCCGACTTGGACTTGCCCAGCTTGAGGGTCGGGTTATCGCCAAAGCCCTCAGTAAAGAACTGATTGGACGAGTCCATCATGTGACGGCCCTCCTTGACGTACGCATCCACCTCGCCTTGCATCCCGGCCATCAGCTCATCCATCGAGTGCATGGCCAAAACGCTTTTCAAAAACGAAATCGCAGCCCGCGTTTCCGCCCCCAGGTAAATCGCGCTGCGTGTGCCGATAATGTCCAGGTTGCTGCGGTCTAACCCGGTTATCTCATCTGAACGCAGCTCATCCAGGTAGTGAATGGTGGAGCAGGCGTTGAAGAACCACACCCGGTACTTATCCGGGTCCAGTTCACCTCGCGCTTGCATCTGCTCCAGGTCGTTTTCTTTTTTTTCCATCTCCTTTTTGGTTTTGTGATACCCCTGATACCAATCCCAGTTCTCACCGGGCGGGTCTTTCAACTTGCCAGATTTGTGCAACGCCGCCCCCACCCCAATTGCGAAATTCTCTTTCACACTCTTATTCGAGTCAAAGTCCGGGCCAGTGCCATAACGCGCATGGCCGCTGTACACTGTGATGTCATCCTGGGACAGGCCCTTTCTAAACTCAGATTTTGCGTTTTGCGTGTTGGGCGTCACCAGCCGCACCTGCACATCAATTGTGCGTGTGTCTTTACTGCCCGGAACCGCAAACTCTTTTTCGCGGCTGTAGGTGCCCAGGCCGCTGCGATCTTCGCCACCGCTAAAACTCTCATCCGCGAGAAACTGCTTGATGGCTTCGATGGCCCCGTGGTGCCATCCGTCATCAATATCGTCTTTGAGGTTGTTGTCTTCATCGTATCCCACAGCAAAGGTGACCGTCAGCTTGTTGTCAGCCAGCAGCTTGCCGTAATCAATCGACTTTTGGGCCGTCGTCCCCGCTGCCGGGGCCACTTTATCAAGGGCCGCCATTGTGGCGCTGTCCAGGTCGTTGCCGGGTGTCAGCGCCGCCTGATCTAAGCGGAACCGCTGGATCGCGGCGCGGGTTTCGTCCCCAAATTTGCCGTCGTCCAGGTGCTCCGGCAGCGGATAGCCCATGTCCAACAGGGCCTTTTGCACTGCTTTTACCGCGCTGCCGTTATGCGCCGACGACAACACATACTTGCCTTCCAGCACCTTTTGCAAATGGAAATTCCCAGCGAACCGCGAATTTTGCAGCTTACCTGGGTCGGGTGGTGGGGCGGGTTTTTGAGGCGCAGCTTTGTCCAGCGCTTCCATAGCCGCCATGTCAAACACATCACCTTCGGGCAGGCTCGCCTGCTCCCGGAACTTACGAATGGCGCTGCGCGTCTCACTGCCGAATTGACCGTCTGCCCCATAAACAGGTAGCGGGCAGTTCAGTTCGATAAGTGCGTCCTGCACGGCCTTCACCGTTGCCCCATTGTGAAGCTTTGACAAAACCGTCAAACCCATAAATATCGCTTGCAGGTTCAAATCTGACTTGAAACGGTCGTTGGTAAGGGCGCGTGTTTTCTTCTCATCTTCGTCTTCGCGCTGCACCACCGGCCCAATCGTCCCCATCCGCATCAACACCACCGTCCCGTTGAGGGTCGTTTGCGGGATGAGCGGCGGCTTCGGCTTCAGCATCCGCTGCGTGGCCTGATTGCCATACGTGCGCTGTAGCGCCATCACCGCCGCCCGCCGCTGCATCGGGGTAGCATCTGGCGACAGCGCCATATCAATATCAGCAAGGGTCGGGGCGATTGTAGGTGCAGTTTGCGGCTGGCCGATAGTCCTGTTAGAAGGCGGCTGGTTCTGCTTGGAGAGTTGGAAGTGGTCGGGCATAGCTTTACCCTTTTACAACTAAATTGACACCATTTTGATAAGTCTATCTAAAAGAAATATTGCCCTTAAGCGTATTGTAGAGGGGTTCGCAAAAAGTGTCAAATTGGCTGGTTTACCTCACCGCCCCCCTGGTGTATAAACCAGACAATGCTCGCAACACCAGGGGGGGGACAGCCCCATGCCCGCGCCGCAGCCAATCACACCCACCAATGCAAACCAGCTTACCGTCTTCCATTACCTCGCCAGCGGCTGGATTGCCCAGCTTGCGTGGTCACGTAACGGGCTGCTGGCCTGTGCCCGTGCCGGGGGCGTGGCCATCTGGCCGAACCTCAACAAACCGTCGCTGTTTATCAAGCAGCATAACGGCCGGGTGAAAGGCATCGCCTTCCACCCGGACGGGCCGTTCTTCGCGTCGGCCAGTGCCGATACCACCGTCAAGCTGTGGGACTTACGCGCTTTTTCGCCCGCCATGCAGCCTGTGCGAGTGTACACCCACCACAGCGGTTCAGTAGAGCGCGTCGTCATTGCCCCGTCAGATGCCACACCGCAAGGGGTCATCATCACTGCCGGGGCAGCGGGCACGCTCTGGTTTGCTGAAGGCGATAAGCTGGCACGACTAGACGCCCATACCGACGAAATCAGCGCCCTGGCCCTTGACCCACAGGGCAAGCGGCTGGCCTCCGCCTCGCGTGACCACGTTGTGCGCGTGTGGGATGTGGCCTCGCGTGAGTTGCTCACCACGTTTGAGGGTCACGCTTATTGGGTACGAGACGCGCAATTTCACCCCCATGCTGATGTCATGATGTCCTGTGGGCGCGATGGCACGGTTAGGCTGTGGTCAGTGGCAAATGGGGAGCAAACCGCTGCCTATTCCTTCCCCGGTGATGTGCGTGCCGCCGCCCTGGACCCATCTGGCAAGGTGCTGGCCGCTGGCCTGGAAGACGGCACCATCACCCTGCTGAATGTCAGCAGCGGTGCGGTCATTACCCAACTGGAAAAACACACCAAGCCCGTTGTTGCGCTGGCATTTCATCCCACAACGGGCGTGCTGGCATCCGGCGGTGGGGATAACTTCATTTACCTGTGGGGGTTGGTAACCAGTTAGCAAATTCGTACCCATTTTCACACCCTTCTGGCAGGTAATGCTCAATAATAAGCGGCGAACATTACACTAAATTAAAAGGCATGATCGTCATGGATCAAGACCCAGAAAACGACCTGATTAACGCCATGTTTCGTAACGAACTGGAAAAGTTCAAAAATGCCAGTCTCATCGTCCGGCAGCAAGTAGTCAACGTCATTTACGATGCAGGTGCCCTGGACTGGCTACTGGAGGTGTGCGAAAACGACCCGGACCCCGACATTCAGGCATACGCGCAGCTCGCCCACAAGTTCAAAAGGGATGATAGCAGTTCTTAACAAATGCGGGGGTGGGGTCGCCAAATGCGGTGTTTTGTTCTATCGTAAATATCAAGTAGTAGCCACCGTCAGCCAAGCAACGGGGACAGCGACCATGAGCGAACACATCCTGACCCTACTCAACAGCCAAAACCCAACCCAGCGCAAGCGCGGCATCAGCGCCGCCGCCAAGTCCGCCGATAGGCGCTACCTCAAACCACTGGGGCGCATCTACAAAACGGACCCCGACCCGGCCCTGCGCGAGCTAGCCAAAAAAGCAGGCATCTACATCAACAAGCAGCAGCCCGAACCCGCCACAGCAGCCTCGGCGCGGCCTACCGCTGCCCCCAGCGTAGACGATGACCTGATGGCCCTGCGCGACGACACCCTATCAGCCACCCCCCCACCTACAGACCTGCCCGACCTGGGAACCCTGCTAAGCGCGGCCACACCACAGCCGCCAACCCCATCACCCGCTGCCGAATACCCACAGCAACTTGTGACTGCAAAAGCCCAGAACCCCGGTCTGGCGCAAATGCACTACAACAACGCCTTCGACCTCAGCTTGCAGGGCAACAATGGCATGGCCGCCCTGGAACTGGGCACCGCCTTCCACCTGAACCCGGCCTACGCCACCGATGCAATCGCAGTCGCCTTTGCCGCTGAGCTAACAGGCGTGCCCAAAGAGCAAGCCGCCGCTTATATTTCCAATCCGCGCAACTGGAAAACCATCACCAACCAGCATGGCGTCACCGGCACCAGGCCAAATACCACCACCAACAGCCTGCTTCTGTGGATTGGCGGCGGCATCGGATTCTCGGTTATCGTAGTGATTCTGCTGATCGTTGTGCAAAGCGACGCCTTCATGACCGTGCTTCAACAAGCCTCGCGTGACCTGTTCGGCACCGGCTTCGGCGTGGATGCTGGCCCCCCGCGCTAACGCTTGCCACTCTGTGAGTGATACTGTTGGTCAATTCATTTTACGACTGTTTTACCCTCATCCCCCGGCCCCTTCTCCCCAACGCTTACGCCGGGGTACGACCACAAAATAGCGTGGATGCCCCATTTTCCCCCTCTATTCCCCTGCCGTAACTGCTCAGGCACCGGGTAGTGACCCGTGTACAACCCTTTACCCCTCTGGGTCGGCATCCGGGCAGCGCGCCCGCAAATAACGCACCACCGTGCCCCAACCGTCACGCGCCCACGCCCCCGTGAGCAGGCCTGGCTCTACCAGCGTCATCTGATAGTGCCCCGCCGCCCCAACATCATAAATGGGCACAAACACCACCAACCCCTCCGCCGGGTAGGTCAGCACGGCCCCCTGCGAGAACATCCCCACCCCACTCACCGTGAACAGCCGCCCATAGCTCCCGTTCACCAACTCCACCGATGGCGGCACGCCATAGCGCATCAGCAAGTGGCCCACACACCCCTGCGCCGGCACCGATATGGCCTCCACCACACCGCGCTCCAACTTCACAGTGCCGTAGTTATCATCGCCCCTGTAGTGGATGTCGTAGCCGTCGAGTTTGAGCAGCGGGAAAATCTCGAAGCTGTAACCCCGTGCCGAAAGCGCATCCATAACTGCTGTGCCGTTCGTCACCCCCACTTCGATGCTCTCCCAACATGGGCCGTTACACGCGGGGTCGTCAAGTAGCGTAAGTGGCGACAGCGGCGTTTGTATATGCCCCATAACCAGCCGCCCGCCGCCGATAACGCCCGTCAGCAGCGCGACCAGCACCCCCGCCACGCGCACCAACACACCGGTCACGGGCACGCCCCCCGCCAACCCTGTAGATCGGTCAGGTACGCTCAGTTGTGCCAATCGTGAAAATAGCCTGTTCTGCCAAATCGTCCATTGCCTTGCGAAGTTGCTGTTCCAATTCCAGCAGCCCCTCAAGCGTATCATCATACCGTATCACCCGCCGCCCACGAATGTCGAACGGTATTTGATCGCCGCGCTTCATCAGGATAATGGCCGTCTTGCCTAGCGTGTGCGCCATACCCAGTTCGTAATACACGTTGGCGTTCTGGCCGCTCACCTCTGCAATCACAAACTGGCACGAATACAACGACGACCAGATTTCAGTCAAAATCACATGGCCAGAGTAATACGCATCGCCCCGTTTGATAGTCAGGCCCGTTTCTTCAACCACAGGCTTAATGTGATCGGCATAAACGTGCTGGAACTCCTCAGCGAAAGGCATAATCATGAACACATCACACGCAAATGTCGCCACCCGCTGCGGGATGCCAAACACCGGCTTGGCCATAATCACTTCCGGTTCGGTGTAGCGCTTGGGGGTCACAGTAGGTTCATAGGGAATTTGCCCACTGGAGATGTTCCGTTCTACACGGGATGTGGCCCGTTCAATGGCTGTTTGTAGGACGTTCAAATCACTAATTTCATCTTTATGCATGAACTGATCGACACAATAATCGTCCCTCAGTTTTAACACCTCCTGGGGGGTATGGTGTTGGCTGGTCACCATGATGGTGGCGATGTACGGGTAACGCTCCTTAATTTCCTTAACCAACCCCTGCCCATGCGGGAACTCAGACCGCTTACGCCCGCCCACCTCAAACATCTTATCCACCGAAGCAACCGTGAACGGGCTGCCTTCTGCCTGGGCCTGCTGGATGAGTTGCAGCCCTTGTTCCGGGAACGTCGCCAGGGCAGATTCATACCCCAGCAGCTTCAAACCCTCGCGCAGCACCTCACCAAACTCGGAGTCATCCTCAATAACCAAAATACGTTCATCGTTCGTCATGCGGTTCGGCCCTTCTGCTCTTGCTGAATCGTGGGCAATTTCAAAATCACTGCGGTGCCACCTTTCCAACGGCTGGCGATTTGCACATCGCCGCCGATGCCTTTAATGAGGTCCCGCGTCCAGTACAGGCCAAACCCGCGATGATGCTCATTGTCTTTGGTGGTGTATTGGGGTTCAAACGCGCGCCGCTGCGTCGCTGGCTTCATCCCGATGCCATCGTCTCGGATAATGGCATTGATGAAGCCGTCTGTATATTCAGCCCTGACTTCGACGCGCCCCACAGGGCCGCGCTGCATAATCGCTTCCGTACTGTTTTCCAAAATGGTGACAAACGCCTGCCGCAGCATATCAGGCGAGGTGGGAATAGGCGGCAAATCCTCAGCAACCTTGCTGTAATCGAGTGCAACCTTTACCTCATTTTCCCGCCCCCATTTGGTAATCACGCGGTCAATCCCCTTTTCACTGGCCAACTGCAAACACACCAAAAAATCAGCATCCTTACGCGACCGGTAGCGCCAGGGCTGGTGCAGGGTTTGCAATATCTTTTTGACTTCCGTGAACTTCTTGTTGAGCGGCAAAATTTCTGACTGGTAGCGCTCATAAAAATGCTGGAACTCCTCAAGCGTTTGCGGCTCTGAATGAGCCAAAAAGCTGATTCTCAGTTCCACAGTACTGAGTAAGTTCCCCAACTCGTGCGCCGCCGCCGCCGCCGTGAACGCCTCCATGCCCAGGGCCTGCGCGACAGCCCGCCGCTCCTCAGACTGCCGGTACATGCGGGCATTTTTGATACCAATAGCGGCCTGCTCTCCAAACGCTTGCAGCAGTTCCTTCTCCCGCCCGCTAAACGCCTTAGAGCGCGTGGCAGCGAACAGGTTGCCCATCAGCTCAGGCGCATCGCCCCCGCGAATGTAAAACGGCACAGCAATCACCTGCTGAATGTCCAGCGCCTCCTGCATCCCCTTCACCGCAGCCTCCGCCGAGGGGGTAACAAACGGCTTCAGTAAGTCGTATAAATGCGAAGAGGTTTCCGGTCGGCCTGCCTGCACCGCCCGGATGCTCAGGTTTTCGCGGTGATATTGGCGATCTAACTCAACGCGGGCAGTTTCCGGGTCAGAAAGGCTTAGCGTGCGCCCGCTAAACTGCGATAGTGTGGTTTCCCATCTGTGAATCTGCTGTGGCGTAGCGTAGGCCGGGTCCACATGATAGGCCCGCACAGGCAGTGACCGGGTATCTGCCTCGTAGGTGGCCACAATCACCCCTACATAATTTAACTCACGGGTAACCCGCTGCACGATTTCTTGCAGCAGCTTGTGCTCATCTTCGATGTTGCGATGCAAGATCGACACAATGTTCTCGGTGATCGCGGCCTGTTGGCGGCGGCGTTCACTTTCAATGGCAGAAGCAGCCTGCCGGGCAAAGGCCGCCAGCAGCTTAATATCCGCCTCGGTGATTGGTTCGGCACGGGCGGCGAACAGGTTGCCCACCATCTCATGCCGAATTTCCCCGTCCTGCTCAACTTCCAAAAAGAACGGGTAAGCAATCACATGCTCAATCCCCATAGACTCCTGAATACCCTTGACGAAAGGCCGGGCAACCTCTGGCACAACAGGTACAAACAGCGAAAACAGGCTCTTATCCACTATCGGGCTTTTCATACGGGCGGCTTTAGCACTCAGGTTGGCCTGATCTTTGGGTTTATGCAAGTTAACACGCGCCACCGCCGGGTCCATAATCGAAATTGGGCGCGTCGTCCACTTCGATAGCTCCGCCTCCCAGGCGCGAATTTGCTCAGTAGTGGCAATTTGCGGGTCAACATAAACCGCTCGCACCGGCAGCTCATCGCCGTCTTCCATTGGGGCCACCATAGCGCCTGCGTACCCCAACACCCGCACGATGTCCGCTGCCAGGTCTTGCAGCACATCATCCTGGCTGCTACCCCCCACCCGCACCGAGGGGCGCTTACTCGATGTATCCAGGTTCGCCGGGATCGTCTCATTAGCATCGGCACTGGCTCCGGCCCGCATCCGGCGTACCACCGAGCGGGTTGCCACCCGCAGCACCCAGGCAACCGGTGGAAAGTTCGCCAGCCAGGCCACAGTGCGCGATTCGAGCAGGCGGTTGACCAACCGTTGTAAAGCCGTAGGCCGATCAGGATGTGGCATGAAGGATCACTCCAACTGTAAAAACGTAAGATATGTCAGTTGCTGCTGGATCATAACGCAGATGGTCAGGTTATTGTAGATTTGTTGTGATTAAGTTTGTTTCAGGTTAGCCCACCTGCCGCGCCACGACCACGAACCGCCGGTCATACGAGTTGCGAAAGAAGTTGTAATCCGAGCAGGTAATCAGCGTCAGCGTATTTTCCGCCGTCTGCCGAACCACGCTCAGGTCGTCCGGGTCAACGTAAAACGTCGTGTCCACGCGATAGGTGTAGTCTGTATCGCGCTGCGTGAGTAAGATTTCATCGCCCACACCCACATCTGTCAGCGCCGCGAACACCCCCTGCTCGCCGCTGCTCATCTCCACATGGCCCGACAGCACCACATTGCCCCGCTGCCCCAACCAGGACGTGCCCTGCAAGTGCCCCACGTTCGTGCCCAGGTGCGTCACATCCCAGGTGCTGCCGCGAATAATCGTCGTAATCACATTGGACGAAATGCCCGCCGCCGGAATAAAAATCGTCGTCCCCGGTGCGGGACGGTACGGGTCAACGGTGGGGGTAGGGGCAATAGTCCCCATTGGCGTGATCGTGGGCGTGATCGGTGGTCGGGCAGCAACCGCCGCAACGGTGGGCGTGGGCACCGCCCCGAAAGTGGGTAGGCTGCCGTTATCGTATAAAAAGTAACCGATGCCCCCAGCCAGGCCGACGATAATGAAAAAGAACAGGCTGCCTGCGCTGCTGGATCTTCGTTGTCGGTACATGCGGCGTCCCCCCCCGGTAAACATAACGGTAAAGCGTTGACTGGTACCTTTATCCTACTGCGAAGAACGCGATTTGGCCACTTTATGCGAAAGGGCGACAGAAGACAAACTTGCTCCCAGGGCTAACCAACTGAGCCAGCGTATGGCAAACGTAGCCCGGCCAACATTCACGTACATACAAAACCTGTTATACTGCCACATGAACCACTCATGAGAACGAAGGCAAACCCCACCATGCTCAAACACATCCTACGGACGCTGATAGTGAGTGCCATTATCGTGACGGCAGGCTACGCACTCGCCCAGGAAACCGGCGGCTCCACGCTTATTTCACCGATGCAGGTTGGTGTGAACAGCTACGAAATGCAGGGCTTTCGATATGAGGCCCAGGGCTGGAACAACTGCGGCCCGGCGACGCTCACGATGGGCCTCACCTACTTCGGCTACACCAACGACCAGAACACCGCTGCACTGTGGCTAAAGCCCAACACTGAAGATAAAAACGTCAGCCCCTGGCAGATGGTAGAATACGTTAACAATTACACTGCCGTCGGTGCCCGCGCCCTCAAGCGCTATGGCGGCGATATTGACACCCTCAAAACGCTGATTAGCAACGACTTCCCCGTTGTCATCGAAGCCGGGTACGACCCGCCGCCGCACACCCTCGGCTGGATGGGCCACTACCTGCTGATGAAGGGCTTTGACGACACCGCGCAACAGTTCATCACCCATGACAGCTACGACGGCGCTGACCTGCCCTACGCTTACAACGAAATCCAGGACAAGTGGAAGCACTTCAACTATGTGTACGTGGTGCTGTACGAAACACAGCGCGAAGCCGAACTCATGCAGCTTTTGGGGGATGACGCCGACGAGCAAATGAACATCGTGAACGCGCTCATCCGGGCGCAGGAAGACGCCCGTGCCAACCCCAACGACCCCTTCGCGTGGTTCAACATCGGCAGCAGCTATGTCATGCTGCAACAGTACGAAAACGCGGCTGCGGCTTACGACGAGGCGTTCAAGTGGGGCGTGCCCTGGCGTATGTTGTGGTATCAGTTCGGCCCGTTCGAGGCGTACAACGCCATGAGCCGCTATCAGGACACGATCAACTTGGCGCAGGCCAACCTGAATGACGGCGGCGGCCAGTACGTCGAGGAAACATTCTACTATGCGGCAGTGGCTCGTGAAGGTTTAGGTGAAACCCAGCGTGCCGTCGATAACTACAACGCGGCCCTCTCCTTCAACCCGAATTTCACCCCCGCCCGCGTCGCCCGTGACCGCCTGCTCAACGGCGGGTGATGCCCCAACATTGCACGGTAGGGGCGTAGCACGCTACGCCCGCACTACTGCAACGTCCACGTCCACTCCGTGATGTGCAGCACCACCCCACCGTCCTTCACATAGATAGCGGGCACCACTGGCGAATCAACCGACTCACTCCCCGTCGGGCGCATTGGCCCCCCAATGGGTTCCCCATTGAGCCGCGCCTGCACTGTGCCATCTGGCAGTCGCTCCAGGCGCACTCGCACAATCACCGCCCCCACCGAGCGCTGTATCACCGTCGTGACGGTGTTGTCTTGGCGCGTGCCCACATTCAACACACCCGGCTGCACCACCTCAATGTGCATCCCCGCGCCACCTGCTAACCCATCAGCACTCGCCGCCGGGGCCAGCACCGCGCCAAAGTAAACGCTGTCGTTGCCCAGCAGGTCGGGGTTGAACGTCACCAGCACGATTTCCGTCTCGGCCACCAGCATCCGCTCATCCGCACTGCCCCCAAAATACGCTTCCACAACAGCCTGCGGCGGCGCGAACACATACACCTCCTGCGGCGTGGTAGACCCCGTCCCCACACGCCAGTGCCCCGCCTCAATTGCCACCCGCTCCGCATCCCAGAAGACCGCGCCTGCGTTCTCAACCGGCAGCCGTTCCAGCACCGCAAGCGCGTCAACTTCCCCCGTCAGGCCGCCCGCAGGCAGCGCAGGCGTGGGCGTAGCCGTAACTGTCGCCGTTACAGACGGGGTTTCGGTAGCAGTTTCGGTTAGCGTGGCAGTCACCGTCGCCGTCGCAGAGGGGTTCGGTGTGGCGGTGTCGGCATCGGTGGCGGTGGCCGGGGGAGCGGTAACCGTGTCTGTCGGCGCGTCCGTCACAGTGACCGCTTCCGTCGCGCCGACCGCTGTGTCCTCGGTAACCTCTGCGGTACCCGCCAGCGCGACAGCGACGCCCTCCTCTGTGACTTCTTCCGTCGCGCCTGTTCCGGCGGCACCCTCCCCGCCCAGGCTGAAGCCGAACACACTCGTTGCCACAAGCCACCCGGCCAACAGCACAGCTATCACGATCAGACCACCCACAACGTAGGTCATCACCCCTCCATCTGACCGCCGTGAGCGCGGCGCAGCTTCCAGCGGCGGGGGGGCCATTTCATCCTGCGGCACGGCTTCGTCAGCCGTCAGGCTTTCGTCCTCATCGGCCATGCGCGGCTGTGGTTCGTCCGTCGGCGGTGCCGGGAACTCCGGTGCCCGTTCGATCAAGTCGTGCCAGTGCCGGTACAGCGGGTAGGCCGGGTGCCGGTCAATAAACATCGCCCGGAACAGGTCATTCATTGCGGTCAGCTTGGCGCTGCGGCGCACCTGTTGATCTTTGATAACATCCACAAAGGCATAATATGTATCGCGCCACACCATCAGCGTTGCCGCATACTCCGCGCCCACACTGCGCTCGGTTTCGTTCACCATGCGCTCGTGCTGCGCGGCCAGTTCGGGCGTTGGCTGGTCGGGCCGGGTGTTAATCACTTCGCGCAGGTCGCGGCGCACCATGTGCAGTTCGGCAGCGGTGGCCCCCAGGCCGCTCACCCAGTCACGGTACGTGCTGAAATCTACGTTAGTGGTCTTTTCGGTTTCCTGGACGGCTTTAACCGCGTTTTCCAGCTTCATCCCGGCTGTGCGGAACTCCGCATTAGCCCACTCCGGCAGCGCCGCCTCAATTTCGCGCAGGCTGCGAATGGCTTCACTCAGCAGTTTGGCTTGTGGGTGGTTTTCAAGCTGTTTGCGAACGTCCCCCAGGGTGTCGATAGCCCCCACGCCATGTGCGTTATTCAGGATAGCTTCGACTTCAAGCAGGCCCTTACGCCGCTCCACCAGGTCGCGCAGCGTTTTCACCCCCACATGATCGGCAGCGTGCGGTTCCAGGGCACGGCTGGC
>DAOTTY010000009.1:0-9922 GCA_034437575.1 Anaerolineae bacterium | reverse complement strand
ACCGGCTCATCGTCCTGGGCGGTAACAACGGCCCCCAGGGGCAGGACGAGCAGGATTGCAAGCAAGGCACTCAACAAGTTTCTGTTCACAATAGAACTCCTCAGTTGGAATCAACTTAATAAAAGACGCATCCTATTTGGGTGTGCCCTATCATAACGCATTCAGCGGTTTTGTCAGCATTTTGACGGGGAGTTATACCGCGATTCGGGTGGGGTTGCATGGTCTGCCACCCACGGCCCCGTTACCGAAGTGCGCCCTAAAGCCCCTTGATTTATCTACCCCTGATACGCGGCCTATCGCCAAACGCCCCGGAGTGGGGTACATTCACTATACCTAACGGACGGTCAAAAGGTCGTCCTGACTTGCCGCGCCAACCCAGGGATGTTGCCCATGCTCCGGTTTCTCGCCCGCCCCGTCGGATCGTTCGTGCTTCGCAGCCTGATTCTGTTAGAGTTAATGGCTGCCGGGTGGCAGGTATTCATCCCTGGCGACCCCCCCACGTTAGCGGCACTGTACGCGCTGGTTGCCGTCGGGTTTACCTTTTGGATGAACTACCGCGTCATGATTTTGGAGCAGAACAACGCCGGATTGGCCAAGCGCTACCAACTGCTGCAAGACCTGCGCGGCCCCGAAGCGCCCGATGCCGTCCGTCAACTGCGGCAGTTGGGGCTGCTCACCGGGCGGGGCAACTTCCTGGCAAATGCCGACCTGCGCCGGGCGAACCTGGCCAACGCCGCCCTGCAAGACGCCAACCTGAGCGGCGCGAACCTGCGTTATGCGTCCCTGGCCAATGCGGATTTACAGCGGGCCAACCTGCGCGGGGCCGACCTGTGGGATGTAGACTTACGCGGGGCGAACCTGCGCGGCGCTACCCTGACCGATGCCGAAAACCTCGTCAATGCCCGCTTTGACCCGTCTACTACCCTGCCGGATGGCGCTGTGTGGTCTGCGGGGGGGGATGTAGGGCGCTACACGGACGGCAGTCCACTCTAACAACTCTTATGTCAGGTTTAGCCTGACGTAACCCCCCGCCTTTTATACTCCATTGTATCGTATCATTACACAACGATGGAGCATAACCATGTCCTACAAGATTTCTCGTCGTAATTTGCTAAAGGGCGTTGGCGCAAGCGCCCTGGGCCTGGGCCTGGGTGCCCGCCTCAAGGGCAGCGCACTTGCCCAAACGCAGCCGTCTAACGCAGTCGTTCCGGCTTACTACCAATTCGCAAAAGGCGACCTGAACTTCGCCATCATCAAGGACGCCAGCGTCACGATTCCCCCGGCGATCTTCGGTGTGAATGTAGAAGAGGCTGACGTATTGGCCGCGCTGGAAGCCGCTAACGTGCCGCTTAACGAAGACGGCACCATCAACAACCTGTTCGACATTATGGTGATCCAGGGCAATGACCGCGTTATCTTGATGGACACCGGCCTGCCCGTGCCGAATGCCGCGCTGCTCCCGGCGATGGAGCAAATTGGCCTGACCCCCGAAGACGTAACCGACGTTGTGGTGACGCACTTTCACGGCGACCACGTTGGCAAGATTTCCATCGACGGTGCGATCACCTTCCCCAACGCCCAGCACTACTTCCCCCAGGTCGAAATGGACTTCATTATGGGGGCAGACAACGACGGTGCCACCAACGCCCTCAACAAGCTCCAGCCCGTGATGGACAACGACATGCTCATGCTCTACGCTGATGAAGACGAAATCATCCCCGGCATTCAGGCCATTGCGGCAATGGGGCATAGCCCCGGCCACCATGCCATGCTAATTGACACGGGCGCTGGCCAGTTTTTGAACATGGTAGACAGCACAGTTAATGCCTTTATTGGCCTACCCAACCCGAACTTTCATATACAGTTTGACGCAGACGGCCCGATGGCGGCTGAAACCCGCATCAACCTGTTGAACCGCGCTGCCGATGAGCAGTTGATGGTGTTTGGCTATCATTTCCCGTTCCCAGGTGTGGGCTTCATCGCCCGCGACGGCGAAGGCTTCCGCTTTGTACCGAACGCATTCTAAAGGGCGCTAACGCCAGCGGGGCACTGATTGTGTTGTCCAGTGCCCCGCTGCCCCCTGCATCCGATTGCTGTTCCCCGTTGACTGATGCGCTACGGATAGTTCAACCGCTTATTAGGCGCTTTTCCCTCTTCGGCCTCGCTGGCCTTCACCTCTTCTTCGGCGCGGCTCGGAATCACCATCACCGGGCGTGTGGACAACCCGATCACCTGCTGCGTCACACTGCCATACAGCAGCCGGCTCAAGCCGGTGCGCCCGTGTGTGGTCATCATGACGACATCCTGGCTGCGGGCCTGGTCTGCAATGACGGTGGGCGCATCGCCCGTTTCGGCCACGATGTACACCTTAAAGCCCTTTTCGCGCAGGCCACGGGCGACGGTTTCGAGATAGTCGCGGGCGGCTTGCAATTCATCTTGCAGCAGGCGTGTCACATCAGAGGCGGTATACACAACCGGAAGTGGCATTTCTGTGGCGAAATACGCGCTCGGAATCCTCACGACGGACAGCAGGGTAATGCTGCTGCCTGTGGCTAGCAGTTTGGGGGCGTAGTCGGCGGCTTGCTCTGCCAATGGCGAGCCATCAAGTGGAATTAGCACGTTTTGCATCATAATAATTTGGCCTCTCTAACTATCAGCATGATTGATGGGGCCATAAAGTGAACGGCTACCGTCATCAATGCATCCTGTTCATTAAATTAATATTAAATGACCTGGGTCACTTTTGAAAGTGCAGACTATCACGGCATAGATATGCAGTCTGTCACTTCACCGATTGGCGCTGCCCATACTCATGGGACCGTTGGGCGGCGTGGAGCAGCTTTTGCACGCGCAGGCCATCGCGCACAGTGGGGTGTGTGATGGGTTCGCCATCCAGGGACGCAATGAAGCGATCAATCACACAGCCCGTTGCTAACTGCCGCCCGTCGATGGCCGTGTCGTCTGGGGGCACAGGAACGGGTTGCAAGCCGTCATCGGCGCGGGTGGCGCTGTGCAGCGTAAAACCATGAACATAGTCGCGGGTGGGGTTGTGCAGCACCAGCGTGCCCGCATCCCCATAGAAGGCCCAACGGTGACCGCTGCCCATATAGCTGTGGCCGCTGACGGTGATGCTGGCCAGCAGCCCGTCAGCCAGCACAGCGGCCATGTGATTCACTGTATCGCTGGGGCGCGTATCAGAGGGGGCCTGGCTCAGGTGGGCTGTGACCTGCATGATAGGCTGCCTCGTGAACCACTCCAGGTTGTAGAAGACGTGCGGCCCGAAGTTATACAGCGTACCCCCGCCCCCGGCCTGCGTCTTCCAGTTGGAAAGGCGGTTGCGGTTGGCGTAGGTCTCCACGTTCCAGTTGACCTCGATATGCCGCAGCCCGCCGATAGCGCCTTCGGCCAGCATCTCGCGGGCAGTGCGCCACGCCGCGATTTGCGGGAACTCAAAGTCTACCGCGCTGATAACGCCCGCCTGCATCACCGCCGCTTCCATGCGGATGGCCTCATCTAATGTGGGGGCCAGCGGCTTTTCCAGGAACAGATGCTTACCCGTTTGCGCCCCGGCGATGGCAATAGCGGGCTGCTGCGCGGGCGGCGTGGCAATGGCCACCACGTCTACCTCCGGGTCGGTGACGAGTTCGCGCCAATCACCTGTGGCCCGCGTGATGCCGTGCTGCTGCGCGACGGCTGCGGCCCGCGCTTGCGTGGCGGCACACACCATCACAACCTGGGTGCGGGGGTGCCTTTGGAAAACGGGCAGCAGCACATGTTGGCCGTAGCCAATGCCAATAATGCCAACTCGATACGTCATGAACGATCCTTTTTCATCAGGGCGTCAACGTCAATATCGCCGTAACCATCCACACCGAACTCGTCCAGCAGCTTGCCCCGGATGCGATCCAGCCGTTTGCGGTGTTCTTCGATGATAGGCGGCTTCCAGTAGTGCTGCACCTTATCGACGGGCGGCGGGGTGGGGTCTATCTTGCGCATGGCCGTAATGATCGCCTTGCTTGCTGCATCGCTGAGGGCCGGGTTGCGGTTGACCATCAGCGCGGCCTGTGTGAAGTACGGGTGCAGCCCGGTGTTCTCTCGCGCCACCTGCTGCCGCAGGGCGATGTTCAGGTGCAGCAGGCGCAAAAACGACGCAACGGTGTCACCTTCATAGGGCTGGATGAGCAGGTTTTCACGGCCAAAGCAGGCCGCCAGCCCACGAAGCTGCGGCAAGTAATTGCTCGCCTGCTTTTTCTGGTTGACGAACGGCCCAAAGGCACGTTTTTCGCGGTTGGCGGCCAGGGCGTGTGTATACAACGACACCATATGCGAAAACACATCGCGCACGTACACCACCACCGTGATCGGGTGGCCTGCGAAGGCATCCCGCACCGCTTCGATGTGCGCGGGGGTTGTGGCCAGCAGATTTATATCCTCACTGGAAAGTACCACCCGCGCCTGCCGCGCCCGGTTGACCGTCTTGCGGTAATGGCCCAGCACAGCAGCCGGGTCATAGTCGGCATTGGCCCACCAGGGCTTGAGGAACGCCCACGCAATCTCGTGGTGGGCGGTGGCACCGGAAAGTGACCGGGGGTACAGCACATCATGCCGCTGGAGCTGCCGCCGGGAGGCGTCAAACTGGCTTTGCAGTGTGGAGGTGCCGGTTTTGTGCAGGCCAACGTGCAGGTAAACCTCAGCGGGGTGGGGCATAATGTGGGTTGTCATCCAGTGGTGGGAGCCAGTTCATAGGCTGCGAATCATAGCAAACATGCTATCATGCTTACAGCACGAACTGATGATGCTTACACAACCATGACTGACCCCCCCACGCCGCTCCACCTCATTTTTCTAGCCCAGCCGCCGCTTGTCGGCAGTGGCGGCTACCGCATGATCCTGACGATGGCCGACCAGCTTCACAGGCGCGGGCACATGGTCACCGTCCATGTGCGCGATGATAAAACCTTCACCGATGAAACCGCTTTGCGCGGCTTCCTTGCCCGTCACTTCTTCCCAACGGATGTTGGGCTGCGGTTGGGTCATCACAGCTTTGCGCCGTGTGATGTGCTGATTGCGACATACTGGGAAACCGCCTACACCGTCCGTGACAATTTGCGGGGGGCGCGGCGCGGGGCCTATTTCGTGCAGGATTTTGAGCCGCTGTTTCATAACAGTGTGGCGGGCTATGAACGCGCCGAAGCAACCTACACCTTCGGCTTGGCGCACATCACCGTCGGGCCGTGGCTGGCGCACAAACTCACCCAGGACTACGCTGCGGACGCCGCCTACATGGATATGCCGCTCAACCGTGAGCGCTACCGCCACATCCCCAACCCTGAGCGCGACACAAAGCGGGTGGTCTTCCTTGCCCAGCCGGAAAAAACCCGCCGCCGTTATGCTCTCGGCATCGAAGCGCTGGCCCGCGTTCGTGAGCAACTGCCGGATGTGGAAATCGTGTTGTTTGGCAGTGCGGCAATCGACAGGGCGGCGGTGCCCTTCCCGCATGTGAACCGGGGCCTGATTGTCGATCTGGACGAATTGGTTGACCTGTATCACAGCGCGGATGTGGGCGTGGTGTTTTCGATGTCCAACCCGTCACGGATGCCGCTAGAGATGATGGCGTGCGGCCTGCCCGTTGTCGAGTTGGCTACGCGCATCAACCGGGTGCATTACGGTACAGATGCAATCACCACACTGGCGGAACCCTCAGCGGCGGCGGTGGCAGATGCGGTAGTGCGGCTGCTATCTAATGAAGGTGTGTGGGCGGAACGTGTGCGGCGCGGCTTGGCCTACGCTGCGTCCATGCCGGATGTGACCCAGGCAGCGGCACGCTTTGAGGCGATCCTGGCGGCGTCACTGGCGGAATAGAGCAAACCCCACAGGCTGCCAGTGGGGTTTCAGTCCGGGTAAACCCGATATGCGCTTAAAGTGGTGCGTCATGACGCCCGGCGGCAAAACACGACCTAAACTTTTCCGCTGGCCTGCCCTATACTGCGGTGCATCTGCTGCCGCAGGGAACCGTACTGCCGAGGGGTGGCCCGTGCTGGGGCTGCCCCTCTTGGGTTGTGGCCCTGGGTGCAGTGTTTAGCCTACGTGGGTTAATTTACGCCTTTTGCGTAACCTGTAAATATCAAATACGCATTTTTTTGGCTGCGTTTGCGAATTTTATTGTGGCGGGTGGTTATCGGCGGCGTCCGCCACCATGACCCCACACAAACAACATGTGTCGCATGACCGAGAATCGGATTCTATGTCCCTGCGTGGTGATCGCATCGTTCAACTTCGTAAAACCAGCGGCTACAGCCAGAAGGCGCTGGCAGATCGGCTGAACCTCAGCCAGAACCAAATTTCGCGTTACGAAAACAATCAGATGAACCCGACGCCAGAAACACTGGTTGCCATTGCCAAATTGCTCAACACCAGCACAGACTATCTGCTGGGCCTGACGGACAACCCCACCCCCGCTACCGATCAACAGCCCGCCCTCACCCGCTGGCAGGTGGAACTGATAGACCTCACCCGCGGGCGCGACGAAGCCTTCCAGCAGCGGCTCGTAGAAGGACTCAAGCGCGTGTGGGATGTGTGGTTCCCCCAGGACGACGACAAAAACGACGATTCCCCCACACCGCCATAATGCGCTTGCAAGCACGCCTATGACGCTATATAACTGAATTGTTCGTCGGTCAGGAACCCAACCCCACATGACATCCTGGTGTTTACAACCCGCCCTCGCCACCCATCGCGGGCTGCACCGCACCCGCAACGAAGACAGTGTGAACTACCTCTACCCCACCAACAACGGGCTGCGTCAGCAGTTTGGGGCCATCTTTGTGATTGCGGACGGCGTGGGCGGCATGAAAGGCGGCCTGAATACCAGCTACATCACCGTTACCCTGCTCATGGAACAGTATTACAAGTCAAAGGCCGCCACTATCGAAGCGCGGCTTACCGAAGGCATCCACCTGGCTAACCAGACCGTCTTCCAGCAGTTTAGCGGCAAAAGCGCGTCAACAGTGGTGGCGGCGGTCTTTCACGGCACAGATTTAATCGTGGCGCATGTGGGCGACAGCCGCGCCTACTGGATTACCCGCTCCGGCATTAGCCCGCTCACGGAAGATCATACCGTCAACGTGCGCGAAAAAGGCCGCACCAAATCCAAGCTGAACCGGGCTGTGGGCCTCAAGCCATCGGTGCAGCCCGATGTGATCCGGCTGCCAGCGCTGCTGCATGGCACCCTGCTGCTGGTCACTGACGGCGTAACCAATTACCTGAAGGACAAACAGCTAGAGCGCATCATCCTGAACAGCGAACCCGCCGCCGCCGTCGCTACTATTGTGGCGGAAGCCAACCGCGCCGGGGGCATGGACAACATCACAGCGGCAGCGGTGCATGTTATGTCCCCGTGCCAGGACGCGGCCAGCGCGGTCAAGCACATCCAACAGTTAGAGCGCGACCCCATCCTCACCACAGACGGCAGCCCGACAAAGGGCCTGCTTATCACCGGCAAGTTTCAAATCGACGCCCCCGAACCCATCCCCGAACCCGACATCAAACGCCACACCCAGTCTATCCCGCTGTCACAGGGTGAACGCGCCCTGTATATCATCCCGCTGGTTATCCTGGCGATTGGGCTGCTGCTGGCGCTGTGGGTGCTGTTGCGGCCTGTATGAGCATAGTTACAGGTTGGTCTATGTTGTGTTGCAGCACGTAATGAAATCGTAAAATAGTCCCGAATCTTCGTGCCGTTGTGATAGAATCATGAATGTAGAGAGCATTGCGCTAGGGTTAATGGGGTTAAGGGTTCTATGTCACGCAAACATCTGATTTTGACTATCGTAAGTGTCGTGGTCGGTGCGGCTTTGCTCACCGGCGGCGGATGGCAGGTCGTTCAGCGAGCCGCACAACCGCAAGTGCTGCCGACGGAGTTCCGACTACCTGCAACGGCAGTCGCTCAGCAGCAGCCCACCAATACCGCCATTCCACCCACCCAGCCACCTACCGACACCCCCGTCCTGCCCCCAACTGAGGCGGACACGGCGGTGCCAGCAGCACAGCCTAGCAGCACCATCACCAACACGGTGCAGCCCACCGCCACCCAGACGGCAATCCCGGCTACAGCAACAGCGACGACGGTGCCCTCAGCGACCCCGGTCCAACTGACTGAGGAAGACCTGGCCCAACCCGTCGAAAACACGCTGATGATCCGCTTTAATGAGGGCACTACCCCGCAGCAGCGGGCAGAGTATCTGGTGTCTATCGGGGCGACAGTTGAGCAGGAAATCGAACAGGCGGATGCGGTTGTCGTCAACGTGGCGGATACCAGCGTCGTCAGCGCTAACCCGATCATTGCCCAAAGCGAACCCGACTACTACGTGCAAGCACAGCAGGACATTTACATCCCCCCCACCGACCCGGACTATTTTCGTCAGTGGGCACTCCCGGCGATTGGGTTTGCCAGCCGCTGGAGCGACCTGCCCAGCAACCCTGAAACGATTCGCGTGGCCGTCATCGACTCCGGTGTGTGCCTCAACCACCCGGAACTCGCCGGGCGGATGCTCAACGGCTACGACTTTATATCTAACGACAACAACCCCGATGACGGCAACGGGCATGGGTGCGGTGTGGCCGGTGTAATTGCAGCTATCGGCAGCAACGGCATGGGTATTGCGGGTGCGGCCCCCAACACCATGATTATTCCTATCCGCGTGCTGGACGCCAACGGCAACGGCACCTACAGCGGCGTTATCAACGGCATCTACGACGCCGTTGACCGCAACGCAGACATCATTAACCTGTCCCTGGGCGGTCCGTTCCCATCTAGCCTGATGGAAGCCGCAGTTGACTACGCCGAGGCCAACGGGGTCGTGGTCATCGCTGCCGCCGGGAACGGTGCTTCACAGGATATTCTGTATCCAGCGGCGTATCCCTATGTGGTGTCCGTCGGTTCAGTCGATTCTAACCAGGACATCAGTGGTTTCAGCAACACCGGCCCCGGCGTAGATATATACGCACCGGGCGGCAGTATTTACACACTGCATCTGAACGATGGCTATCGCTTCATCAGCGGCACCAGCTTTGCTTCGCCTTACGCGGCAGCGGTAGCCGCCCTGCAACTGGCCAGCGGCCAGCCTGTGCTAACCGAGCCAGTCCTGCTATGGGAAACCGAAGAAGACATCAACAACATAGTGGCTGCGGCCTTGCCCCCCGCCAATGAAAATCTGCTCACCAACAGCAACTTCAACAACAACGCGAACAACTGGTTCAGTAACAGCAACAACCTGGCTAACCTGACCACAGCGGGCAGCAACCCCGCCTTGCAGGTGCGCCGCAACAACACCAACGGCAAAGATGCGTGGGTGGCGCAAATGGTCACCGTGGACACCCCCAGCGGCTCCCCGTTTGAGTTGACGTTCGACCTGTCGAAAAACAGCGGCACCGCCAAGCAGGTCGAGATTGTGCTGCGCGGCCTGAAAGCCAACAATAAAAACGCTGAGCCGAGCATCGTTTGTCGGGTGACCGTCTCCCAGTCGATGGAGACTTACACGCTGCGGGCGGTCAGTTCGGCCAAGTGGGCGGGGGTACAGGTGCGCGTATCCCTTACTGACAGTGACACCAGCACCACGATTTCCGTTGATAACGCCAGACTGCGCTACCTGCCGGGGGCCAGCTTCACCAGTAACGACTGTGAGCAGCCCACGCCGGAAAACACCAACCTGCTGCTGAACGGCAACTTCAACAACAACGCGAACAACTGGTTCAGCAACAGCAACAACCTGGCTAACCTGACCACAGCGGGCAGCAACCCCGCCTTGCAGATGCGCCGCAACAACACCAACGGCAAAGATGCGTGGGTGGCGCAAATGGTCACCGTGGACACCCCCAGCGGCTCCCCGTTTGAGTTGACGTTCGACCTGTCGAAAAACAGTGG
>DAOTTY010000008.1:0-16206 GCA_034437575.1 Anaerolineae bacterium | reverse complement strand
TCCTCGCCCTGAGCGGTGTAGTTCCATGTGCTGATGGGCATCTGCGCGACGGCTTCCAGCACCGCCACGCTGTCCACGGCCTCGATGTTCATCTTGGCGTTGCGGTCACTTACGCTTGACCAGGTGCTGCTGCCCGAACTCAGGTTCACACCTGCTCCAATGAGAGAATTCTCACTCGGAGCCGTGTAGAACGCCACCCCATTGCCTGAGACGACGATAAACCGCTTGCTTGATCCAATCGTCCCGGTGAAGGTGCCGTCATTCCACAGGAAGGTGTTGTCAGAAGATGTAGTGAGGCGGGCGTTTAGACCCGCCGCGAAGCTGTAGTCACCGGCGGCAACGTTATTTGACCCACCCGGTACCGTGGCACTGAAACCGCTGGCCGTGTTGAAACGACCTCCGCCCACAGTCGAATCAGCGCCGCTAGCCTCGTTTCTAAAGCCGCCGCCCACAGACGATTCAATGCCGCTGGCCTCGTTGTTATTGCCGCCACCCACAAACGATCCTTGGCCGCTGGCCTCGTTGCTAAAGCCGCCGCCCACAGTCGAGATGAAGCCGCTGGCCGTGTTGGTGTCACCGCCGCCCACAGTCGAATCAGAGCCGCTGGCCATGTTATTGGCCCCGCCGCTCACAGTCGAACCGTCGAAGCCGCTGGCCGTGTTACCGAAGCCGCCGCCCACGGTAGCATAGTCGCCGCTGGCCGTGTTGGTAAGGCCGCCGCCCACGGTGGCATTGAGGCCACCTGCGACATTATCCTCACCGCCGCCCACAAACGATTCAGTGCCGCTGGCCGTGTTGCCCTCACCGCCGCCCACAAACGATTCAGAGCCGCTGGCCGTGTTGGTAAAGCCGCCGCCCACAGTCGAATTGAAGTTGCTGGCCGTGTTGCCGAACCCGCCGCCCACGGTGGCATTGGGGCCACCGGCGATATTGCCCTCACCGCCGCCCACAAACGATTCAGAGCCGCTGGCCGTGTTGCCCTCACCGCCACCCACAAACGATTCAACGCCGCTGGCCGTGTTGGTGTCACCGCCACCCACAAACGATTCAACGCCGCTGGCCTCATTTAATAACCCGCCGCCCACGGTAGCATTGCGGCCACCGGCGACATTGCCCTCACCGCCGCCCACAAACGATTCAGTGCCGCTGGCCGTGTTGCCCTCACCGCCACCCACAAACGATTCAATGCCGCTAGCCTCATTTAAGAACCCGCCGCCCACGGTGGCACGGAAACCGCTGGCCGTGTTGAAACGACCGCCGCCAACTGTCGCGTAGGTGGCGTTCGTGCTGCTGGCATCATCCGACCCGGCAATATTGCCGCTGCCGCCGCTGACAGTGCTGTAATTATCATATGCAAGGTTAGGCTCGCCATCCAGTCCGCCACCCGCGATAGTGCCACCAACCACACCGGAGCCTATCGTATTGCCGCTGTACCCACCGATCACATTGGGGCTGGTCGTATTCGGCAGCGTATACAACCCCGGCAGCGCCATCGCTAACGGGGCCGGGGTTACGGGCTGGCGTGGGCTTAGCACCTGGAAGTCATCCACACCGTTGTTGTTGCAGTCCACGGCAATTTCCAGGTAGCGGTCGCCCTCTGCAAATATCTCCGGCCCGAAGTTGTAATTGACGTTGAACACGCCCTCCGTCACCGGGACGGTATTGCGGCGCTTGGTGTTAAGCGCGGCACCGTCGGTAAGCACATCAAAAACGCCGACCCGAATATTGCAGGTGCCATTGAACGGCGTCCCATTGAATTCCAGGTAGCCCTGGTAGGTGAATTCATCCGCGTTATCAAACGACTGAGCGTTAACGGTGCCCACCATCACCAGCAGCAGGCCCACCATTGCCAAAACAGAACCATTTCTAAACATATTGCCTCCCAAAAGACAAGAACTTTAACATAATTATAGCTGAAATTACGTTTTTGAGACAGCGATTCAGGACATGACAGATAAGTTATCTGCCATCCGTCTACGCGCCCCACAGCGTCGCTGCACGACGGTAGGGAAGGGTTTACAGTGCCGCTGGAATATTGTTAGCGAATCAAGCCCTCACCCTTGTATGTTAGAGGTACGGTAAAAGCGTTTTTCTCCCCTTCGCCTAGCGTAAGCGTTCGGGAGAAGGGGCCGGGGGGGGGTACAATCTGGTATATAATTAACACGTTCGCACAGCACGGAGCGCCTCACACTATGCCAGATGAGCAGCCCACCCAGCACATCGCGCCCTACCTCAAGCGCAGGCTCAAACTGCCATACGGCACGCCCAAAGACGTGTTCGACGGTATCACGCGCCGCGCCGAACGCCTGGGCAGTCTGATTGCTTACGGTGAGGGCGCGTTCAAGTGGGGGTTGGCGCTGCTGGCCGTTGAGGTAGCAGGCTTGCTGCCGCTGACGCTGTATGTGCTGATGCCCGAATACGGCGGCGGCTGGCAGGTGCTGTTCATTGTTGTGTTTGCGCTCACGCTGGTGCTGATTATCATTGGCGGTGTGGTGGCGCTGCTGTGCTGGTACTTCCTCATCCTGGAAGTTGGCTTCAGCCTGACGGAGTGGGCCGGGCTGTGGGTGCAGCGTTTTGCCACCCTTACTACAAACGCGCTGCGCCCGCGCAACGTCGCCCGCATCATGCGCCCTGGCAAGCGTAAACGCGGCTGATTTCACGCCCCGCCGCATTCCCTTCACGCAAAGAATTCGCATAGTCATTAACGTGGAGCATCGGGTTTTAGGCACTGGTTCACATAGGCGCATCTTTGGGGTGGGGTGAACCAAAGCAGAACCAACCCTGCCCAAAACACCGATGCTGTCGTCTGCTGCGCTGCTGCTCAAAGTGGGGTAGCTACGGCACCGTGACCGTCACCTGCCCCGACGACGTAATCGAAATGATGCCCGCTGGGGTCACACTGCACAGCAGCTTAGAGGTGGCGGTTAACGCGGGCTTGCCTTCTACCAGCACGGTGGGCGAGCCGGGTGCCCAGGGGGTAGTCGTCGCGGGTACGCACGGCGTGGGTGCTTTTGCCTGGGCGGATAGGTACTTGCAGTTGCCAAAGGTGGGGATGTTGACGACAGGTTTGCTGTCCATGATGGTTGCAATCATGGATATACCCTGGTTCCCCTTCGATTTTATTTGCGATATGGCCAACGGGACGGGTGCCGCGCCCATCGCACATGAAATTGTAGCCCCGAAAACAACAAGCTGTGGCATAACACGCTACCTCTAATAATCGTTGACGATGTGATTGCCATTATAGGGGAAGTTGTGCGGCCATGCACGCGGGCGCGGCTGGCATTGATAAGCGCCTACAGACCCCAAATGCCGCCCCCTGATGGCCGAGGCGGCACTGGTGGCCTGTATGTGAGTTCCGCCTGGGGGGGGCGGTGCTAAAGCTGGTCGCGCACCCCGTCCGCGATGACATCCGGCGCGGTGCCAAACCCGAAGATCATGGCCAGTGCCCCGTCGGGGTTAATCAGGTACAGGCTGGCGGTATGATCGACCAAATAGAACTCCTCTGAGCCGGTGTCGAAGTTCTTTTCAAAGTACAGCCCATACTCCACACCGATGCGGCGCATCTCGGCTTCTTCACCACTGAGGCCCACCACAAAATCCTCAACGCCGCGTGCCTGCAAAAACCCGTCCAGGCGCTCTGGCGTATCGCGTTCGCCGTCCACACTGACGAACACAAACGCGGTGTCGTCAGTCTGCTCACCGAGCAGATCACGGACCCGGCGGTATTCCATCATGTTGAGCGGGCACACATCCGGGCAAAAGGTATACCCGAAGGACAGCAGCACGGCTTTGCCCTCAAAGTCACTCAGGCTAACGGGGTCGCCAGTGTGCGACGGCAGCGTGAAGTCGGGCAGCGGGCGGGGGGGATTCAAAACAGATGCGCCCCCCGCCGATTCCATAATGTTGTAAGATTCACTGAATTGTTCTTCAGCCATACGGTCAAAGATGGTGAAGATCACCCCAACAATGACCAAGGCCACAATGGCAAATATAACCATCATACCCAGTTGCAGCGGGGATCGGTTCAGGTTGGGCGGGACGGACGATTCAATCTTCATAATAGCGGGACTCCCTGTAAAGTTGTTAGCAGCAGATGGCGCGGGGGCCGCTGCTGGGGGTTGTCATCGTGCAAGGTGCGTCAGGGGTTGCTCAGGCGCATCCGGCGGATTTGTTTGTAGCCATACACGCCCGCACTGCCAATCAGTGAAACGGTGGCAAACGTGAGCAGCAGCGGCAGTTGGATGCCGTCAGGGTTGGGCCTGCCACAAATAGCATCCCAGATAGCGTTCGGTACGCTTTGCAGGGTGGTCAGGTCTTTAATGTAGGCGGTGCTGAACAGCGCCAACATGACACCTACCGTCAGCAAGAACAGCGTGGCCAGCCACAGCATAAAATCCTGGCTGTCTTCCAATACATCTACATTTTGTTGCGGGTGGTCAACCATGTGATTTCCCTTCAATTCATAACGACGTTCAGATGGGATGGTCGGTAGTATTGTGCGTAGGGGTAGGGGGAGCGACCCGTCGGATCGCCCCCCCCGCGATATTCGGTTAGCGAGCCAGGTCCGGGCGGCCCAATGCCCAGAAGCCGTAGGTGAAGTCCAGCGCTTGCATTAGCACCGGTAGCCACATAATCACGTTGGTGATGATGATGACCGTTACCCACAAGCGCCAGTTTTCCATGAATGACGGGGCGTACTCGTCGTCTGGTGAACCCGGTGCAACCGGTACCTGTTCCTCGTCTGCTTCTTCAATTGGCTTGCCGAAGAAGGCCGTGCCAATCAACACGATATACAGCAGTACAGAGCTAACCAGCAAGATCGCCCCGGACAGTGCCGCCCAGTTCATCCAGAAGCCAACGGCATCACTGATGTAAGCCCCAGCGCCGCCCAGGTCGGTGCGGCGGGTGGCCCCGGCGAAACCGCCACGCCCCATTGTGCCTGCGAACAGCAGCATACCGAACAGCCATGTGTACACATGACCGAGGGCCAGCTTGGGCGCAAACAGCTTGCGCTTGGTAATCATCGGCAAAATCCAGAAGGTAATGCCAATATACGTTAAGAAGACGGCACCGCCCAGCGTGGTATGGAAGTGACCGACCACCCAGGTGGTGTTGTGCAGTGCCGTATTGAAGTTGTATGAAGCGTTCATCAGGCCGCTGATGCCACCAAAGATGAACAGCAGCATACCGCTAAACTGGGCCGCTACCACCGGGTTCCCCCAGGGCAGTTTGACCATCCAACCGAGCAGGCTGGTTGCGCCGTTCTTGCGCCCGGCACGCTCCATCGTTGCAGAGATGTTGAAAGCCGTTAGCAGGCTGGGCGCGGCCACCACAAACGTTAGCGCACTGTGATAAATCTTGGCCAGCTCGCTAACGCCGGGGTCCTGGAACAGGTGATGAACACCAATCGGAATAGAAAAGATGGCGATCATCATGAAGGCAACGCGGGCCATCGTATCGCTAAACAGGCGCACGCCAAGCTGCCTGGGCAGCATCGCATACCATGAGATATACGCCGGGATCAGCCAGAAGTACACCAGCGGGTGCCCAAAAAACCAGAAGAAAATGCGCGCAACCTGCGGGTCTGTGGTTTGAATCCAGCCCAGGGACATTGGCAGCAGCATCGTCAGCACTTCGATGGCCACACCTAGCGAGGCAGTAAACCACATGATGAAGTTGGCCAGCACCGCGAAGGTGGCCAGCGGGGCCTTTTGGCCAGGGTTTTCCTTACGCCAGGTGAAGTACGTGGCGAAGACGTTCCACACGCCAACCCATGTGCCCACGATGACCAGCGCCAACCCCAGGTAAAAGGCCCAGTGGGCCAGCATCGGCGGGTAGAAGGTATACAGGATATTGGCCTGCCCGGTCACGATGGCGTAGGCGGCCAGCAGCAAGCCCACAAACATCAGCCAGAAGGACGCCCACACACCCAGCGTGCTTTTCAGGGGCCGCTCTAGTGTGCGCTGTACCACAAAATAGCTCACGCCCATAATGAAGAAGGTCGTGAAGACCAGCGCGTTCAACACGCCGTGCAGGGTAAGGGCCTGATAGTAGTAGGTAAAAATGGGCGTTGTGATGTTGCCATCCGTGATTTCCTGCATCCAGGGGGAACGGCGGAACGTTTGAAACGGCCCCATCAGCAGGCCCAGCAGCAGCGCCACAAACGCAACTGCCAGATGCGCCCCAACCTGGAAGCGCTCGTAGGCCATCAGGCGGGTGAGGGGGTGGGCCAGCACTGGCTCGTTGTGCTGTTGTTCGTAGGTGGGTTGTAACGTTGCCATACTCTTTGCTCCTTAAACGTTATTCGCTGGCGGCGATGGTCTGATCGGCTTCTTCAACAATAATGTCTGCGTGCATTGCCTGATGCAGCCGCCCGCAGTACTGGTGGCACAATATTTTGTAGGTGCCCGGTTCATTAAAGTGAACACGGGCCTGGGCCACATGCCCTGGGATCAATTCAAAGTTGATGTTATGGTGTTCAATCATAAAGCCGTGAATCACGTCGCGGCTGGTAACGTGGAAGGTGACTTCGGCACCTTCTGGCACGGTCATCTCACGCGGCTCAAATCCCCAGGCATAAGCCAGCACGACGGCTTCGTAGCGGTTGTCGCCCAGGTGACGGACGCCAGGGCTGGCGAACATGGTTTCGTCCAGCAAGTTCGGGTTTACAAACCCGCCTTCTTGCGCGGGGCGCACGTTGAACAGGGTAGCACCCAGCAGCAGCGATGCAAAGAACACGGCCAGCATCACGGTGACAATCGCAATCCAGCGGCGTTCGTAGCGATCAATGTGAATGTGTTGTTGGTTATCCATAAAGTGCTAGGCTCCCCGGAAGATAAAGACTTCAAAATAGGACATCGTCCAGTAAAAGGCGTAAAACGCCGCCAATAGCAATACAAACGTCCAGGCCCCTTTGGGTTCCGGGTATGCTTCCTCGGCCTGGTTAGCTTCCGCCGCGTCTTCTACGACAGAAACAGGGGCCGGTGCGGTAGCGGTTTCGTCTACGACGGCTGCGTTGGTCGTTACGTCTTGGTGTGTGGCTTGTGCTTCATGAACTGCCATGCGTATTGCTCCTTGCCTCGAACAAAAATGATGGATGAGTGCAATGATTACTGTAATGTCATAATATAGGCGACGAGTCCGTCCAGTTCTTCCTCACTGAACAAGTCCTCGTAGTTTTGCGGCATCAGGTTTTGTGGGTATGGCCCGGCGCTGTCCCCTGGCACGATGTAGTCGTTGGGGTGAATAATGCTGTTGCGGATGTACTCGGTCACGTCGCCATCGCCACTTTCTGCAATGCGCTGCTCGCCAATTTCGCCGCCCAGCCCCCACAACCCCGGCCCTATCAAACGTATTTGGCTTTCGTCAACAGAGTGGCAGCTTGCACAAATCCAGGGGCCGCTGGCGGTGTTATACGACTGATTAAACACCGTCTGGCCAAGTGCCGGGTCACCGGCAACCGCAACCGTTTCGGCTTCGCGCTCACCGGCGTCCTCGGTATCGGCTTCAGCTTCTTCATTACTGGCATCCTCTTCATTATTGGCAACTTCAGCATCGGCCTCAGCTTCTTCAGCGCTGGCATTTGCTGCCCCGGTATCTGCTGATGCTTCAGCCATTCCCGTATTAGACTGATCCGCAGTGGTGGGGGCGTTAGCAACGGCAGCGCCCGATGCAGAACCAACAACCCCATCTTCAGGCAACCGACGGCCACATGCCGCTAATAGCAATGTCGCCATAAAGATTGCCCCTAACAATCGAAACGTCATCTTTGTCACAGTTTCCCTTCTTATTACAGTACACAGGTTATATAGTGCCCTAAGTGCGGCAAAATGGGTGTCATTTCATCTTGTGACAATCATCACAATGAGTGTTCTATGAATCCTGCCCGCGTTTCATAATATACTTATGTACGCATCATGTCAATTTCAGGGTCACTAGGCAAAAGCAATACTGAATTATAAACAATAGTAATACCTTTGGCCAACGGGCGCGGCCTGTTGCCGCAGAGTCACGACTTAATTAGACTTTAAACATGGGTGAGTTGCGCCTAAGATAGTACCCGCCAACTTACTTCGATTGCGAATCCTTTTAGGAGAATAGATTTATGGCTACTCAGGCCCCCAACGGTGCCTCTACCGAAGGCAATAACACAATTTATACCCCCTCCGATGCTGTCGTAGACTATGCCAACGTGCCTGATTATATGAAAGTGCGCGAGCAGGCTGCCGAAGACCCCATCGCCTTTTGGGATGCGAAGGCAACGGAGATGATCGACTGGTACCAGCCCTATGACACCGTGCTGGACGACAGCAATGCCCCGTTTTACAAGTGGTTTACGGGCGGCAAAACCAACATCGCTCATAATGCTTTGGATCGCCATATCCTGGACGCCAACAAAAACAAGCTGGCGCTCATCTGGGTGGGTGAGGACGGCGAAGAACGCACCTACAGCTACTATCGCCTGTGGCGCAAGGTGAACCAGTTCGCCAACATCCTCAAGAGCATGGGCGTCAAAAAGGGGGATACCGTCACGATTTATATGGGCCGCGTGCCCGAACTGCCCATTGCCATGCTGGCCTGCGCCAAAGTGGGGGCGATTCATAGTGTGGTGTATGGTGGCTTCAGTGAGCAGGCCCTTGCAGACCGCATTGCAGACGCCAAGAGCAAAGTTCTGGTCACGTGTGATGGCGCGTGGCTGCGCGGCAAAACCGTTAACCTGAAAGACATTGCCGATGAAGCCGTGAAGCGCTCGCCGGTGGTGCAAAGCGTGATTGTGTATAAGCGCACCGGGCAGGACGTGAACATGGAGCAGGGCCGCGACTACTGGTGGCAGGACTTAGAGCAGCTCCCGATTGCCAGCCCGTACTGCATCACCGAAGAGATGGACGCCGAAGCCCCGCTGTTCATCCTGTATACGAGCGGCACCACCGGCAAGCCCAAGGGCCTGCTGCACACGCACGGCGGCTATCAGGTGTATACGTCTACCACGCTCAGCACGGTGTTTGACATCAAGCCGGAAGACCGCTGGTGGTGCGCGGCTGACCCCGGCTGGATCACCGGGCACAGCTATATTGTGTATGCGCCGCTGATTGTGGGTGCCACCAGTTTTATGTATGAGGGCGCACCCAACTATCCCTACCCGGATCGCTGGTGGCGACTGGTGGAAAGCTACGGCATCACCATCCTATACACCGCGCCGACGGCCATTCGCGGCCTGATGCGCTTCGGTGAAGACTGGGTTAACCGCCACGACACCAGCAGCCTGCGTCTGTTAGGGTCAGTGGGGGAGCCGATTAACCCGGAGGCGTGGCGCTGGTATCATCGTGTGGTGGGTAAAGAGCGCTGCCCGATCATGGATACGTGGTGGCAGACGGAAACGGGCGGCTTCATGATTACGCCCACGCCCGTTGTACCGCTCAAGCCGGGGAGTGCGACCCAGCCGTTTGCGGGCATCACGGCGGATGTGGTGCGCGAAGACGGCACACCGTGCGACCCCAACGAGGACGGCTATCTCGTCATTAAGCACCCCTGGCCGGGCATGGCCCGCACCGTGTGGGGCGACCCCGACCGCTACGTGGCCACGTACTGGTCACAGTTTGCACAGCAGGGGTGGTACTTCACCGGGGACAGCGCCCGCAAGGACGAGGACGGCTACTTCTGGATTATTGGGCGCATGGACGACGTGATTAAGGTGAGTGGTTATCGCCTGGGCACGGCAGAGATCGAAAGTGCGCTCGTCAGCCACAGTGATGTGGCCGAGGCAGCGTGTATCGGTGTGCCAGATCAACTCAAGGGGAATGTCATTCACGCCTTCTGCATCCTGAATGCGGGTGTTGAAGACGACGGCACCCTGGAAGAAGCCCTCAAGCTGCATGTACGCCACGAGGTCGGCCCGATTGCAGTTCCGGCTGAAATCAAATTTGTAGATGGCCTGCCCAAGACGCGCAGCGGCAAGATCATGCGGCGGCTGTTGAAAGCCGAAGTGCTGGGCCAACCGCTGGGCGATACGTCCACGCTGGCGGATTAGGGCTGTTTGGGCCGTCTTGGACATGACGAGGCGGGCGGCAACGGAGTTGCCTGCCATCCGCCTTACTTCAATGGCACTGCCGCCGGATCGCTCACACTGAGGAAGGTGCCGTTGACCCAGCCCGTCACGCCGGAAGGCAGCCGGATTTCATACCAGCCGTTGGCGCTGCGCCCCACCACCCGATACACCTGTCCCTTGCTGATGCGCCCCAGCACACGGCCAGTGTACGGGTCCGGGATGTCGCGGATATTCAGGTAGGATGCCGTGACCGTGCCCTGCACGTAGCCTTCAAACGTTACCGGAATCGTATTGACATCCCCGCTGACCCGGAAGTAGGCACTGCTTACCCAGCCGGATGTGCCGCTGAACGCAATCTGGAACCAGTTGCCGTTGGGGTCGCGCCCAACAATCGGGAACACATCGCCCTGGGAGGCCGTTGCCAGCACAATCCCCTCAACGGGATCGGGCAGCGTGCGGATGTTCAAGAACGCCGCGACGACGGTGCCCGTAATCCCCACCGGGGACGCCTGCGCGTCCACCATGACGGTGCCGCTATCTGTGCTGTTGCTAACGACGGGCACCGCGTCCGGGTTGGTGACGTACAGCCAGCGGGCCGTGACCCAGCCCGTCACGCCAGTGGGCAGCCGCAGCAAAAACCATGAACTATCCGCATTTTTGCCCACCACGCGATACACCTGCCCCTGACTGACCTGCCCCAGTGAGCGGGCGGTGGTGGTGGGCTGCTGCCGCAGGTTGAGCCGCTGTGACAGCACGCGCCCCTGCACGTAATCCGCATTGGTGACGGGCACAGCGGCGATATTCGTCACGCGGAAGTAAGCGCTGCTCACCCAACCGACGCTGCCGTCGGGCAGTTGAATCTGGTACCAGTTGGCCGTGTCGTCCCGCCCGACGATGGCGAACTGCTGCCCCTGAAAAACACGGGCAATCGCCACGCCGTCCACCGGGTCTGGCAGGGTGCGAACGTTAAGCTGGCCCGCCGTGACAACGCCGGTGGGGGTTTGGGCCAGCGCGGGGAGCGCAAGCGCCAACATAACCATTAAAATCAGTGTGACCGCTAGTGGCCTGTTACGCATAGATAATGTCTCCTGTGCATCACTCAGATGTTCTAGTTTGAGTTTAACCGAATGGTAAGGTGATAACTTGACGGGCGCTCTACGCGGCGGTTGGAGTGTGGTATTTGCGGGTTAAAGGGGGGTTGGGAAGCCACCATTCAGGGTGATATGGTACAGGGGTGGCTTTCGCAGTGAAACACGGCCTATGATGGGGTGACAGTTGGCACCCTCTGGCCGTGTGGGTGGCTCGGCGTTAAAATAACACTATTGTCAATCAGCCGGAGCTAGCGCCTTGCAGCTTGAGAATACACTCACTACCCAGCAGACCCTCCAGCGGGCCATCAGCTACCGGATGCTGACGGATCACCTGTCGATTTTTGTGCTGCTGATGTGCGCCCATTTAATCGCGGTTCAAATGCGCCTGCGCGTGAACATGGGCACGCCGCTCGGCCCGGACTATGTGGCCCAGCCGCTGTTTGTGTTTGTCATTTTGGGGCTGGCGGCGGTGATGTCTACCTATGTCGCGGTGTGGGTGCGCCGCCAATACCACATCCGGCGCTCGCGGCGGGTGCATTACCTCAACTTGATGATTGCCACTGGCCTGACGTTTTTTAGCGTTTCGGCCTTTTTGCCGGATGTGTCGCTGTTGCAAAATCTTTACTTTGTACTGCTGGCGATTCTGTTCGGTCTCATCACTATTTGGTGGACGCCCACACTGCCCGACGCCGACGAAGTGAGTACGCTGGCGTTTCACCTGCAAAAGCTGTACGAGCGGCGCACACTGCTGCGCCTGTGGACGGTGACCAACGTTCAGGCGCGGTACCAGCAGGCGTGGCTGGGCATCCTGTGGATTATGCTGCTGCCGCTGGCGCAGTCGCTCATTATGGCGTTTGTGTTTGCCAATATCCTTAATCGTGGGGAGGTGGGCGACGTGCCTTTTGTGTCGTTTTTCCTGGCGGGTGTAACCGCGTGGTCGTTCTTCATGAAGGGGGTTAACAAGTCGGCACGCAGCATTGTTGGCAACAAGGGCATCATCTCCAAGGTGTACTTCCCGCGTGAAATTCTGATTCTGGTAGACCTGGCCGAAGCGCTGATTGATGCGTTTTTCATGTTTGTGACGCTCATCGTCATTAACTTGGTGGTAGGGGTGCCGTTGACGGCCTATATGCTGTTTGTGCCGCTGATTGTGGTGGTGCAGTGCATTTTGATTATCGGGTTGATGCTGCACATCAGCTACCTGGGCGTGTTCGTGCGCGATACGGCTGAACTGGTGACGATTGTGATGCGCCTGCTGTTTTACCTGACGCCTGTGCTGTACGGCATCGCCATGCTGCCAGAGCGGGTGCAGTCTTTGTTGATGCTGAACCCGCTGGCCAGCATCATTAACGCCTACCGTGACACGATCATCTACCAGCAGCCGCCCGATTTTGTGAGCCTGTACTATCCGCTGGTGGTGGGGGTTTTGCTGATGTACACCGGCTACCTGTCGTTTAAGTCGAAAGAATCCATTTTGGCGGACTATGTATAACATGAGTACAAGCAAACCCATCATCCGTGTGAAGGATGTTTCAAAACACTACAACCCGGCGGTGTATCGCCCCAGCCTGCGCCACGAGGCCACCCAACTGGCCAAACGGCTGATTAAGCGTGATGCCGATGTAGACTGGCACAAAGGCGCTTTTTGGGCACTCAAAGACATCAGCTTTGATATTTACAAAGGCGAGTCTGTGGCGATTATGGGCCGTAATGGGGCAGGCAAGACCACGCTGCTGCGTATCATTAGCGGGGTCACGGCCCCGTCGATGGGCACTGTGAGCGTGAAGGGGCGCTTTGCCTCGCTGATTGGCCTGGGGGCCGGGTTCAACAAAGAACACACCGGTCGCCAGAACATCTACTTGAACTGTGCGATTTTCGGCGTTGAGCCGCAAGAGGTGGCGACGTTTGTTGAAGACATCATCGCGTTTTCTGAGTTGGGCGACTTCATCGAACAGCCTGTGAAGACGTACTCCAGCGGGATGGTAGCCAGGTTGGGCTTCAGCATTGCGGTTCACATCCTGCCAGACATGATCTTTCTGGATGAGGTGCTGTCCGTAGGGGATGCTGCCTTCCGCGAAAAGAGTACGGAACGGCTGATGGAGATGCTCACGGGAGATACAACGGTTTTGTACGTATCACACCAGATGCCAGCCGTGCGCGAGTTGTGCAAGCGGACTATCCTGTTGGAGCGCGGCGAACTCATTTTTGATGGGGATACCGAAGAAGCCATTGAAATCTATAAGCGGCGGTCTACGGGCAAAAACGCCAAAAAGACCGTGCGCTAATCGTGTAAGCATTGGCAGGGCATTATGGCAAATTTCGAGGGTCGAGGGTCAGAGAATCGGCTGGAAAAAAACAAAAAGTGCCGCAAATGCAAAAAGGCGGGGCAGGTTTACTACACGGGCAGCGAGGTGATGCACGGTAACCCGTACAGACCCGCCGCCGATACAGAAGTCGATCATCACTACCAGTGCGAAAACTGCAATCACCACTGGCGCGAATAACACCGGCAGTGGGGGAGTCGCGCTTCGCGTGTTATTCGATTGCGGGCGGCTCCCCGTAATGGACGATCATCGTCACGCTGTCGTCGCCAAAGGTGACTGACCGGTAGCCCACGATGGTTTCGCCCTCGCCCAGGTCAATCTCACCGCGCACAATCGTATCGACAGCGGCGGCTACGGCACCGCCAACCTGTGTCACGCCTACGTCATCCACCACCAGGCACTCTGATTCCACGTTGGAAACTGTCACCGACAGCAGCCCGACGTTCGTTGTAGACATCACCACCGATACACTGCCGTCCTCGGTGGTGTCATCCGGGCAGGTGAGCGTGCCAGATAGCACGACCCCGGCGGTGGTCACGTCAACGGTGGCCTCGCTCATGGCCGCCACACTGTTAAACGTGATGGACTCGTTAAACTGCGCTTCGGTGATTTCCAGTGTGGTTTCCTGTGGGGCACCACCACTACACGCGGCCAGCAGCAGGGCCGCCACTGCTGAGATAAGTACGATGAGGTTACGCATCAGATTCATCCCTCCGTATGATGCTAATAAAATCCCCTCGTCAGTATAGCACCGGGACCGCACACATGATACAGCCTTGCGCTACGGCTGCGGGGCCAGATGCGCGTTGGCCGTGTACCATGCTGCCGTCTGCCGGATGCCATCGGCCAGTGTCACACGCGGTGTATAGCCCAGCCCGCGCAGTTTCGTGATGTCTGGACAGCGGCGGAGCGTGCCCCCCGGCTGTAGTTCACCCGGCACCACGTCAATCTCGCGCTTAAAAGCCGACCCCACCAGCCGCGCAATATCCGCAATCGCAACTTCATCCTGTGTGCCAATGTGATACACGCCCAGGTGGTCGCCCGCTTCCACCACGCGCATAAGGCCGTTGGTGAAGTCATCAATGTAGACGAAAGCGCGGGTTTCCTCCCCTGTTCCCTGGATGGGAAACGGAATCGTGCCTGCGGGATGCTGCCCCACAAGCGCCTTCATCCGCAAGATGAACTGGGGCAGCACATGCTCCCAGCCCATATCTGGGCCATAAACGTTGTGCGGGCGGAAGATCACGGCCCGCTTGAAGAACTTACGCCCGTAGTTAATCGTCAGCAGTTCGCTGATGATTTTGCCGCCGCCGTAGCTGTAGCGCGGGTTCAGCACATCCGGGACGAGCAGCGGGGCGCTTTCATCAGTGGGGACGGTGGGCGGCATCTGGTAGACCTCGCTGCTGGACGCCAACACCAGATCACCGATGTCTTGCTCAAGGCACGCATCCAGCACATTTAACATGCCCTTCACGCCCACCTCTAGCACACGCTCCGGCATGGAATAGAAGAACTCTGTGCCGTTGATGAACGCCAGATGGTGAACGCTGTCCATACCAGCAGCGGCGCGGCGCACATCGTCTGGGTTGCGGATGTCACCGGTCATCAGGTCAATATCGTGCTGCACGTCGTTTAAGCGGGCAGCGACCCCGCGTGAGTGGTTATCAAAGACGCGCACGGTGTAGCCATCATGGACGAGGCGGCGCACCAATGCTGAGCCGATAAAACCAGTGCCGCCGGTCACGAGGATTTTTTGAGTCATGGAGGGGGCCTTTGTGTGTTATCGCGCCGGGGAGTTTACCAGCGGGGGTAGGCAGGGGAGTAGGGGGCGTCCAGCATTCCGGTAGATAACGCGAGCGTTTTCCCTGCAATCCCCGCCAATTATTCGTAGGGACGTTAAACGGCGCGTCCGCCCGCAGGAAACGGTACCATCAAGGGTGATGGGCCACTGGTGCCGCTGCTGACGGATATGGGCTATGCACACACAACTGGTATAAAAGTGTAAGCATAAATTGGCCAGGATGCGTAGCCCTCTGGCCCCCGGCCCTAACGCCCGCGCCCAACCGCGCCAGCACACCAAAGCCCATCCGCCGGGAGCGCCGCTGCATCACGGGTGGCGCGGGTGTTTCTTCCAGGCGGTAATCAGACAGCTTTCGACGGAGTTGCCCTGTTTGGGCAGCACAGTCGGTGTTGGCCTTACGCCAGGTCCTCCTTCGTTGGGGGTACCACGCCGATGACAAGCAGTATATTGGCGTAGACGCGCCGCTCTGCGGTGGCGATGACCAGGGACACATCAGGGTCTTTCGACTCATCGTAAAAGCTAAAGCGGTCATGCCCCTCAAGGTTCAGGCCCGGTAAAATACGCCGGAAGTCCGCATAAATAGATGGTTCGGTGCCGTCGTCGGTTGTCATAACGTGAGCAGCCTCAATTGGGATAGCTGTTACCAGGGTTTCGAGAACCTGAGTCACGGTAAGCAGCCCCGGCGCAAAATTCAGGTAGACGCGCTCCGCCAGTGGGTTGCTGCGTGTGACGAAGGGGTAGTTGCCATCTGCAATGAGAACACGGCTGCCATGACCAGACGCCCCCAGCGCTTTAAGAACTTCCGGGTGCAGCAGTTGTGATTTCAACATGGTTTGATTCCTATCTTTGCGTTCAGGATTGGGTATCAGCGAGTATCGTGTAAACGGGTTCCAGGGCGGTATAGGCCGCCTCGAACAGCCGGTAGGCGCGGTCATAGGCGGC
>DAOTTY010000007.1:0-6799 GCA_034437575.1 Anaerolineae bacterium | reverse complement strand
TCCTTGTAGCGTGGCCCTAGAATGATGTTGTGGTGGGCCAGTTCAGGGTGGGTGTCACGGTACTGGCGGTCTGTACCGAAGTAGTACACAAACAGCGACATGCTGTAACGCATGTTATCAATTTTGCGGTCGGTGTACTTGCGACGGTAGCGCTTGTCAATCATGTTGCGGTAGGTGTAGGCCACATCCGCGTTTGAAACGACGTTGTCGGCGTGGTGAATGGTGCCATCAGCCAGTTGGATGCCTGTCACGCGGCGGGTATTCTCATCAACGATAATCTCTTCGACTTCAGCGTTGAGATGAATCTTGCCACCCAGTTCTGTGAACAGTTTGCCGAACCCAGCAACCATCGCGCCTGTGCCACCCATTGAGTACCACACGCCCCACTCGCGCTCTAGGTAGTGAATCATGGCATAGATAGAGGGCGTATCGAACGGGTTGCCACCTACTAGCAACGGGTGGAACGAAAACACCTGACGCAGGAACGGGTCTTTGACAAACTGGCTGACGTAGCGATAGACACTGAGGTAAGACTGCATTTTAATCAGGTCTGGGGCGACTTTAATCATGTCCCAGATGCTGAGGAACGGCACATCTGCCAGTTCGACGAAGCCCTTCTCAAAAATCGCTTTTGTGTTCTTGACGAACTGCGAATAGCCTTCCTTGTCAGCAGGGTTCACCTTTTCGATTTCGCTGAGAATGAACTCGTGGTCGTCGTTATAGTCAAATTTGCGTCGGTTGTGATCGAAGATGCGATAGAACGGATCACACTTGACGAGTTCAAAGTAGTCTTCACGCTTACGGCCTGCGGCTTCCCAGATGTCGTCAAACATGAAGGGTGCAGTTATGATCGTTGGGCCACCGTCGAACTTGAAGCCGTTGATTTCGTATACGTAGGCGCGGCCACCGAGCTTATCGCGCTTTTCAAATAGTTCAACATCGTGGCCTTTGGCAGCCAGACGGCAGGCTGCGGCAAGGCCGCCAAATCCGCTACCAATCACGATTATCTTTGACATGGGGGAGTTCCCTTTTTGTTCGGACTTTTGAGAATGTGCATACTTTGATTCATTTTACTGTTGGGTAAAAGTAAGGGGTGAAATCGCTGTGAGTACCCTATTAGAGCGCTTTCGCTCCGAAATTTTCCATTGTAGAGAATGGTACCTCAACGCTGAATAACTCTAATAGAATATCGTGTGTTGGCGGTTCTTGCTACAGGTCTAGCAAGCCATCTTGCTCATTGGTGTACTGACTGATAATTGCGCTTGCCACTTGCTGTGGGGCAAGGGCACCATCGGGCACGTTAAAAGGCACATTGTCCCAAAAGGCACTGTCTACGGCGGGTGGACGCACTAGCGTAAAGTATTTGCGACGATTTTCCTTTTTGAAAATTGTCATCATGGGTTCCAGACCAGCTTTTGCGACCGTATAGGCACCAAATTTGGGTAGCATGATCTTGTCGACATAAGCGCCGATGACCATCAAGTGGCCGCCTTTGGGCACCAGATGCAACACAGACTGCAAGCCCAGGTAAGCGCCATTCAGGTTTGCGTCTATAACCATTTGCCACGTTTCTGCGCCGTAATCTTCCATTTTGTCGGAGATAATGCCGCCAGCAGCATACACGACGAGATCGAGTGATACAGCATCGTCGGCCAAAATAAGCGCCACTTCCTTGTATGTTTCCGGTGCTGACGCATCAAAGCGGAATTTTTCGTCGGCATGGTCAGGGATGCGGTCTGTGTCGCGAGCGGCGGCATAAACCGTCCAATCGCCATTGGATTTAAGCTGCTGAATGAGGGCGCTGCCGATGCCGCCAGATGCGCCCCAGATGAGTGCGTTAGGCATGTTTTTTCACTGCTCCTGTTTGATATGGGAAAGATTAAGAGTCGCGGGCCTTTTTGAATGCTTCAAGTGTGCGCTCACGGGCCATCTTGTGATCCAGAATAGGTTCGGGATAGGCTTTGGGCGGTCGCCTCAGCTTCCACGGCTCGTGGATTTTGTCGTCGTTGATGTCTGCCAGTTCAGGTACCCATCGCCGGATGTAACTGCCAGTGGGGTCGAACTTTTTTGACTGGGAAACCGGATTAAAGATGCGAAAGTACGGCTGCGCGTCTGTCCCTGTGCCTGCTGCCCACTGCCAGCCACCGTTGTTGGCTGCCGGGTCACCGTCAATCAGATATTGCATAAAATGACGTTCACCTTCGCGCCAGTCAATCAACTGGTCTTTCGTCAGGAAGCTGGAGACGATCATACGGACGCGGTTGGGTAGCCAACCAACAGCTTTTAGCTGGCGCATCGCTGCGTCAATGATGGGGTAGCCTGTTTCGCCATTCTTCCAGGCTGAAAGCCCATCAGGGTCGTGCTGCCATTCTAAATTGTCGTAGGTTGCGTTGAAGTTGCTGGTGTAAACATGCGGGTAATGGGCCATCACATGTGTGTAGAACTCGCGCCAGATGAGTTCATCTGCCCATGCAGTGACGCTCGCCTTTGCATCTTCATTCGGGGCATGTTCCCCGGCTTTGGCGGCTGCGGTGAATGCCTGACGCGGTGACAGGATACCCAACCGGAAGTAGGGTGATAACTGTGAGGTGCCACCGTTTTCCTCGAACGGATCAAGCGTAAGCTCATTGCGGCGTTCGTCGTAATCATAGATGATGCCATCTGTGAAGGCTTCGAGGCGCTGCTGGGCGCGATTTTCGCTGGCGGCGGGAACGTCAAAGGATTTGAAACCCAGATCAGCCAGCGACGGGAGATCGTGCGTGTCCACATTTTGGATACGATACAGGTTGCTAGCGGGTGTCTCGTCTACGGCGTAGTCATCACGGGTGATGTTTGACCGCCACTTCTTCTTGAAGGGGGTATAGACCGTATATGGGTCGCCATTGTTGGTCATGACTGTACTAGGCTGCATAATCAGGGCATCGTCACAGATATGCAGCGGGACAGACAAAACTTCTTGCATCTTGTCGTCACGGCGCTTGGCATAGGGTGTGTAGTCCCGGTTGCAATAGACTGCCGTTGCACCTGTCTGCCTGATGAGATCGAGCAGTGCTTTTTCTGGTGTGTCGTGTATGAACAGTAGCCGCCCGCCAGCCTTCCAGACCGCCGTTTGCAAGTTGTCCAGGGCATTGAGCATAAACGCCATTCGTGGCGTTCCGACCATCTGGCTGTTCAATATGCGGTCGTCAAAGACAAACACCGTGATAACAGGCTTGCCAGTCGCCAGCGCCGCATTGAGCGCACTGTTGTCGGTCAGGCGCAGGTCACGCCGAAACCAGTGAATTACAGGTTGGTCAGTCATGTTGGGATTTCAGTCAGCTTGCGTGCAGTGTTTCGCTTGACAGGCATACTGCGTTGAACATCTTCAGCGACGCGCAGCGCCCCAAGCGATACGCCTGCTGTTGATTGCCCCGGAAAGATCGAGTCACCTACCAATCTGAGATTATCAATGCCCGTGCGTGGGCCGCGTGCGCCAAACAGCGACTTTTGCGGGAAACCACCGACCATGCCCATGTGCCGCCGTGTGTAAAACTCGTATGTCACGGGGCTACCGGGCATCATGAACGTTACTGCGTCTTTGAAGCCGGGCAGGTAGCGATCAATGTTAGCGATGAAGGTCTGCGCGTAAGCGTCTTTACGGCGGTAGTATTCATCTTTGTCGCTGTTGAGCAAATCCCACCAGGGCTGAACGCGGGTGTGTGTGGTGACGGTCACAGCGCGTTCGCCTTCTGGCGCACGGGTGCTGTCCCAACCAGGTGATACGGACATGAACAGGCTGCGGCCTTCACCCATTGGGCCGTCCACATCCATCAAGAACTGGTGATGATCTGCAAATTCATCAGGTAAAAAGGCTGATTTAACGCCGAGATGAAGCACAAATGCTCCGGAAGTCGTGTCGCGGCGTTTGTTTTCACGCCGGAGCGGTTCGGGAGCGTTTGCACCCAGTAGTTGCTCCAACGACCAGGGGGTTGTGTTGGCAATCACAAAATCTGCCGGGTAGAAGTCCTCGTGTTGGGTGCGACGGCCCTTCTTAGCCCAAACGCCGCTCACGCTGCCATTTTCGACTGCGATTCGAGTTACATTCTGGCGTAACAGCACGTCGCCCCCCAGCTCACGAATTTTACCCACAAGCTGTTCAGCAATGCCGCCAATGCCGCCCTTTGCATGGTAGACGCCCTGTCTGGCCAGGTCGAGGGCGGTTGCGCTGTAGAGGGCATATGCATTTTGGGATGTCGTCTGCGCGGAGATCAATAGCTGCCCGTCAATAAAACGCACGAACTCCGGGTTGTTGTTCAGGCCGTGCAATCCCATCCACTGCTTAGCAGACATCAGCGCAAATGGAATGATTTGCAGGTCGCTCGGAAGGTTGGTGATACCTACTTTCGCAATCTGCATGACCTCCGCAATGTTAGTTGGTGGCCAGGGCAATCCCTGGGCTGATAGTGACCAACCCTGATCTGCAATGTGTGATTGCTGATCCCAAAAGCCCGCTGACTGCGGGAACGCTCGCAGCACGTCTTTGTTGTCACGGGTGAGGGCGATTTCGCACTCTGGCATGTGAACAACCCACGCCGGGTCATAGGTGTGAACATTCCAGTCAAGGTCAAGCAACTTGCCTACGAGGTAATGCGGGCCGTTTGGCTGGAAACCTCCGGCTACTGTTGCGCCGGAGTCGAAGCGGTAGCCCTTGTGAAAGAATGTACTTGCACTGCCACCAGGATAAGTTTGTGCCTCCATGACAGTGACGTGATAGCCATCCTTCGCCAGCAAGGCTGCTGTGGTTAGGCCACCGATGCCGCTTCCGATAACAATTACGTCAGTCATTTTGCCTGAGATGTCTTTCTATTGGTGAGTTTCGCTTTCATAGGATTGCTTGCAACACTAATACACAAGCATAAGCAGCCGCTTAACAACCATATAAAATTTGGGCATTATTTGCCAAGTGTGAGGCGTGTACGCAGATGCCGATAAATGAACAACACCCTGAGTGGCAAGCCATCGAACATTAACCGGGTTAGGAAACCACTCACGCCCGGCTTGTGGACAATCGAAATGCGGTCGGTCAAGCGCACACCGCCCTCAACTGCTTCAAAGATATGGCGGTGCAACCAGAAAGCGAGCGGCCCCTGTATCATCCGGTCTGTGAAGCTGTGTTCAGTGGGGCCGGGTTCGTGTTGTGCAAGCCAGCGGATAGGAATGGGTCCCATCCACAAGGTAAATTCCATTTCGCCATCGGTGAGTGACTTCAAATCGCGGCGGTGAATTTGCGCGATGATGGGCGGTGGTGTAAGCCGCGAAAAGGCTTGGGGATCGTTATGAAAGGCTATCATGTCGTCTAGTGTGGTGTCGATAACCGATGAATGCTCGAATGTCTTTGCATCTGGTGGAATTTGGACAGCAGTGGTCATGGGCAGGTTGTTCCTATTAGATTGCGTCATGTTTGTAATGTAGCACTTGCGATCTGTGTATGGTGAAACTCTCATGCACACTTTATGGCTCACGTATGATGAAATGAATACGACAACAAAATAGCGTGGATGTCCCACTTTACCCCTCTATCCCCCCGCCCTTTCTTCCACAGTCTCTCACAGTTACAGCGGGGAGAAAGGGAGCCGAGACGGTTTTCTAAAATCCCCTCGCTCCCTTGTGAGAAAGAGGATTTAGGGGTGAGGGGGTATAAAACCCGTGTCCACGCTGTCGTGCGCCTATACCATGAAATGATAGGGTCTTTAAAGAAGTCAAAGATAGCTGCGTACCTGTGTTATTATCAAACTGACCAGTCGGTTTAACGGTAAGCTATCATGAGCAAGCAAAACGGCAATACCTCCTCTAACACCCGTGAACGCATCCTGGATGCAGCGTTGAATGTGTTTTCAAACAAGGGTTACCACGATACGCGCCTGGATGAAATTGTTACAGAGTCCGGCACGTCGAAGGGGTCGATTTACTTTCACTTCCCTAATAAAGAAAAGTTGTTCGTTGCCCTGGTGGACAAATTCACTGACCTGCTTGAGAAAAAAGTTGTGGAGTCTGTGCCAGATGATGCACCTGCTATCGAGCGCGTTCGTATCGCGCTGGAAGCTGTGCTGAATACATTCGGCAAGTATCGGCTTCCGGCGAAAGTGCTGCTGATTCAAGCGTCAGGGTTGGGTACAGTGTTCGAGCAAAAGCGCATGGACGTTCATGATCGCTTTTCCAATCTCATCAAGGGTTATCTGGATGAAGCAATGGCCAATGGAGACATCATCGGGGTTGACACAGATATTGTCTCACGAGCCTGGATGGGCGCTATCAATGAGTTGGTCATCCGGTGGGTGTACACGGGCGAACCTGAGCCAGAGCGCATTGTAGAAACGCTGCTGCCGATGCTCTTGCGGAGCGTAGGCTACGAGCAGCCAGAGGAAGCATAGGGTCATTATGCAACTAGCTACGACTGAGCGCGTCATTACCCAACCGCAGCAGCTAGATGGCACATTGATTGTCTGCTCACAGCCCTGCCCCGACCTGCCACTTGTGGACTTTTTGCGGCGAACACACGGCCAGCGGCGCATCTATTGGGAAAACGAGCGTGAATCGCTGACGTTTGCTGGCTTTGGCGCGGCGGTTGACCTGATCGCTAACGGTGAAAAGCGCTTTGAGCAGATTAACACGCTGGCAGAGCGTCTGTTCAATGGTGCTGTTCAAGCCAGTGAGTCTGACGTAATGCCACTGCTGTTCGGTGGGTTCGCTTTCCGTGATGACTTTGTAGCGCAGGTCGTGTGGGAGGGAATGCACGCTGCACATTTTGTGCTGCCAGGGG
>DAOTTY010000006.1:0-6150 GCA_034437575.1 Anaerolineae bacterium | reverse complement strand
GACCCTCAGCCTGTTTAACCACTCACCGCAGGGTCCGGAACTGGAAGCGTCATCCCGGAGTGCCTATGCATTCGCCCGTAACGTAGCTCCGAAGAGCTAAGACTGGTCAACATGAGCCTGCTTGCGCAAGCTCCCCACGTCAGTGGGGGGTCGTTGACACTTCCTTTACCGGTCAATTTCATAAACCAACACGCCGTCTTCGTCCCGCCATCCCGACGGTATCACCGGCGGGGCGTCACATTTCACCCGCAGCGTCACCGCCTCCGCGCCATCTCCGCGTGCTGAGCCACGTACAATGTCAACATAGAACGTCAACAATCGCTCAAATTCGGCGGGATTGTCGGAGCCGGGTTCGGGAAAATTATTGATATGGATGTACATTAAACGGCCTCTTGCTCTATTTCGGAATCTTCCAACAGGCATTGAGTGAACCGGTCTGCCAACAGTGGCGTCACGATTGCCAACACCGACGGCAGACCGTCCGCCATAGGCAGTCCAGCTGCGGGAAGTTCGGCGCGCAGCTCGTCTATAATGTTCCCCGCGCCTTCGGTGTGCCATCTGTAATAGCACATGCAGTGGGGATGCGAGTCCCCCGGCAAATCCGGCAGCTTGTCCAGCGGGTAAGGGCTGCCCGCAGCAAGATCGTCGCATACACCACAGGCCGAACTATAAGACGACCGTACCCAATCAGCACCAACAACAAATGGGTTGACATGGGCCGCCATACGCCCCGCGCGCCCCGCCGCCGCCGTGATTTCCGTTCGGGCTAACCGCATTGCGTCATAACTCGCCGTAGTACCATAGGGCTTGCGCGTCTGCGCCAACCTGCGTCCGGGAAACAAAAACTGTTCCAGGTCCACAGCCAGCTTGCGTGCGCCCTTTCCGTTAGCAATGCCGTCCGCCAGAAATAGGTCAAGTTTGCGCCGTGTCTGCTGCGCGGTATCCCATATCCGCGCGCTGAGTGTGTACCCATTCGGATCAACAAAGCGATGCAGCGGGTCATAATGCAAAAACTCACGAGGTCGCCAGTCGGTTTGCTCCCGAAGCTGGCGGCGGGCAACTACAAACGGACTGCGCCGCGCCGTCATAAAAGCCGCCTCTATATCCGGGGCATTGCGCAAATTCCGACGCATAATAGCGGCTTGCTGCTCAACTGCTATCTTCGTAGCTTGTTCCAGAAACGGCCACAACACGCGCATGTAATCTGACTGCGGCACCACGCGCCCGCGATCAGTTGTGAATGGTGCAGGTTGTGTCCCCAGCGTCCCGCCGACAAAGGCCGCCGTGACCATGCCGCTGACTTCATTGCGCAGCGCGTTTGACTGCGAGGGCGAGATAATGCCATCAACATCCGCATTGCGCATGAGCACCTGCGCTATGCCCCCGTGTAGGCGTTCAAAAAGCGCACTCATACCGTGCTCATTGTTACGCATGACACGCAAATGCTGCTGGCGATAGGTCTGTGCCATTTACCCCTCCACAGCCTCCTGTTGCTTTGCTGCGCCATGTTCCGGGTCATCCGGTAGCGGAGGTCCTTCCTGTTTGCTTTCGTCTTCTTCCTGTGCGTGCTGGGCAGCGTCTTGCTCGGCGGCATCCAGCTTCCCATTAAATGACTCTGCGCGGTGCTTTTGCTCGTATTGCCACGCCTCATCTAATTCCTCGCGGGCTTCATCAAGCGTGGCGGATGGATTGTCTACCTTGCCAAACAGTTCCAGTGCCGTCTCGCTGCTAATGGCCCCGGTGTCGCGCAGATAGCTCACCCACTTAAGCAGCACTTCCCAGTTAGCCTCGCCAAGTTCTGGCCAGGTTATGACGGTGGGCGCAACCACGATGCGCGGATCGGTTAGCGCCTTTGTGCGCAGCAAAATGTCGAACAACTCATATAGTCCACCCTTTGCCTCCTGGCCAATCTCTACGTCCGCGCCGTCCCCCTCTAGCGCCACGCGCCGCGCATGAAGGTATTGGTGGAAGGGGGGCATCTGAGCCTCTGCGCTCGCCTTACTGCTGTTAATCGCGCCGCCCCACACCGCTTCTGGTACGCGCGTAAAGTCAAGCAACAGTAAAAATAGCATTTTGAGTAATGCGCGGGTATCGCCGGTAAAGCCATTGGGCGGTGCTGTAAACCGAAATTCGCCACCTTCACCTACGAAAATAGCCGGCAACCGGTCGAAATTTATCAGCGTGCGAGTTTCCTCATTACCGTCAACATCCGTATAATCTTCATCCTCGACGGTTGAGTTGGCATCTATGGTTTCCGTAATGTTCTTCATACCCTGGAACGTCGGGATGGGGTTGCCCATCAACTCGCCGCCGTCGAGCGCCTTCTCAAGCAGATCGTCATACCGCGACAACAGGCGCAACATAGGCTCGTAAATTGGACGGCCATATAGCTCGTTGGTTCCCCTATCGTTGGCAAAGTGGACAAGCGGCAAGCATCCAATCAGGTTCTCATATTCATAGCTGCCCACCTGTTCTTTTTTGCTGCCCGAAGCATTAATATTTATCGTTCGCCCATCTCGCCGGAAAGTGTCAGTAATAGTGTATTCTTCAAGATTAGTTTTGACTTCTATGCTGTCGTAGTCGCGATAGTCCAGTGGATTACTCGTAATTTCGGTCAGTTCAGGCGCAACCCGCGACACGGTGCCATCGGGATTTACAGCCACGTATTGATCACCCAGGGCAAAAAGATCGATGGTCATATTAAGCAACATGCGGTGATAACGTGTCGAAAAGCGTGCCAACAGATCATTAGTGTATTCTATATTGGCCGCCGAGGCTTCTGTTTGGTCAGACAAAGACACCTGGAAGCCATTGCCTGCTGCAAAGCTAGCAATAATCTGGGTGAGTGGCGCGCAGAGCAACCCGGAAAGTTTGAAGCCCGCTGCCTTGCCCCGCCGCAGCTTATCCCAAAACTGATAGTCTGTTTGCGTTTTGTCTATGGAGGTGGTGGCACGCCACTTCCACATGGGATTAATTGCGGTTGTGCGCCCGACAATCTCACGCACAGGTTGTGAGGCAGCTCCCTTCAGATCGTTACGGACGGTGGACAGCGAGAAGGGCTGTCCCGTATTGCGATTAACAACGCCGCGCTCCGCCAAAATCTCGTGGACGGCAGCAGGTTTATCAACGCCACTTTCGCGCACCAGGTCACGCACAATGCGCTGGCGCTGGCGCGTGGATACCCCGCGCTCATCAAGGTTTACCAACTGCAATGCTGCTGCCATACCCACTCCCCGTATGCTGTAGCATACTGCGACAAACTGAACCACGCTGCATCAATGTAGATTACTTTCACGCTCATACTCCTGGCCGGTCTTTCTTGTCTTGCCGACGATATAGGCCGTTGCCTCGCGGGGTATGTCCCACCCGCCGCCGTTCGCCATCACTCCGGCTGGCGTAAAGACCCGATACTGCCGCCCGTTGCAGATATGTCTCAGGAATATTCTCGGCTAGCCACCATGCCAACGCACGGGCGATCACGGTATCGTCGTGCATTCCGGCAGGCGCGCTGTAGGTGCTGCGCCCGGTTGCCCTGGATGTTTTGCGCTCATAACTTTCCAATTCGCCGGTTGCCACAGGATCATCCAACCATTGCGCCTGCTCACGGTCTAGCGCCAGCGCCAGCGATTCAATTAGCTGAGGCTTGCTCCTGCTTGTTGTTTCGAACGGAACCAGGCGCAAATTATCCGGGGCGTCATGCACCAGCTGTTCGAAATTAGGGATGCCGACACTATTATGCTCCACCAGCACCGTCTCAACGCCCCAATGAGCACATAGCTCTAACAGGTGGTTGCGCTGGATAATGTAGTCTGCCTGGTTGATGCGATATAACTCCAGCTCTTGACACGTCGTCGCATTAAACACGCAAAACGCGCTATAGTCTGCCTCTTTGCCCCAGTCCACCCCGCACACAATGCGATCATGCATGACGCTCTGCGGATCTACGTCCGGCGGCGCGCCCACATTCGCCGCAATGTTACGGAACACCGCCCCTTCGCTTTCCAAAAACTCCGCCAAGATTTCCTGGCGATACGCATCATCAGACATATCAATTGTGATCTCTTCAAGTGCCTGCGGACTTAAATACGGATTATCGTAACTTGTTGCCCGGAACGCCATCCAGCGACCGGTGTCGTCATTAAGCGCGCGCTGATACATGGCGTGAAAATGATTGCGCCGGAGCGGGGTGCTAATAAACCACGTATCACCATCGGTATCGAGCATCATGGGACTAACGACGTAATTCCACACGCCAACCTGCATCTGCGCAAACTCATCAAGCACAATAAAATCCCCGTGATCCCCACGCATCGTGTCTGCGTTCCATGCCGTTTTTGCCTTGATACGTCCGCCATTATGGTTAAACACCATCAGGCGTTTGCTTTCATTTTTGTAAATCAAACTGGCGTCCAGCAATGGTTGCAGCCATTGTTTCGCCAGTTCCCAAAACGTATCTACCTGGTCTTGCGTGGTGCTCGCAAACACTACCCGCCGACCTGCTGTCATCTGCTCCACACCCTCTTGCGCCGCCATGTGTGTTTTGCCAAATCGACGGCCAGCGCAAATTACCTTACGCTTGGCCGGACTGCGCATGATCTCCGCCTGTTTCGGGTGCGGCACAGGAAGCGCGACAACAAGCTCGGTGTCCATTTATTGCATAATCTTCTGGAGCATCTGTCCGCCATGACCCATAGCTGGAAGTTGATAAGCCCATTTTCCATAAAATGTTCCGCTAAACCAAACGCCACCACTACCCGCCATTACCGCGCTCCTTTTTGCCGTCATGTATCACGCGGATTGTCACCGTGTGGTCTTCTACGTTTTGCTCAGGCTGCACATCCAATCCCAGCAGCCGCCGCCGGTATTCCATGAGCTTGAGCACGCGATCAAGCGCTTTGTAGTCTGGGTCAACATCCACAACCTCATCGGTTTCCGGGTTATGGTTGCGCCGACCCTTTGCGCGCAACCACAGCGCTTTAATCAACGCCTCAGTGCGCTCCAATTCAAGCTGGCGGTATTCCCGCGCGCTGTCCTGCTCAACCTTCGCCAGGCGATCCAAAGACTTCTTCACGTCGTTCCACGCCTGCGACTCACTAATGTCCAACTGTGCGCCAATTTCAACGTAGGTCAGCCCAGCCTTGCGTAGTTCGAGTGCCCGAAGACGCCGCTCTGCTAGCTTTTCTCGCTGTCCTTTGTTGGCATGTTTCCGGGCCATGATTATTCCGCCCTATGAACTTTTAACGTTTTCCCGTACTCATTAATGGTTAGCGTTTCAGCGGCGGCAGTATCTCGCGCCGCGATTGGAGTTACTCTCGGTTAGCTTACGCCGGGTAACGCGAGACTGCCTGGTCATGATCTACGACTTTAGAATGACGGTAAACTCACGCGCTGCCGCTTGCGTAGTATTACCCCCGTCGCCGTCATGCGACCAGAGCTTGATCCACGCACATGCAAAAACGTGAAGCGGAATGGGATAGGCTGTGCTAGCGGCTGCTGCGTCAATGCTTACGTCTGTGCCATAGCTATTTTCAAGGTCTGCGAGAGGGGCATACGTTCCATTCTCCGCGCTGCTGGTTTTAACGCCGAGGTCGGCGGTCGTCCACCCACTGGGCATAATGACAATGCCCGCCGCAAAGGGGCGCAAATCAATTGCATCACTAAGCGCCGCATCCTCATCCATTGTCACAGTAATGATCTTGGTGTGTCGCGTAAATTTGCTGCGTCCACTAGCCATCGTCGCATCCTTATCCATTGTCACAGTAATGATCTTGGTGTGTCGCGTAAATTTGCTGCGTCCACTAGCCATCGTCGCATACACCTCGACATCGTCGAAGTCCCCGCAACAGCTAGCCGGCCTGTTTGTTTGCGGAAAATCGTACCTGTCGCAGACACCTCGACACGGTCGAAGCCTTTGCAACAGGGTTGCAGAGTGGCTGCAAGGCAGCCGGTTTGGTCCAGAATTGGCGTAAGTGCCCCCAGCGGGGACACGAGTAGGCCAAAGGCGTACTCTCAGGTCGGCGCGCAATCCCACCCCCACGCTGTGCGACTGCACCCTGTTTGAAACTATCCAGCTGTTAAGATGCCACATTGTGCTAACGCTGAGGCTATTCTCCTTCTGACGTTTAGCGCACAATCATATTAAGTGTATTG
>DAOTTY010000005.1:0-2267 GCA_034437575.1 Anaerolineae bacterium | reverse complement strand
AGGCCGTCACCGCTTTCGATGAGCAGCGGGTTCGGCGGCTGGGCGGGATGCGCCGGTAACGCGGGAATCAGCAAGGCACGGCTGCCATCCAGTTTGAACACCGTACCCGTTGGCGGCTGAACGATGCCCTTATCCGCGAAGGTGTACAGGCGCGGATTGGCAGCGGTGCCGACCGCGCACAGGTGCAGGTGTATCGCGTGCTGGGCGGCGTAGCCGCGCAGCGCCGCCGCTTCGTCGTCAGTGAGTTTGTCAACGTGCTGCAAAATCACCCGCCGCCCCGCAAAAAAGTCCGGGGGCAGCAGCCTGGCCAGCACATCCGCCAGCTTACCAGATTGCAGGCTGTAACCCAGCAGCACGCCACCAGCATCATACAGCAGTTCCACAAATGTATCTGTATCGCCGCGCACAACGGTCAGCCCGATCACAAAGTCCACAAATGGGAGCGGCTCACCCAGCACGAACGGCGTGTAGCCCACCGCCAGCGCAAACGCCAGCGCGAATTCCTGCGGGGCGGTACGCGGGCGCATATCGTCTTCAAACACACACAGCGATTGCAACCCCGCGCCGATGACCTCCCGCTTGATATTAACGTAAGCCGCCCAGTCGTCCGCCATGCTGTAGGCCGTCGGCTCACTCCCAGGGATGTAAACAATCACCGCGTCAGGTTTGGTTAGCTGTTTGAACGCGGCGGCGGCTTCGTCCGGCGTCAGGCCCGACGTAACCACGCTTTGTACATTGGCCACCGGAATTTGAATCGCCTTCAGCGCCGCGACAAGCCGCTCTTCAAACGAGTTGGAGGCGGCCTCCCCCAGCGCGTTGATAATCCCAATCCGCACCGGGCGCTGCACCTGCGGTTGCTGGAACAGGCCCACATCGCTCACGCCGTCCCACAGTTTGGCCGGGTGATACGGGCGCGGGGTTTTATCCCCTAATTGGATGTGCGCGGTGAAGCTCAAACTCGCAGCGTTGAAAAAGCGCCCCGCCGTTTCATTGGATTTGTAGCTGTCCCCGATGTAATCCAGCGCCTTCAGCACTGCTGACGCCGCCGCAACAGATCGCGCCCGGTCGGCGATGTTCGGGTAGCTGGCCTTCTGCGCCGCGTCCGCGTCAATTCGTAGGCGGGCGTAGTCCTTCGCCCCCAGTGCGATGTACAGCGCGTGCGCCGGGAAGTCATAATCGCCGTAAAACGTGCGCACCTTAACGACAGGTTCACTGTCCGGGGCGCGGTCTAATCGTTTTTGTGCGTCATCGGAGCGGGCGAAGCGCTTGAGGGTGTCGCGCTGGTCGCCAAGCGTGCCATTCAAACCGACCACCACCCCGCTCAGCAGCCGCCCGTCCACCCAGGGTACCCGGCTGACCACTGTCATGCCCACCAGCCCCCGCTCATTGGGGATGGTCGCGGCGTACTCGGCCAAATCCTGGCGGTAGATGAGCCGCTGCATGATGCCGATAGACACTGCCGGGTCGCCGTCCACCGCCCAGGCTTTGAACGTCGGTTCCAGCAGCAGCCGGAAGTTCACCTGGAGCGGTGTTTGCAGCGCCTGGGCCAGTGTATCGGCCAGGGGCGGCACCAGCGCGTGAATCAGGTAGCCCGCCTGCGCGATGGGCGACGGCTTGTAACGGCTCACTTTTTCCAGGTGTTCGGTGGCGGGGTCGAACTTGTTTTTGCGCGGCGCGTTATCCGTCAGCACCAGGCCATCGGCCCAGGCCCAGCGCCCCTCAAACGTGCGGGCGAGTTTGCTGGCGGTGCGTGGCGTGGCGGCGGCAGGGTCAGTTGGCCGGTAGGCGTGCAGCCTGGGCAGCGCCTCCACACGCACCGGGAACATTTCGATGAAGTGGGTTGGGTTGCTCATGTGTTCGATTGTACATGAGCATGGCACGCGGCGCGGCCTCAGAGTCGTTAAAAGTTATTGATGGCGGGTTTAGTTTGCGTTGTCGCCACCCGCCCCTAACTTATTGGTGAGCTTCATGCTCAAGCCGCGCATGGCCACCCGCCAGGGGACGCGGTTGGCGACGAATGACGGGTCTTGCAGCATGGCCTGCAACTGCGCCAATTGATTGAGTTCACGGGTTTTTGCCTTCAGCTCATCTTTCAACTGCTGCGCCTCGCGCTGCTGCGCCACGAGGTCTTGCTCCAGGCTTTCACGTCGTTCGGTTTGGCGCTCAAGCTCATCGCGCAGCGTGCGGATGGTGTTTTCTTTGGCGTTGATGTTTTCTGCTAGCTGGTCGTTACCGGCCTGCAATGCATCCACCTCTTTGATGCGTTC
>DAOTTY010000004.1:0-2137 GCA_034437575.1 Anaerolineae bacterium | reverse complement strand
AGGGAAGGGGAACACCGCCGAAGGCGGCACAAACCCCTCCCTCCCGCCGCGTAGCGGCGATAGTGGGGGAGGGGTGGCGCTTTAGCGCCGGGGTGGGGGGCAAGCTGAGTCTTTACGGACAACGCCTGCTGCGCCCTACCCGATGGGCATCACGCCCCTAGTACGTCGGCAGCGACGTGTCGATTTCATCAGCCCACGCCAGGATGCCGCCCGTCAGGTTAACGAGCTTGTTCTCGTAGCCCAGGTCGTGCAGCATCTCAATCACATCGGCGGAGCGCACCCCGCTGCGGCAGTGAACAATCACTTCGCGGTCACGCGGGATAGCATTGATGATCGTGTTTTCCAGCGTATCGCGCCCGGCCTTCACCGCGTTGCGGGCCGCTTCGATGTCCGGCTTGGCGATGCGGTGCGTACCGTCCAGCGCGGCAATTTCCCACTCCACCGGGTTCCGCACGTCCAGCACGTACAGGTCTTCGCCAGCGTCCAGGCGGGCCTTGAGTTCCTTCACGCTGATTGCAGCCATGCCGTTGCTACCGTTTTGCAGGTTGGCGGCAACGTCTTCCACACTCTCGAACGTGCTGTGGTCGTGGGCAGGCATCCCGCAAAACTGCTCGTAGTCGATCAGTTCCACCTCATCACGCGGAACCCCGCACACCGGGCAGTTGGGGTCTTTACGCACGTTGATGCGCGTGAACTCCATGTCCTGCGCGTCATACAGCAGCATCCTACCGATGAGCGGTTCGCCCGTGCCCACAATCAGCTTAATCACCTCGGTGGCCTGCATCGTGCCAATCGTCCCCGGCAGCACACCCAGCACGCCGCCTTCCGCACAATTCGGAACCAGCCCTGGCGGGGGTGGGGTAGGGAACATGCAGCGGTAGCACGGGCCTTGCTCCCCCCAAAAGACGCTCACCTGCCCCTCAAAGCGGAAGATGCTGCCGTACACGTTCGGCTTGCCCAGCTTCACACTCGCATCGTTAACAAGGTAGCGCGTGGGGAAGTTGTCGGTGCCGTCTACAATCACGTCATACGGTGCCATGATTTCTAGCGCGTTGTCGCTCATCAATGGCACGTTGTACTTGTCAATCTGAACGTTGGGGTTCAGGTCTTTCAGGCGTTTCTCGGCGCTGTCCAGCTTGGACATGCCGACCGTACTAATGCCGTGAATGATCTGGCGCTGGAGGTTGCTTTCGTCTACCACGTCATAGTCCACCAGGCCCAGGCGTCCAACGCCAGCCGCCGCCAAATACAGCGCCAGCGGGCTGCCCAGGCCCCCCGTACCGATAATCAACACGGACGATGCTTTCAGGCGCTCTTGCCCTTCGCGGCCCACATCCGGCAGGATGAGGTGGCGGCTAAAGCGCTCGACTTCTTCTTTGGTGAGTTCTGCGCGTTGTTTGACTAACGGTTCCATCGTGTTTGCCCCTACCTTGTGCTATACGCTTGCAATAGATTGTCTATGTTGGGTGCGGCGGGTGAGCGACCCCTACATGCCGCCCGCAATGCTGGGAATAATGCGCAGGCTGGCGTCCGCGTCGATTTCGGTGTCGGGGCCGTCCAAAAAGCGCACGTCTTCGTCGCCCAAAAACACGTTCACGAACGAGCGCAGTTCTTCGCCTTCATAAAGGTGCTGCTTCAGGTCGGGGTACTGCTCCACCAGGTGACCTAACGCTGCGCCGACGGTTTCGCCGTTGACCTCGACTTTGGCTTCCCCACCGACGTACTGGCGCAGGGGGGTTGGGATTTTGATGCTTGCCATGTGTTTGCTCTCTCCTGTGGGCACCCCGCAAGGTGCCATATGCTTTTGTGAATCACTAAACGGACGCACGTCCGCAAATAAACCTTACCGTTATCCTTGCTAACCGGGCGCTTTTCACTTGGGCCTCACCCCTGTTCGTTGCGCTCGTAACGACTCAGCCCTCACCCCAACCCCTCTCCCGAACGGGCCTATGGCCCTGGGAGAAGGGCTTAAACAGCGGCACCCGGTTGCCTCCCCCCTCGCCTAGCCGCGCAGCGGCGGTCGGGAGAGGGCGTTATGCCCACACACCCGGTACCTGAGCAGTTACGATCCGTCAGTCGCAGTTCAGCGCCTTCCAGCGGCGGCGCAAATAGCCGCCCACCACCCGTTCCATTGTCT
>DAOTTY010000003.1:0-40840 GCA_034437575.1 Anaerolineae bacterium | reverse complement strand
CCTTGCGCTTCTCGCTCAACAACATCGGCCTCGCGTGGGATGCGTTGGGCGAGAAGCGCAAGGCGCTGGAGTTCTACGACCAGGCGCTACCCCTTCAACGGGCGGTGGGCGACCGCGGCGGCGAAGCGGCCACGCTCAACAACATCGGCCTCGCGTGGTCTGCGTTGGGCGAGAAGCGCAAGGCGCTGGAGTTCTATGAGCAGGCGCTACCCCTTGACCGGGCGGTGGGCGACCGCGGCGGCGAAGCGGCCACGCTCACCAACATCGGCGGAGCGTGGTCTGCGTTGGGCGAGAAGCGGGTGGCGCTGGAGTTCTACGACCAGGCGCTGCCCCTGTACCGGGCGGTGGGCGACCGCGGCGGCGAAGCGGCCACGCTCACCAACATCGGCTCAGCGTGGGATGACTTGGGCGAGAAGCGCAAGGCGCTCGCGTTCTACGAGCAGGCGCTACCCCTGAGACGGGCGGTGGGCGACCGCGGCGGCGAAGCAGTCACCCTCAACAACATCGGCGCGGTATATCGTGATATTGGTGAATCACGTAAGGCGCTGGAGTTCTACGAGCAGGCGCTACCCCTTCAACGGGCGGTGGGCGACCGCGGCGGCGAAGCAGTCACGCTCAACAACATCGGTGCGGTGTATCGTGGTATTGGTGAACCGCGCAAGGCGCTGGACTTCTACGACCAGGCGCTACCCCTGAGACGGGCGGTGGGCGACCGCGGCGGCGAAGCGGTCACGCTCAACAACATGGGTTATATCTACTTTCAGAATGGAGAATTAGAACGCACAGTTGCCATTCAAGAGCAAATCATTGGCATCATGCAGGACATCGGCGCAGTGGCTGATGAATCGTTATTCCATCTTAATATCGCGGTCGTGCTGCAACGGATGAACCGGATTGACGAAGCCATCACGCACGCTGAGCAGGGACGTGCGATTCTGGTCAAGTACGATCTGCCGCAAAATGCGGGGGGAAGTACGCTGGCACACTATGACGAGTTACTGGCAGAGTTGCGCGGCGGCGGCGAGGCGTAGTCAGGCTACAGCGCCACGCCCCACACCCGGCCCAACATCGTGAGCGTGGCGCAGCCCCACCCGTTTAATTCAGTACACGAATCAGCCATGAATCTATCGTATTGGCAACAATTTCCCAACCCGGATCAAGCATCAATTCGTGGCCCATCTGCGGCATGATAACCGCCTGCGTGCCGTAGGTGCGGGCTGTTTGCCGTATTTCCACAGGTGTGAACAGCGTATCGTACTGACCGCCTATCACCAGCAGCGGGCAGTCGATATGCGGGCGACAGGGCAAATCAAGCAACAGGGCGTCTATGCCAACCGCTATGAATGACTCCCGCGTGAAGCGCCTTCTGTAATCGTCAGCCTCGTCTGGCGGCATATACGGGGAGAAGAACTCCCGTCCGTCGGGTTCAGGTTGCGCGACCTTGTGATCCACATTGCGCGTCAGCAATACACGCAGGGCGGTCAGCGGGCGCTGTATGACCGTGCGCCACGCCAAACCACCTGTACCAGATGGCGGAATGGGGGCTAAAAACACGGCTGCGGGGATGTGATTGGGCCGTTGCAACAGCTTTTGGATGACAAGTGCGCCCGTAGAATGCCCAACGAGGACGGGGGGCACATCAAAGCGTGCCAGCACCATCCGCAAGTCATCCAGATAGTCGGCCAATCGGGTGACGGGTAGACTGCGGTGCCCATCACTGCTGCCGTGCCCGCGCAGGCTAAATGCATAGGTATCGTAGCCGCGCTGCGCCAGATACGGCATAAAGTTGACCTGCCAGCACCACGCAGCGTGCCATGCCCCATGCACAAACAAGAGGGGCACCGGCTTTGCATCGCCCTGGGCCAATTGACTGACGAACTCAAGCTTCATGGTTCAAACGTGAACTGCACCGTTCCCAATCGAATCACATCACCCGCGTCTGACGAGATGCGCTGCACATCGGGTAACGTGTAGTGCCCAACCTCAACCGTGTAAGCCACCCCTGGCGACAGGTCAAGGAAGTCACCCATGACGATAACGAGATCATCTGCTTGCCACAAGTGCCCACGGACAGACACATCAGACCCGCGATGTGGCTCCCCGGTAGGCGTGCTATCCGTGCGCAAATGATGGAACTGCTGCACCGCCTGCCCAATCGGACCAGACGAACGCCATAGCGTGCTAATCCGTGCGCGGGGGCCAACGGTGTACGTCCGCCACCCTAGCAGCGTCCCACCGTGGTCAAACGTCACTGGTTGCGCCAACATCATGAATCCAGCGGGCATTGTCTCCCCGTCGTATGGGATTACCTGGAAAGGCTCAACCCCGTCGCGCCGGGGCACGTCCGCAGGGTCAATAAGTAACTCGCTTTCGCGCATTTCCTCCCACGCCTGGAAGGGGCGCTCAGTAAACATCATCGTCGCAGCGTAAGGCGGCAAAATCAGCACACTGCGCCCGTCAATGATGCGCGTGTTATCCCGGCGCGGCCACCACAACGCTCGAAAAATTGCGGGTTCGCCGTCAACGTCAGGATTGTCACCGTGAGTAAAGTAAAGCATGGGGCGTGTGGAAGCGGGCACTTGCGCTGCGTCCCGCAGCACGCCAAGTGGGGTCGCCATGCCGTTTGGTGTGTGCTGCTGCGCGGCAACTGGGAAGGCCCGTATCAACTGGCCAACCCAACCGAGCGTCAATATACCGACCCCAATCAGGGTTCCTAGTCGCAGCCATCGCTGCCGTGACGCCACAAACCACCCAACCATAACCGCTACAGCGGGCAAAACTGGCAGCAAATAGTGAATGAATATGGGCGTACTGTGCCGCGTAAAAAAGATTAATGGCGCAGCTAACACCACCAGCGCCAGTTCCACCAAATATGGCACCGGCTGCCTATCGTGTGGATTCGGTTTTGCCGTTTCAACATCTTCAGCAGGCACCCTCACGCCAAAGAGTGACGCGGCCCCAAACACACCCATCAATCCAATAAAGATGACCAGAACCACACTCAGCCCAGCATTGAAGATTGCCGCATCCACGCGCACCAGCGGCAGTTCAACCTCGCCGGGCAGCAGATATTGCCAGCCCACACCTACGACCAGACGCGGCACAATGCTCGCCGCCAGCAGGTCAATTTGTGCTTCACCGCCCGCTGCTCCCATCAACCCCGTAACAGCCCCCGGCGTCAGGATGAACGGCGCAGCACACAGCGCTGCCAGCACCCCACCTGTAATTACCGCTGCTGGGTAGCGCCACCAACGAAAGCGCAAGAACACATACCCGCCAGCCAGTACGAGTGCCGCCCCTGCAAAATGTACCTGTAGAATGAATCCGGTTAAGAAAGCTGTTGTGCCCACCCACACGAACCGCTTCTGAATTACAGCGCAGTGAGCCGCGACTAACCACAAAACCGTCAGTGGAATCAGTAGATTTTGCGCCCAGATGCTGCGGCCATACAGTACCGCATAGGGATGTGCTGCTAAGAGCAATGCCGCCATGAGTCCAGCGTGAGGGTGCCACTGCCGCGCCAACCACCACACCCCAACCACTGCTGCAAGGCTTGCCAGGGCAATCATGTTGGTCGCCACCATCGGATCAGGCGATAGGCTGTAGGGAATCGCAAACAGCCATGCAGCCGCAGGCATATTGGGCACCCTCGCACTTGACGGCATCCCAACCGTTGCGAACTCGCCGCCACGCGCCATCTCCAGCGCAATCAGCGATAGCCGCGCCTCATCGAACGCAAACGAATTCACGCCCGGATAGCCCAAACGCAACCAGGCCGCTAACCCGATCACGGCTAGCAACCCGACAAGCTCACCACGACCTACACGACGCCTCGTCAAAATACGAAAGGATTCCAGTTCAAGCAAAGTCCGCAGCCAGGGCGGGGCGCAATCAATACCCGGCGAGTCGGCAACTGACGTAGTCATCGCCCCGCCCATCGGCAACGAGCGGGTATTCTGTGGCCTCGCCCGCAATGGTGTCAAGGGCTTTGGCGGCACGGGTGCGCCCCAGGTTGTACTCAAACACTGGACTTTTGCCATCATCCCACTGGCGTCGGACGTTATGATTAGTTACGCGCTGATGTAGTAGGGTTCCCAGTGTGTCACAATGGCTGAGACAACTTTGCCCAAAGACGCGAATCAGCGCATTAGACGCGGTAAATCGTGTTTTGCACAACAATGGTCAACAGCACCATACCAACAAGGGTGGCCAGCGCAAAGCCGAGTCCGGCTTTCAACGGTAGCCAGATAAGTGACAGAGCAAAAGCACCCAGCGGCATCAGAACGGTTAGGGCCAACAAAGCACGGAGAATGGTACGAAGCGTGCTTTTATTGAGATTATTGGATTGCATGACGACGCTCCTTCAATACATCATTCTGTACAACATGAGTAAACCACACTTCCATCTAAACAGCATATGAAATTGTTTAAACAGGTTGTTCCTATAGCCTTAAAAGCACACCCCCTTATGGGTGTATAAACCGGGCGGTTTGTATATGCGTGACGTGGCTATTTGCGAGCAATTTGTGAAGGGCATTGTAACATGCAAATGGTTGCGTCCGGCTTAATTCACGATATATACTAAAACCTGCATTGATCGGGCAAGTGCGGCGTTTTATGTTACAATTTGACAAGGCATCCGGCTTCCACTCATTCGGCTTGATGCCGACGTGTAATGGCTTTCGTGACAGACAACTACATGCAATGGGAGATAACTCTTGGCTAGATCACGTACTGAACAACTGGTAGAGCGGCTGCAAGATTTGCAGCGCAGTTCTGGCGACGTTGAAGCAGCAGCTATCGTCAGCGTTGATGGCCTGAGTATGGCGTCGCTGATGCCCCCCAACATTGAGGATGACCGCGTGTCGGCTATGTCTGCTGCCATGATTTCGCTGGGCGAGCGGATTTCAAGTGAGTTGGGGCGCGGTGCCCTGGAACAAGTTTACGTGAAAGGGGAACAGGGCTATGTAATCCTCAATGCTGTTGGTGAAGAGGCAGTGCTCACCGTTATTGCCCGCAAAGAAGCCAAGCTGGGTTTGATCTTCCTGGATATTGGCCGCACCGTTGGCGACTTAGAGAAGTTGGTCTAGACGTTGGTACTGATCCCTCTGCCGGGGGTGTCGTTATGGCCAGCGCACTACAGATGTTAGTAAGCAGTTCGTGTGGGCGATTAAGGCAATCCCATGGATAAACCGCGTATTTTGGTCGTAGAAGATGATCTTGACCTGGCAGAAATGCTCAACGCATACTTCCGAGTACAAGATTACGAGGTTCTGACGGCCTCTTGGGGTGAAGAAGCCCTGCGTATTTCACGCGAAGAACCCGTTAGTATCATTCTTTTAGATATTCGCCTGCCAGACATTGATGGCTATGAGGTGTGCCGCCAGTTGCGGGGCCAGCGCCAAACGGAAAATACCCCCATTATCTTCCTGACGGAAAAGCGTGACCGTGTAGACAAACTCCAGGGATTAGAGCTAGGCGTGGTGGACTACATCACCAAGCCGTTTGACATTCAAGAACTGCGTCTGCGTATTCGGAACGCCATCAACCGTGCCGAGCGGGCTTATCTCTCGAACCCCGTGACCGACTTGCCGGAGTCTACGCTAACGATAGAGCGGCTGGGGCAGTTGTTGGAGAGTAATGATGCCTGGGCAGTGCTTCAAATTTCGGTCAACAGCCTTAGCCAATTCCGGGCGATGTATGGGTTTGTGGCAGCAGATGACGTGCTGCGGGCCGTTACCCTGATGATCCGCAATGCCATTCGTGAATACGGCAATGAAGGCGATTTCGTCGGGCACATTGGCGATGAAGACTTCATCATTATCACGTCGCCGGAAAGCGTCGGGCGCATTCGTGACCGCATTGAAACACGCATTAAGCAGTCCAGTGAGTATTTTTATCCACTGCGTGATCGAGAAAAGGTGCGCGAAGCCGTGCAAAATCATCAATTACGCCTGACTAACGGCACCATAGACAACACCTCCGGCACCTATGAAACCATTGACGACCTGCGCGAAGCACTTTTCAACGCTGCGCAGCCCAACGAGATCAAGTAACCCCCGCTGCATGTGAGTTGTTAGCAAAAGCCCCCTGAATCTGAGGGGGTTCCACACAGTTACGGCAGTCCATCCCCTATCATTGGGGAAGGAAAACATTTCGGAGCATCCCACATGGAATTCCTGCTGGCAACCCTGCCCCTTTCACTATCGTCTGGCATCAATCTATATCTGACGATCCTGGCTGTCGGCTTTGCTGGCCGTGCCGAACTGGTCAGCCTGCCCTCTGGTCTGGATTTTGTGAGCAGCATCCCGGTTTTGGCAGTTGCAGGCACACTGTTTGTAATCGAGTTCTTCGCGGACAAAACCCCCTACCTGGATAGTGTGTGGGATTTCTTCCACACCTTCATTCGCCCGGCAGGGGCGTTGGTGCTAGCTTTAGGTCTCGTTCCAGCGGATGCCCCCGAACTACGCACAGCAGCGCTGCTGATTGCCGGGACGACAGCCCTCACTGCACACAGCGGCAAAGCCAGCTTTCGGGCGCTGGTCAACACCAGCCCGGAACCTGTGTCTAACTCGGTCGTCAGCGTAGCGGAAGACCTGAGCGTGATTGGATTACTGGCCCTGATGACGGCTTTCCCGTTGGCAGCGGCGGTCGTCAGTGTAATCTTGCTAGTGGGCATCGTGATCGCAATCTACTCCATTTTTAGGTGGGCACGACGGGCATTTGGCTCTTTGCGGAACTTTTTTAGCCGCAACCGCACCCCCCTACGTAATAACTAAGCGATAGACCGCACCCCATACGAGAGGATTTTGTATGTATGCAGGCAGACAGTGCATTCATTGACGCAAACGGACTGAAACTTCACTACTACGAAGCGGGTCAGTCAGGTGACCCGGTGATTGTGCTGCTGCACGGCGGCGGCATTGACTCTGCGAAGATTGCGTGGCGGCACCTGATTGCGCCACTGGCCGCCACGCATCATGTTTACGCGCTTGATTTACCCGGTTATGGTCACAGTGACCCACCTAATCCAGATACCACCTACACAACACCCTTCCTTTTAGACACATTGGCGGCTTTCATCAACGCGGTGGGGTTGGATCAGTTTGCCCTGTTGGGCCTGTCGATGGGTGGGGCGACAGCACTCGGCTACACGCTTGCTCACCGTGAGTGCGTAACACGCCTCATCCTCGTAGATACCTACGGTATTCAGGACAGCGTGCCAGTGCAAATTTTCTCTTATCTGGCACTGCAAGCACCAGAACGTGTGCAAAAGTTGGCGTGGCGTGTGCCCCGCGCCAACAGACTGCTGTTGTGGTCGGGGTTGGCAGCGATTTACTTCAACCGATTGGCATTACGTCAGGAGGTGCTGGTCGATGCAGAGGAGAGTATTCGGCTAGAGCTATTTTATGAATGGCTGAGTAGTGAGGTCACATCCAGTGGCACAGTCACCAATTACTACCCGCTGCTAGATAGCCTGCATACGCCAACACTGCTCATCCATGGCCAATTTGACCCATCTATTCCGCTCAAGTGGCCGCGTCGGGCGGCGAAGGCGCTCCCTAACGGCAAACTTCAGGTGATTTTGCTGTGCGGGCACTGGCCCAACCGGGAAAAGCCGCAGGCATTCAACCAGGCTGTATTGAACTTCCTGCGGCGCGGATATTAGGGACTGCTAGGCATAAGTTGATAAGTAGTATCATTTTACTCAAACACCAAACTGGCTGCGCCGAGCAGATCAATTGCGATCATGGGGAGGCGATGCAATCGCTGTGGTGAGGAATCTTCTACCCCGGATATAGATGCGCTCGCGGCCTGACTGTAAAATAGCCACACCCGAATTAAACAAGGAGATTTTGTGATGAATTTAGGGTTGCATAACAAAGTAGCTATGGTCGCGGCGTCTAGTAAGGGGCTGGGCTACGGTGTGGCGCGGGCATTGGCAGCCAACGGCGCTCATGTTTCGATGTGCAGCCGCACACAAGACAATATTGACCGTGCTACAGAGACGCTGGCTAGCGAAACAGGTGCTGAAACCCTGGCTACGGCCTGTGACGTGACGGATGCGACCCAACTGGATAACTGGTGCCAGCGGACGGTGAATAAGTGGGGCAAGGTAGATGCGCTGTTAGTCAACGCGGGTGGGCCACCCGCTGCGTACTTTAAAGAGATCACTGATGAGCAGTGGCAGGCTGCATTTGAACTGACGCTGCTTAGCAGCGTGCGGATGATTCGTATGGTTATCCCGTATATGACGGACGGTGGCTCAATTCTCACGGTAACGTCATCTTCGGTCAAAGAACCGATTGAGCGGTTAGGGCTTTCGACGGTGATGCGAGCGGGCGTGGTTGGGCTGGTCAAAACGCTGGCGGACGAACTTGCTGCTGATGGCATTCGGGTGAATAATTTGGTGCCGGGCCGTATTGATACCGACCGGGTGGCACAGCTTGACCAGGGTGTGGCGGATCAGCGCGGGATCACATTTGAGGAAGCACGGGCCGCTGCGGTGAGCAAAATCCCGCTGGGGCGGCTGGGCACCATTGACGATTTTGGGCAGGCCGGGGCGTTCCTTCTGTCTCCCGCCTCTGCTTACATCACTGGGGCCACCCTGCGCGTTGACGGCGGGTTAATGCGCTCAGTGTAAACTTAGCCCAATTGAGTTTCGGAGTGTTTTGGTCTACACTCTGCGCGATCAAAAAGTAGCGCGTAAGGCAAAGGTTTCGATTGGGCTTCCAGATGGGCTTAACTCGCATCCTGCTGGTGGGGTTGGGTGGTTTTTTAGGTGCGAACTGCCGTTACTGGCTAGGTTTGCTGCTAGTAAGGTGGTCGTCTCAGTCAATTGCTGGGACGTTGTTCGTCAACTTTACCGGTTCCCTGCTGCTGGCCGTGTTTATCGTGTGGGCAGGGCGCAATGTAGACCTACCTCAAGGTGTGGGGTTGTTCCTCGCAACGGGTTTTTTGGGGTCTTACACAACATTTTCTACGTTTGCGAATGAGGGCATTGCCCTAGCTCGTGATGGGCATTGGGGCGGTGCTGCTATGTACATTGTCGGCACCAATGCCGCTTGTTTGTTGGGTGTGCTTATCGGTATCAGGTTGAGCCAACCAAATTAGGACTATTTATGCCGGATTGGTTAATTGTGGTTGTGATGGGCGTTGTTGAAGGCGTTACAGAGTTTTTGCCCATCTCATCAACGGGGCATCTCATTGTAGTGGGAGAACTTATTAAACTACCTGAAGCGTTAAAGGCGACATTTGAGATTGTGATTCAACTGGGTGCGGTGGTTGCGGTGGTTGCGTTCTACTGGGCTGATCTTATCCAGCAGGCCCGCTCAGTTCGCACAGATCGCAGTACGCAGCGATTGTGGTTTGGTATCGTGATTGCGTTTATCCCTGCGGCTATTCTGGGCCTGTTCTTCCAGAATTTTATCACGGAGATTCTCTTTCAGCCTGTGACGGTAGGTCTGGCACTTATCGGCGGCGGCCTTGTTTTTTTGGCGGTAGAGCGATTCAATCTAGATAACCACCCCCACCTCATAACGGACCTTGGGGCAATTTCGCCAGGCCAGGCCCTGGCGATTGGCCTGTTCCAAACGCTAGCACTTGTACCGGGGGTTTCACGGTCGGGCGCGTCAATTATTGGTGGCCTGGTGACCGGGCTAGACAGAAGCACGGCGACGCAATTCTCGTTTTACCTGGCCATACCCACGCTGGGCCTGGCAACGTTGTTTGAACTGATGACGAATTTGAATCGTTTGTCACCCGGAGCTATTTTGTACATTGGGGCTGGTGCGGTCGTTTCTGGAGTGGTGGCCTGGTTTTCGATAGGTTGGCTATTACGATACGTTTCGAAGCATTCATTTGTCATATTTGGATATTATCGTATACTGATAGGCGTTGTTATCTTGATCGTATTTATGTGAAATGATGCTGTGAACTTAAATGAAACATGATGCGACGAAGCTACTGGTAATAGAAGACAGCGAACCTTTACTGTCAGACATCGTTGAAATGTTATCGCTAGAAGGCTTTGACGTTCGTTCGGCGGAAAATGGCCAGGCAGGGGTAGAGGCGATTGCCGCTGAACTGCCAGACTTGATTGTGTGTGATATTCGAATGCCGGTTATGGATGGTTACTCTGTTCTGGATCATGTGCGCTCGAACCCACAGACGGCCCATGTCCCGTTCATTTTTTTGACGGCACGCACGCGCCGCGACGATATGCGAGCCGGTATGCAGTTAGGGGCCGACGATTATCTGATGAAACCCTTTACTGCGGAGGAGCTACTATCCGCAGTGTATACACGCTTAGCCCGCAGTCAAAGCGCTAAGCGGCAAACACAAGAGCAGATGGATCAGTTGCGCCAGAACATTGTGCTGGCGCTCCCCCATGAGTTGCGAACGCCCCTCAACGCTGTGCTGGGCTTTTCAGAGTTGTTGATGGCTGATGCCCAAACGCTGACGCCTGACCAGATTCATGAGATGGCGTATAACATTAACACGTCGTCAAAGCGGCTTTATCGATTAATCGAGAACTACATTGCTTATGCGACGTTGGAAGCGATGGTCGCCGAACCGGAGCGAGCGGCTGAGCTGCGAGAAGGTCATACAGACTTCCCAATGACAATTGTGGAACAGGTCGCCCGTGAACGGGCTGCTCGATATGAACGCCCGTCTGACCTGTATTTGAACCTAGACGATTCGATGACATCCCTGGCGATAGATGGCGTTTATCTGGCTAGAATTGCAAATGAGCTAATTGACAACGCATTTAAGTTTTCCAAAACAGGGACACCCGTTGTCATTTCTATGGAGCGGGTGCGGGAGCAGTTCATGACGATTGCTATTGCTGATGAAGGGCGCGGCATGTCCGCAGAAGACATTCAGTCTATTGGGGCCTACATGCAGTTCCGCCGGCTAAAATTGGAGCAGCAGGGAGTGGGCATTGGTATGGTTATCGCTATGCGTCTCATTGATCTTCACGGTGGACGCTGGCACATTGAAAGCAAATTAGAAAGCCATACCCGGGTGAACATTAGCTTGCCTATTGCTACGCCAGAAGATGATGTGACGCAAACAAGGAAGCAACCTGGCAACCTTAATGACTGATATGAATAATTCGCACAATGAATGAGAAATGAACTTTGTGAGCTTGTGCATTTGGATTGCCCTTCGACGGTGTGTTAAACTCCCGCGAAGTACAGATAGCATGTACTTTAAAACCTAATACAACATAGGAGAGTTTCATGACAAGTCGCACTAAGGTATTTGCCATCTTCGTAACAGCCTTTGCGCTGGTTCTTTCTGTTAGTGGTATCGTGGGTGCCCAGGCTGAGCCTACGGGTAAGCTGGCAGAAGTTATCGAGCGCGGTACGTTGAACTGTGGCGTTAGCGGTACCCTGCCCGGTTTCTCGTTCATCGACCCGGACTCTGGCGAAGTGAGCGGCTTCGACGCGGACTACTGCCGTGCCCTGACCGCTGCCATCTTTGGTGAGGTTACTGAGGAGAATCTTGAGTTTGTACCGCTGACCGCTGCTGAGCGCTTCACCGCATTGCAGACTGGCCAGGTTGATGTGCTTTTCCGTAACACAACTTGGACGTTCAGCCGCGACACCGACCTCTCTGGGGATTTCATCACTGTAACGTTTTATGACGGCCAGGGCCTGATGGTTCCGCTTGACCTGGGCGTTTCCTCGGTGAATGACCTGGATGGCGCTCGTATTTGCACGCAGTCTGGTACAACGACTGAGTTGAACATCTCTGACACGATGAACAGCCTGGGCTTTGATTTCGAGCTGGTGCCGCTGGAAACATCTGCTGACTCCATGACGGCTTTCGTTGAAGGTACCTGCGACGTGCTGACCAGCGACAAAAGCCAGCTTGCCGCGCTGCGTTCCTCTGCTGAAGACCCGAGCTTATACACCATCCTGCCGGACACGCTGTCTAAAGAGCCGCTTGGCCCGATGTGGATCGAGGGCGACGGCCAATGGGGTGATGTGATTACATGGACGGTTTTCGCAACCTTCTATGCCGAGGAACTGGGCGTTACCTCTGAAAACATTGGTGATTTCATGGGCATGGATGACCCGAACATCCAGCGCTTTGTGGGTGAAGAGGGTGGCCTGGGGTCTTTCATCGGCCTGAGCGACGACTTTGCCGCGAATGTGATTAGCGCGGTTGGCAATTACGGTGAGATTTACGAGCGTCACCTGACGCCGCTGGGCATTACCCGTGAGGGGTCGCTGAACGCTTCCTACCTTAACGGTGGTCTAATCTACGCTCCGGCGTGGCGCTAGGGCTTTAGCAGGCACTAATAGGATTTAACCTTTCCGCTCAGGTGGCTTGTCGCTGCCTGGGTGGATTTGTTCATTAATGGCATTAATCTGTGCGGAGTGACACAGCATGAGCGACCAGGCACAGCCCCCGTCCTCCAGGAATGGCGAACTTTTCGTTTTACAAACGAATGATCTAAGCACGAGCCGTGCAAAACCGATTCAGGAATCTATCCTGGAGCGGTTCGTTAAGACCCCGACATTTATCATCACCGGTTTTTTTATTTATGTGCTGCTTGTTATTATCTTTTGGGTGCCAATTCGCTCTGTCATCGGAGAGGGTGTGCCTACGTTATTGCTTGCGATCTGGTTTGGCATTGTTTCCGTCTTGCCGTTGGGCATCATGACTGTTGCAAATACAGCCGTTCGGGCGAATCGCACGCGCATTCCTTTCTACCGCGACTTAGCCACCATCCAAGAAGCGATCCAGCTATTTTTTGTGTTTTTGGTGTTGGCGACACTGGCCCTGCTGATTTTCAACCTGCGGATAAACCTTGCAGAGAGCGGCCTTACGATCAACTTCAATGTGCTGTCGCGTGACTTCGGTACGGAGGTTTCTGAAGGCCCCGACCCACGTGCTGACTTACAGTTCTTACTTAATATTCCGCTGGTAGGCGAGCGTATCTACAACATCCCTATCTTCGCTCCAGACACGTACTTTCGTGCGTTGGCGGTTGGTTTCGTCAACACACTGCGGGTGATATGGCTTGGGTTGGTTTCTTCGACAGTTTTCGGTGCGCTGCTAGGCATTGGTCTGTTATCGAACAATTGGCTGGTGAGGAATGTGTCATTCGGTTGGGTTGAAGTCTTCCGTAATACGCCGCTGCTGGTGCAGTTGTTTTTCGCTTACAACGGCGTTATCAGGTTGCTACCGTCGCGCCCTGATGACGCACTCTCCCTGTTTGACACGTTCTACTTGAGCAGTCGTGGTTTTTACTTCCCCGCACTGGTTGGCACGCCCACATCCGGTTACCTCTATTGGGCGCTGGCCAGCGGGTTTGTCATTGGCATCCTTGCATGGCGTTGGCGCTTGCGTGTTAACGAGCAGACGGGGCAGCCTGCCCACGGCCTTTCTTATTTCCTGGCGATCACGGGTGCGTTTGGGCTGGCGGGCTTGGCGCTGGCGTTTGTGATTGGTGGCACACCAATTTTGTTCGACATCCCGGAGATCAGCCGGTTTAACTTTTCGGGCGGTGGGTCGCTTTCTGGTGAGTACACCGGCCTGTTTTTGGGCCTGACGACCTACACCTCAGCTTACATTGCGGATATTGTTCGGGCGGGCATACAGTCTGTTCCCAGGGGCCAGTTGGAAGCATCGCGGGCGCTTGGGCTGCGGAACATGCAAACGCTAAACAATGTCGTTCTGCCGCAGGCTTTGCGCCTGGCTGTGCCTCCACTCACGAACCAGTACGTGAACCTGGCGAAGAATTCAAGTTTGGGCCTGGCCATCGGGTTTACTGACCTGTTTGGTGTAGCCAATATCTCTATCAACCAGTCTGGCCAGTCCGTTGTAATTTTCGTGGTTATTCTGGTGGTGTATTTGTCGGTAAGCTTGTTTATCTCGCTTATCATGAACATCTTTAATAATTCATTGAGGCTGAAAACGCGATGACCGACTTTCCACAGCGCCAACAGGACCTGATCTTTGTCGCACCGAAAGAGGCACCGCAGCCGCGCAAACCCCCTGCCAATACGGTTGGCGTGATAGGCTGGTTGCGAGAGAATTTGTTCAGCAGTCGGGCGAATTCCATCGCAACGGTGCTGACTGGTGTTGGGATTGTGTGGTTTTTGGGTTCAGCACTGAACTGGGCCATATTTAATGCCGAGTGGACGGTTGTAAACAACAACCTGCGCCTGCTATTGATTGGGCAATATGACACCGATGAGTTGTGGCGTATTTCAATGATAGCAGCGGCGCTCACGTTTTTGAGTGGGATAAGCATCACTTTTTGGGGGTCAGTGCCGCGCCCGGTGTTTATTACGATTATCATCGTGCTAGCTGTGTTGATATTTGTGCCGCTTATTTCGCAAGCGTTCCCTCCCCCACCAGTGCGGTTTATTGTGTCACCGCAGGCCAACGTACCCCCGATGCGGTTTGTAGGTGATGAGGGGCAACGGGTTAGTGTAACCATCGAACAGTTGACCAGTCGCGACGCTGACCCGGACGCCGAAACCTTCACAGGCTTTATTGAAAGCACACCAGGGGCGACAAATTCGCGGTCTATTTGGAGTGAGATACGGCAGGGCTTACGCACGGACTCACTGGATTTGAGTGCGTATGACCTTGCTTTTTCAGTCGCACTTGTGGATGCAGCAGGCAATACGCTCGAAACGCTCACTTCCACGCCAGATTCACCAGAAGAGTCGTTTAGCTTTGTATTGCCAGAAACGGGCTGGTACGGCATCGTCACGAATAATATAGAAGCAGGTGAGGTCGGCTATGCGTGGATTCGCCTGGATGGTGTGGAAACCTACACCACCCAAACCGCTGCGGTTGAGCGTAGAATTGAGCGCTATGGTGAGCCAATCTCGCTGCCCTGCCCTGATGGTGGCACGGACTGCACGACCGAAGTTGCCCAACGCGCCCTACGTTACGAAGGATCGCGTGACCTGTTTGACTACTTTACGTTACAGGTAAGCCCGTTCTTTCGTGCTATTGTTGTGCCGTCTTTGATCGCCGCTGCTGTCGCATTTGTCGGTGGGGTAATTGGCTATCTGCTCAAGCGGCAACCACGCCAGCGTGTCAAGCTGAGTAACAGTATTATCTTGGGGGTGTGGTTGCTGCTAATGCCAGTTAGTTACATGGTGCTGCGCGGGGTACGCGGTGACGGTAGCTTACTGCCGTTCGTCCCTACGACGGACTGGGGCGGGCTGATGTTGACGTTGGTCCTCACGGCGATTCCAATGGTAGCGGCTTTCCCCATCGGTGTTTTGTTGGCACTAGGCCGTGCGAACAAGCGATTGGTGATGGTAAGCACCTTTTGCACAATCTTCATTGAGATTGTTCGCGGTGTGCCGCTGATTACGATTTTGTTTTTCGCCAAGCTCATTCTGCCATTTTTCATCTCTGGCAGTGGTGCGATTGAACTCGCCCCCCGCATGATGATCGGTCTGTCGCTATTTTCTGGTGCGTATATGGCAGAGATCATTCGTGGTGGTTTGCAGATTGTGCCTAAAGGCCAAATGGAGGCCGCACAGGCGCTCGGTTTGCAACCTGCATATGTTACCTGGTTGATTACCATGCCCCAGGCCATCCGTGCGGTGATCCCCGCATTGATGAGCCAGGTCGTGAGCCTGTTCCAGGACACAACGCTGGTTTCGATTGTGGGCCTGTTTGAACTACTTGGTATTGTGGAGTTAATCGTCAACGGTCAACAACAGTACCGCTCATTCCAGCGAGAAGCGTACTTGTTCGTGGGCCTCGTTTACCTGGTTGTAAGCCTTGCAGTGGCGTCAATTAGCCGCCATTTGGAAAGTACAGGGGTGGGTGCAGCTCGCCGCTGATGCCCCGCCTACTTGGACATATGAGGAAATATCATGGTTGATCTGTTAAACGAAGAAAAAGAGAAACGGGCCGGAGATACCCTCGGCGATTACGTTATCGAATGCCACGATGTTAATAAGTGGTTCGGTGACTTTCACGTCCTCAAGGACATTAACCTGAAGGTGCGCGAACGTGAGGTGGTCGTGGTGATCGGCCCGTCTGGCTCAGGCAAATCCACGCTGATTCGTTGCATCAATCGCCTGGAAGAGCACCAGGAAGGCGATATTACCGTCAACGGAACGAAGCTCACCAACGATATTGGCAATATTGCCGAAATTCGTCGTGAAGTGGGTATGGTGTTCCAGCAGTTTAATCTGTTTCCCCATCTGACTGTGCTTGAAAATATCACCCTCGCACAGCGTCATGTTCGGCGGCGCTCGCGCAGAGACGCGGAAAAAGTCGGCCTGGACTTACTGGAGCGCGTTGGCATTCCAGAGCAAGCCCGCAAGTACCCTGGGCAGCTTTCTGGTGGGCAGCAGCAGCGTGTGGCGATTGCCCGCGCTCTCGCCATGAACCCGAAGATCATGTTGTTTGACGAGCCGACATCGGCGCTGGACCCAGAGATGATTAAAGAGGTGCTGGACGTGATGAAGGAACTTGCTCGTAGTGGTATGACCATGATGGTTGTCACGCACGAGATGGGCTTTGCGCGTGAGGTTGCTGACCGCGTGATTTTCATGGACAGCGGGCGTGTGGTCGAAATTGGCACGCCGGAACACTTCTTCGAGGACCCCAATCACGAGCGTACACAGTTGTTTCTATCGCAAATCCTCTAACATCTACAGCAGCGGGGTGGGTATTAAGCCCACCCGCACTGCCATGTTCTAACGAATGTCCTGCTTTCGTATTGATACTGTTTCTGTTACAGTCGAGTCGTAATCATAATGGCAAGGATCAGTTCATGACGGCTCAATCCCCTATTCCACAACTGTTTGCAGGCTTGCTCACCGCGCCTTTTGTCCGGCAGGTGCGGCGCAACCACGCGCTTGAACATGCGACGATTCATATGCTGTCGCGGCGGGTACGCGGTTTACAAATGGCGGGCCGAAGCGATGCAGGCGGCTTTGTACTCATCGGCAGTGAAGTCGCTACCGATCAAGTGGTGCGAGCCGTGAGTGATGCGCTGACGCGGTTGCAACACGGGGAGCGCTCACTGGCGATTCACCCCAACTGTGGAACCAATCTTGTCACAACGGCTTACTTGACGGCGCTAACCGCGTGGCTTGTGACGCAGGGGTCGAACCGACGTGGCGAGAGCTTTGGTGAGCGGTTGCCTGTACTGGTGCTGTCGATGATTGCAGCCGTGTTTGTCTCTAAGCCTTTAGGAACGTGGCTGCAAAAGCACGTCACGACAGACGGTGACCCCGGTGATACCGAAGTGATGCGGATTGAACGGCGTGAATCCAACTGGTTTGGGCAGCGGGTGGTTATTCATCGTGTTGACACGGTTTCGTCTTGAGTGCAGGCGGCAACCGTGAGCGCTACCCCCCGCTTCTACATCTTTCATGGCGATGATGAGTTCAGCCTGACGAAAACCGTCGCCAAAATGCGGGCTGACATGGCCGCGATTGACAGTGCTGGCCTAAACACGACCGAGTTTGATGGGTCGAATGCGACGGCAGCCGATGTGTTATCTGCGGTGAGTGCGTTTCCGTTTTTGGCCGATAGGCGATTGGTCATCGTTAAGGGGATGATCGCGCATGTCACGCGCAAGGGCGCGGGCGAGACGGGCAAAAAGCAGGTCAAACGGTTGCTGGATGACCTGCCCTATCTACCGGAGTGGGCGCGGCTCGTTTTTGTGGAACGGCAGAAGGTGGTTGCCAATAGTAAGCTGCTCAAGCTGGCGCAATCTGACCCCAGCGGTTTTGAAAAGGCGTTTTCAGCCCCTAAAAACCTGACAGGCTGGCTGATGCAGCACGCCAAAACCGAATACGATACGGTGCTAGAGCTTGTGGGTGCCCAAGCTCTAGCATCGGTGGTTAACAGTGACTTGCGACGTGCCGACAACGAACTGCTCAAGCTAGCCAGCTACACGGGCGGTGACCCCATCACTGAGGATACGGTCGCGCTGCTAACACCATACACCTCAGAAACACGCATCTGGGACATGATCGACGCGATGGCTGCGGGACGGGGCGATCAGGCGATGGCCATGCTTCATCAGGTGCTCGCAGAACCTGACCAGGACGGCTTTCGGGTGTGGGCGCTGTTTGTGCGGCAGTTCCGGTTAATGCTGCTTACAAAGGAACATCTGGAAAGCGGGGGCACCGCCGCCACGCTGCCGGATGCTATTGGCATAAAGGCGTTCCCGGCACGTAAGCTGCCGGGGCAGGTGCAGCCGTTTTCGCTGGAAAATCTAGAGAACGTGTACCGCAAGCTATTAGACTACGACAGGCAGGTGAAAACCGGCCAGATGAGCATTGAGTTAGCCCTGGATGTGCTGGTAGCAAACGTCGCCCGCTGAGTTTCGCAACTTTACCGCTCGTTCGCCGTACAGCTTGGTAGGTTAAGTTGTATGATTTTTGCAGGAGAGTTTCCGGGTTATGACACGTAACAGCCTTGCAAGCATGGTTATCCTCGGATTGGCGGTAGTAGGCGCACTGGTTGTGCTGCCAACGCTGCTGCAAGTTTCGTTCGGTCTGGTGGGGCTACTCATCGCAGCGGTCATCTGGATGTTGGCCGGTGCATTGGCCGGACGTGTATTACGCGGCAGAGGTTATGGCCCCTTAGCAGACATTGCTCTGGGTTTTGTGGGTGGCCTGATTGGCACGCGCCTGCTCCAACTCATCGGGCTGGGTGGGTTTGTGCAAATTCCGATATTGGGGCGGATTATAGCCGGTGCCATCGGTGCCATTCTGTTGGTTTTCCTAATTCGGTTGTTCAACAACGGTTTCGCCCGTTAAGCATACGCTTTCGTAGAGTTGCTCAAGCTGTTGGGCTACACCATCCCACGTAAATCGCTGTTCGACGAGACTTCGAGCCGCTTGCCCCATTTCCGTAAGCTGTTTGGGGCTGCTGAGCAGTAAATCAATTGCCTGCGCGATGGCACGTTCATCAACGTTGACTTCGATCCCGGCACCATAGGCAGTGACTTCTGCTAGGTGGCATCCCGGTGACACAACAACCGGGGTTTCGCAGGCCATCGCCTCAAGAACAGCCATCGGTAGCCCTTCGCCAATGGCAGGGAGTGCAAACACGTCAGCGGCTGCATAGGCTGCTAGCCGCGCCTCTCCGTCCAGGTAACCGGCTATTATAATGCGATCATCTTCACTGGCTAACTGTTGCAACGTAGTCCCTAAACCGGCATTTGGCCCGGCGATGAGCAATTTGACGTTGGGCGTTTGAACATGATGCATGGCCCGCGCCAGCACATCCGCCCCCTTACGTGGATGCAACCGCCCCATGAATAGAATAACATGTGCATTGCCGAGTCCAAATTGCTCCCTGAACCTGGAGGGCCGCGGTAGGTTGGTGAACTCGGCCATGTCGATACCGTTAGGAATAACCACCTGTTTGCTGACAGCGCTGAATTGCTGCCAGAGCGTTTGCGCCTCGGTGTGTTCGTGCTGCGTCAGGCTAACGACAGCGTCAAAGCGTTTGGCCATCGCTGGACTGATGGCGCGATCCCATATGGATTTGAGCAGGCTTCGTCCGGTGCTGTGCGGCAGTGTTCCATGCGGTGACAGCACGAGTGGGGTGTTGCTGCGGGTGGCAATGGGCGTCACAATAAGGTTCTCTGTCGTGCGGAACTCGTGGCAGTGAACCACATCAGCAGTGGGAAAAATGCGCGTTGCTGCTGCGTGTAGGCCCCTGGGTGTGGATACGTTTGCGTGACCACGCAGCCACAGGTTACGGCAGCGGATCATCTGCACGCCGTCGCGGGCTGCGCTCGTCTGCGGGCTGCGCTCACCTGGTGATAGCGCATCCGTTGTGAGGACAGTGACAGTGTGACCACGCCTTACGGAGGCAAGGACCATTCCCTCAACGGCACGCGGTACGCCACCAAAGGCATAGGCGGGCGCGTAGTAAGGCGTCACATGGACGATGTGCATCGTCAGGCGGGCGGAGCATAAGGCGCAATGTAAAATTGAGCTTCTTGCCGGAGGGGGTCATCAAGCGAAAGGTTATGCTCCCTGGCGGCAGCAATCAGGGTGGTGACCCTCTGCGCGATTTCCTCATCAGACATGTGCCATGTGGATGACCATATGCGATTCTTCAGGCTATCAATGTAGTCCTGCGGGGTGCGCTCTGTATGGTAGATAACCCGCTGCACCTCACCTGCGCGCTGCCAACTCATACTATCCAGGAAGGGGGTGCGGCTGAAGTCTTCGTAGCGGACGCCTGTGCGCTTTTTGAGCACACGCCGCCATGCTGCCAGGAAGGCAGTGTCCTCGTGTATTGTCCAAGAGTAGAGCAGTAAGCCGTTTGGCTTCAACACGCGCTCGATTTCTGCTAATGCGGCCCGCCAATCTGGGATGAGGTGGAAAACGTGAGTAATGACCGCAATATCAAACGCCTGTGATTTAAGCGGCATCTGTGTGGCGTCCGCCTGAATGGTGTGGATAGCCTCTTTACTTTGTTTGGTGTGCAGCTGCTTGAGCATGAGCGCGGATAGGTCTACCCCGGTGATGGTGGCACCCGTCAATTGGGCTACGGGCAGCGCAATGCGCCCGGTACCGATGCCGGGTTCAACGATGTGCGTAGATGCCATGATGTGACCTGCCGCCTGAAACCTCTTTGCGACAGCATATTCAATCCCCGGTGGGAATCCTCTTGTATCGTCATAGAAGTGGGCGGCGCGGTCGAAGACAACGGATGCATTCATAGGGAACTCCTGATTGGCGCGTGTGTTAGCGGGCTACTTTTTCGAGTTGTACTCGCAGGTACGATTCCATGAAACCGTTGAGGTCGCCGTCAAGGACGCTGTCGGGATTGCCAACCTCGTAGCTGGTTCGCATATCCTTGACCATTCGGTAGGGGTGCAGCACGTAGGACCGAATCTGATTGCCCCAACCGGCATCAACGTTTTCGCCTTTTAGCTCGGCAAGTTCGGCTTCCTGCTTCTTGCGTTCCATCTCGAACAGACGCGCTTTAAGAATTTGCATAGCACGGTCGCGATTTTGCGCCTGGCTGCGCTGGTTTTGGCATTGGACGACAGTGCCAGTGGGTATATGGGTAATCCTCACGGCGGTGTCGTTCTTCTGGACGTGCTGTCCACCTGCCCCGCCTGCACGGTAGGTGTCAATGCGCAGGTCGTTGGGGTCGATTTCAATCTCGATGTCATCTTGGATGTCGGGCCACAGTTCGACCTTGGCGAATGAGGTGTGGCGGCGGGCGGACGAATCGAACGGGCTTTGGCGAACAAGGCGGTGAACACCCTGTTCGCTTTGCAGGTAGCCGTATGGGTAATCTCCGCCGCGCACGCTGGCGGTCATGCTTTTGATACCCGCTTCTTCACCCTCGCTGCGCTCAATGACCTCGACCTTATGACCGTTCTGCTCTGCCCAGCGCAGGTACATGCGCTCTAGTATCTCAGCCCAGTCCTGAGCGTCGGTGCCACCGGCCCCCGCATGGATCGACAGGATGGCGTCGGCGGCGTCATAGGGACCGCTAAACACGGCTTGTAACTCCATCTTTTCTGTGATGGCTTGCAGGCGGTTGAATTCTTCGGTCAGTTCGTCATTCAGGGCATTATCGCCCAGTTCGGCGAGTTCAAGGGCATCATTAACCTGCTGCGCGAGCTTTTGCCAGCGGTTCACTTCTTCTTTCAGGCGTGACATGGATTGCATCAGCTTTTGGGCAGCCTGCGGGCTGTCCCACAGGTCAGGGGCGGCGGCTTGCTTTTCCATATCTTTGACCTGTTCGGCTTTTGTTGCAATGTCCAGCCGAGCCATCAAGCCATCAACTTTTTCTTTCATATCGCGCAGTTGGGTTGAAAGTTGCTCCATAGCAGTGTGTCCTTTGACAGTGGGCCTGTGCGCTATTGCCTAGACGCACAGGCAGTTAGTTGATTTTGTCAGGTGTGAGTTGCGGTCGCCGGGGTTTGGCTACGTCATGTGGTGCAGGTTTAGGGGCGTCAGTTGTCGTTAAACAGGCTGTCAATGAACAGATCAGGATCGAAACGGGCCAGGTCTTCCAGGCCCTCGCCAAGGCCAACGTAGTGAACGGGCAGCCCCAAATCATTGAAGATTGAAAAGACCATACCGCCTTTTGCTGAGCCGTCCAGTTTCGTGACGATAACGCCTGTCACGTCGACAACCTCCTGAAACTTTTTCGCCTGCTGGAGCGCGTTCTGGCCAGTGGTACCGTCCAGAACAAGTAGAACTTCGTGTGGCGCTTGATGAACCGTTTTTTGAGCGACAAACTTGATTTTGGCAAGCTCTTCCATCAGGTTATAGTTGCTGTGTAAGCGTCCAGCAGTATCAATGATGAGTGTATCCAGCTTGCGGGCGCGGGCGGCGGATGTTGCATCGAAGACAACCGAACCAGGGTCTGAGTTGGCTTTGTTGGCGATCACCGGTACGTCAATGCGCTGGCCCCAGGTTTGTAATTGCTCAATAGCAGCCGCACGGAATGTATCTCCGGCGGCGAGGATGACTTGACGCCCCTGTTGTTTAAGGTGGTTGGCTAGTTTTGCAATGGATGTGGTTTTGCCAGAGCCGTTGACGCCAACAATCAGAATCACAGACAGGCTGCGTCCGTCTAGATTCAGTTCGGGCGGCACACTAACCAACTCGCGCAGGGCTGCTTTCAACACGTCCTCGGCCCCTTCGACTGTCACCACGCCTTCTTTCTTCACCCGTTCCCGCACGTCGTCAAGAATGCGAGTTGTCGTGTTGATGCCGAGGTCTGCCTGGATGAGAAGCGCTTCAATATCTTCCCAGATTTCGTCGTCAATTTCTGATGCGCCAATAAGTTGCGAAATGCGCCCAAAGAACGAACTGCGCGTTTTGGACATCCCGCGCCGAAAAAGCCCCACTTCGGTTTCCTTACTTACTTTGCGAATAATGAGTAAGATAAGTATACAACTCGCCTCAGGCCGATACAAGACCACTCACTGACTGGCAAATTGCGTCAACACGCTATAATGTGCCAGTCTGGTTACATACACGATGGCCAGCACCACACGATGTAATGAGGAACAGTGCCATGATGCGGCGCGTTGTCGTAACCGGCATGGGGGCTATTACTTCAGTCGGCAACACAGCCCCCCAAAGCTGGTGTGCTTTGCTCAACGGCGAAAGTGGGATTGGTGATATTACACACTTTGACACCACCCATTTTGATGTCAAAATTGCAGGGGAAATCAAAGATTGGAATTCAATGTCGTCGGCGTCTACCAAGTTGGCGCGGCGGCTAGATCGGTATCAGCTACTAATCTATGCGGCAATGCAGCAGGCGGTTGAGCAGGCCGAGGTGACTATCGCTACGGAGACACAACGCCTGCGAACGGGTGTTATAATCGGTTCATCTATTGGTGGGATGACGAGTTTTTCTGAACAGTTACATAATATCCACCAGCACGGTCCGCGCCGGATGTCTCCGTTTGGTATCCCTAGCTTTATGACGACGACGGGCAGCAGCCTGAGTAGTATCGAGTTGGGCGTAAATGGACCGTCTTATATTATTACATCCGCCTGTGCAACAGGTGGAGATTGCATCGGGCATGCTTTTGACCAGATTCGGCTGGGGCGTATGGATGTGATGGTGGCTGGGGCAGGTGAAGCACCGATTTTGCCCAACGCGATTGCAGGTTTTGACCGGCTTGGGGCTTGTTCCCATGAGGTTGAGAAGCCGCAAATGGCAATGCGCCCGTTTGATGTTGCGCGCACGGGGTTGGTCGTAGCGGAAGGGGCAGCCGTGCTGGTTCTGGAAGAATTGGAACATGCCCAGCAGCGCGGTGCGGCAATTTTGGGCGAGGTTGTCGGTTACGGTGCGTCATCCGACGCATATCACATGGTCGCCCCGCATCCTGATGGACGGGGGGCGGCGATTGCGATTCAGCGTGCATTGGATGACGCTAAGCTGACCACAGAGCAAATTGACTACATTAACGCGCATGGGACGGCAACTCCGCTTAATGACGGCATGGAGACGCTAGCGATCAAGCATGTGTTTGGTGAAGCGGCCTACAACATTCCCGTCAGTTCCACGAAAAGCATGACCGGGCACGCGATGGGCGCGACGGCGGCGATGGAAGCAATTTTCTCCGTCATGGCGCTGCAAGAGCAGGCCATCCCACCGACGATTAACCTGGAGACGCCAGACCCTGCCTGTGATCTAGATTATGTGCCCAACGAGGCCAGGGAAGCCGCGCTTAGCTATGTGATGAGCAATGCATTCGGCTTTGGGGGGCACAACGCAGTATTGGTATTTAAACGTTTTTGAGGTGTTATCCATGAGTGAAGCAAAACGTGACCTACCGATTTCACTTGAGGTGTTGCAGGAACAACTTGGCCTTCAGTTTGGAGAGCGGATGCTGCTTGAGCAAGCCATGACGCACCGTTCGTATGTGCATGAAACAGACACCCCCATCGCGGACAATGAACGCCTGGAGTTCCTCGGAGATGCGGTGTTAAACTTCCTGTCCGCGGATATGCTCTATCATCACTTTCCTGACCGCTCTGAGGGGTGGTTAACGCGCCTGCGGGCTGCGCTGGTTCGCACAGAATCGCTGCGAGAGTTGGCGATTGAATGCAACCTCGGCGACACCCTGCGGATGGGCAAGGGAGAGGAGAACAGCGGCGGGCGTACCCGTAAGACGAATTTGTGTGCAGCGTTTGAGGCGCTTGTAGGCGCACTGTATCTTGACCAGGGGATTGAGGCGGTACGGGCTTTTGTGATTCCGATGCTGGCCCACCGCCTGGACACGGTGATCGAAGAAGCGTCTTACCAGGATGCACGCACCCTGCTGCAAGAGTGGAGTCAGGCAGAGCGGGGCATTACGCCTGTGTATACTATCGTGAGTGAATCTGGCCCGGATCATGAAAAGGAATACGAAGCCGAAGTCGTTATTGATGAGCAGGTGGCCGGGCGCGGCGTGGGGCGCAGCAAGCGGGCAGCCGCACAGTCTGCTGCGCGGGATGCCCTTGAAGCCATTGAGGTCGAAAACGGTGCCACTACTGACAAAGCAACATCAGCCGACTAAGGTGAAGTCAATGAGATGCCTACAGAGGCCAGTCGATGGTCAGAGGCATCATTCGGCATGACGTTGACACCTAACGCAACTTCTGGGTAAATCCATACGTAGTCTACGCGGGCACTCAGGCCGGTGCGAATTAGCGTGGCAGAACGCTCGATGGGCGAACCGGCAAAAGGATCGTTGAAACCAACGGCTCGCATCCGCTCAATCAGAGGCGAATCTGGAATGTTGTTGAATGTGCCGCCGACGACGGTATAGCCAAGCTGCCGGTTGGGGTGATGCTGGCCAATGATCGAAATGATCTGGTCAAGTTGGCGCTGTTGATCCTGTTCTTGCGCTTCGATGGGCCTGTCGGTACGGTTTAGCAGCAGGCCCAGCCATGTGTTGTAAACCGTCACAATGGCGTCGTCTACCGGGCGGATTTGTACACGCTGCAAGCCGGTTTGCTGGCCAATGCCGGATAGGATTTCACCGTCTGCAAACACGATCTCAACTTCGGATAGCACCGCCAAACCCTGCAAGCCCTCGTTCGTCGGGAACATGCGTGTGTCCATACCCAGGCGACGAGCCAGCCACAGGGACTGGTCAACGCCAAAGCTGGTCAGTCGCCCTGCTTCAACTTCCTGGAGCATCACCACACTGGCACCGCTCTGGTCAATTGTCTGCGCGATTTCTTCCAGGGTGAAGGCGTAATATTCGCTGTAGCCGCCGTGAATATTGAAGGTGCCGACGCGCAAGCTATCCGCAGCGGGCACGCCGAAGATCAGCGGCGGCTGCGCCAGGGTAGCGCCGAACGCTGCTGACCCGATGAGGAGGCCGACGCGCATCACATTTTGTAGTGCGGTGCTGGTGCTGCGCCATGCAATCCGGCGCTGGGTGCGGATAAGAGGTAGGGCGGCAATAAACGCCGCCAATAATATGACGGCATACCCCAATCCCCGGAAGCCACGCAGCAGTGGCACGACGATGGTGTTAAACCCTTCGAGAACAGGCTCCAATATGCTGTTGAGCAGGTCATTACCTGTGGCCACATTGGTCGCTATCTGCTGGACGTAGGCGTACTCGTAGGTGAAGTAATCAAACAGCAGGAACAGCGCGAAGATAAGTGTTCCGAAGACGACCCACAACCCGCTCAGATTACGCTCTCGCTCGGCCTGTGGACGCACCAACCACCACCAGATCATGCTGATGCCAAATTGTGCAGTAATGAACCCTGCTGCCGACAACGGGCCGGAGAAGCGCGTTCCCAGTGCCAGCATAAAAGCGACCAGCAATAGCCACACCCACCCACGCACGGCTGCATCGAAGACCCCCGTAAGCTGGCGGGCAAACGTCCGTGTTGGGCCGAGCAAGGGCAGCAGCGTTGCCACAAGTAAAGCAGGCACCACCAGCGGATAGGTCACACGGGCGCGGTTGGCGACCGCGTTCGGCAAACTAAGCAGCGATAGTTCCAAAAACAGCAATGCCCCCAGGCCCAACCCGCCCCAAAAGGTGAGTAAGCCACGTTCAGGATTTTCGACGCGGCGACCAATAAAGTAATTCGCAACACTCAGGATAACAGCGACGAAAAACAACCCCAGTTGGGCAGTGAAAAAATTGGTTGACCAGGTGGGGTCCAGGGTGTTGCCGGACGTGCGAATAAGTTGGTCAGCAGCGAGGGCGAGAATGACGCTGTGTGGAAAAATGCTGTAGCGGTGGCGCGTTAGCAACGCGATGTAGAATAGGCCGCTCCCTACCGTAAGCGCGGCGGCGGTCGCAGCGGTAATGTTCACGTCGGCAACCATGATAGTGCGCCCACCCGCTACCGCCAGTGCTGCCAGAATCATCACAAGCCGGAAGCGCCCAATGAAGATGGCCAGCGCGGGCAGTACCACCATGTAAATCAAAAAGGAAATTTCCTGAGCAACAACCTGTGGCTGCACAAAGCCAGGTGTATCGGTAAGCTGCGCGACCACTTCTGGTTGCAACCGCGATAAGAGTGAGGCACTGCCAATCCGGCTAAAGTAGGTGCCAATCAAGAAGCGCAGGGCTTGTGTGAAAAACAGCAAAATCAGGCTGGCTTCCAGGGTTCGCAGGAACTCGCCATTTAATCCAAATACCGTAATGAGTCGGCGCATAGGTGTCTCGTCTGGTGGGTTGCTACGGATAACGGTGGTATAGGTTAGTGTACACAGCAGGGAATGAGAATACTGAGCGCACGCAGTTGCCAGGGCTGGCCCTGTGGTGGGTGGGGTTCGGTCCCATATGCGTGCGATTTAGCTGTGGGATAAGGGCGATAGTTAACGTCTGTGGGGATTCACTCGGGTTAAACGCGGCTGTACGTGGTGTGGGCAAATCTGTGATTCATAACTAAGGTAAGGGGGGGATGGGGTTTGAAGACGAATTTCGTGGACTGGTCGAAGACTGGGTACGAGTACAGAACAACATGGAGACCCACTTTAGCCCTCACCCGAAGGGCGAGACGCTGTGCCCTGACGATGCAGTCATGACCCCGGTCAGCGATGCAGCTTGACACCGCTCGGTCAAGACGATTTACGCCGCACTCAGCTACCTACCCCTGACTGAATACCCATTCACCAACTGCGATTCAGGTTTGTACAGACCGCACATCGCTGATATATTTGGTGCCGCTATCTCGAAAGTTAAGTCTTAGAGGCCAATACATATGCGTAATCTCTATCAGAAATTGATCGTGCTGGCAGCACTGGTCAGCACTGCTCTCGTCTCCGTCAACATTGTGGGTGCCCAGGCGGCGGGCACATGCAGCCAACTTGACGCCCAATCTCAGCCTGTCGCCCGCGTAGGCGTACCCGGTGAGGCCGTCAGCGATGGCTCGGTCGGCTGTTTTGTCATCCATGATGGCACCAAGTTCGTTCAGAGTGCCGGGTCTATCGGTGACATCGGCCTTATTCGCCGGGGTGTGAAGGCCGCTGTGGAAATTAGCGGCGTTACGAGCGACACAAGTGTGGTCGGCTTCGGACGCGACATCCAGGTGTGCCTGCGCGGCACGGGCACCTTCTTCTATCGCAGCGCGGTAGATAACCCGCGTGTTTCTGCACCGCTGCCCGCCGTGACCCGTGAATTGGAAGCAGGTGCTTACACTTGCGCCATCATTGGCACCACGGGCACGGCCATCCTGGTGGAAGGATCACCTGCCCCGGCCCCTGACGCCGTTCCAGCAGCAGTTGAAGGCACTGTCATCACAACAGAAGATGGTGAAACTGTCGTTGTAGATGAAGAAGGCGAAATCATTGAAGGGGTTGACCCGGCAGCGGTGACCGGTGCAGCAACCACTGTGAACGGTACCGTTTCACTGAGTGGTTGCCGCGTGACCACCCGCGCAATGGTTCGTTTACGGTCAGAGCCGAACACGGACAGTGAAATCCTGGCACGCCTGCCTTTCCAGATTAGCCTGCAATCGACCGCCCGCACTGGTGATAGTGATTGGTATCAGGTCATCTACACCGACCAGCAGGGCTGGGTGAGTGCGACCTACCTCACCACCAGCGCTGGCTGCGCGAACTAACCTCCTTAGGAAACAAAAACCGGGTGCAGACTGCCTGCCCCGGTTTTTTAATACACCCTCACACGAGTAATTGTTCACATTTTCCGTCCGTGTGGCTGGCCAGCGCTTCAGAAGCCGCTGCGACCACGGCAAGTATTATGGCCCGCCCCACACTGATGAGCCGTCAAAGCCAGTCAACCACGATGTTGATGTACAGGATTGGCCTTGAGTGCTTAGTGAACAGGTGATCTGCGTCATATAACCTGCATAAATAGCAATGCCAAACTGACTTTATGTGAGGCGTTCACGAATCGTTGCAGAAGCGTAGTCTAAAATAGACACGACAATTGCAATTGCAAGGACGGCCACCCCTGCCTCTCGATACCGCAGTAGATTAATCTGCTGTTGGAGCAGCAGGCCAATACCACCACCACCAACAAACCCGATGATGGTAGACATCCGCACGTTGATGTCCCAGCGATACATGGTGAACGCGATGTAAGGGGGGATAATCTGTGGAACGACGGCATAGACGATTGTCTGAAGCTGATTAGCCCCGGTCGATTTGAGCGCCTCGATGGGGCCGGGGTCAATGTTTTCGATTTGCTCACTGTAAAGCTTACCCAGCGCCGCAACACTGTGCAACGTCAGGGCCAAAACGCCCGCAAATGGGCCAATACCTACCCAAACAACAAAGACCAACCCCATGATGAGCGGCTCAATCGAGCGCACCACGTTTAGGCTGGTGCGGCTTGTGTTGTAAAGTAAGTTCCCTAGCGGGAAGACCGCCTTTACACTGCTGATGGCACCCCCCAGGCCACCCAAGAGGGCACCCAACCACATTGCGTTGAACACATATTGCGAGAGTGGGAGTGTACTGCCCAATAGGGTTGTCTGTGTAGCCGTTGGCAAAGTGCCATCCACGAGCGAACGCCCAACGTTGAGCAAGTCAAATGCCAGGATGAACACAATCACAGCTCCGGCGACGAAAACAGCAAGGCGCAGCAGGCGTTGGCGTTTAAACACGTCTGCGCCTGTGGTGGCCACTGCCAAACGACGCGCAATCGTTAAAAGCAGGTTGCCACCAAGAATCGCTGCCACCAGCACTGGCAGCAGTCCCAGCAGGCTGGCCCACGTCCCTAGCACACCCAAAAAGCCCAGCAGCATGGCCCCGGCAACCGCGCCCAGCCCCAGCCCCAGGCCGCGCCCCAGGCCAGCGGGCACGCCGCGCACAAGTGGTCCCAGCCAGTTGCCCGCAATCCCGGCCAGGGTGAACGCCGTTACTACACTGGCCAGCAGGCCGATGCCCATCTCTACCAGGGTGCCCAGCAGCGTTAGGAAGTTGCCCAGCGAGACAATCAATGCAGAAGCCGCCGCCTGCATCTGCTGGGCGATGCCCACCGGGTCCGCAATGGCCAAAGCCGCCCCGCCCGCCTGGATTTGCTCACCGCCCAGCAGGCCAAGCCCGCCCAGTGCCCCAACCAGCACAATCGCAGACAGGCCGACGACGATGGAGTTTGAGGTTTGCTTGAGGCGGTTGGCTTCCTGGTTGCGCTGCTCGATTTGCACCGGGTTCAGCCGCTGCATCACGGTAAGCATACCAAACAGATACACCCCCGGCACAGCGAATGCCGTCAGAGCGCCGAAGTCGCCCCCCAAGTCGCCCCGCCCGATCATCAACGCCATGCGACCTAGCGGCGTTAGGAAGGTGCCGCCCAGCCACAGCCCCACCACAAAGGTCGTAAAGGCGATAAGCAAGCTGCCGACGGAAAGCGTTATCTCCTCCATGAGGTTGCGGGCCGCGAAAAAGCTCAACACCCCTGCAATCGGGATGGCAACGGTTGTGGCCACCAGCGCCATGAAGATCGTTTGCAGCATTCGGTCAGCAACCAGCAGGGCACTCTCTGATAGTTGGATTGGCCCGGCGGGCACGGCCACCTGCACCTGCACGGTATGAATTTGCCCCTCGCCGCCGCGAATGCGGGGCACTTCGATTTGCCCGGTGAAACTGCCGCTGCTGCTCAGTACAAAGTCCTCACGGTCTGCCCCCACAAGCTCACGGGGGCGGGGGCGTGTTTCTTCATCATCACTGGCGGGCGGTATCCAGCGGACGCGGGCATCAGCATTGGCAGCGGCCCCGGTAATCGAAAATGTGATCACGTCGCCGTTGTCACCGCAGGTCGGGTTCAGCCTGACGACAGGGGCAGCCTCACTGGCCGGGGCCTGGGGGCGCGTGTCTTCGTCGCACGCCATCAGGAAGTCCGCACTGTAGATTTCAACGGTGCGTTCCTGACTGAAAACGTTGGGTGACAGCAGTTCGCGCAGGGCAATGGCGACGTTTTCCTGGCGCTGCGCTTCCTGGGGGCGTTCCAGGTCAATCTCTGTGACACTCCACCCATAGGCGTAAATCAACACTCCGATCACAATAGCCAGCAGAACAAGCACGCGCTGCAACGCTGTTCGGCTTTCGGGCTGCTTTGGGGTTGGGTTTTCATCTGGCATAGTTGTTCCTCGCGTCGGTTGGGCTAATGTGCAGGTTGTGGCTGGCGCTGCGTCCCCTAAGAAGTCGTTTGAAAAGCAAAAGCATGGGGTGAAACCCCATATCCCTCAAGGGATTAGCATCCCCTGCCGTGAGGGTGAGGGCGCTACCCTCACAAACTTCTCAGATAGCTTTTAAGAAATGCCCACGTCAACAGCCTCTTCACCGTAAATTTCCTTAAAACGGTCGTTGTCGATTTCCTCCGGCGGGCCGTCAAATTCCAGCCTACCGTCCTTCAGGGCAATCACACGGTCAGCATAGGTGCGGGCCAAACTGAGGAAGTGCAAGCTGCAAACCACCGTTAGGCCGTCCTCTTTGTTGAGCGATTCCAGATACTTCATTACGCCATGCGATGTGGCCGGGTCAAGGCTGGCAACGGGTTCATCGGCCAGCATTAGTTCGGGGTCTTGCATCAGGGCGCGGGCGATGGCCACCCGCTGCTGCTGCCCGCCGGATAGCTCCGTAGCGCGTTTGTACGCCTGATTGCGAATGCCTACCCGTTCCAGGTTGGTGAGCGCTTTTTCTTCCTCTGCGGGGGGGAAGTAATTGAACAGGCTAAACAGCGGGTTGGTGTAACCCAGGCGACCGGCCATCACGTTGGTGATAACCTTGCTGCGTTTGACGAGGTTAAACTGCTGGAAGATCATCCCAATGCGGCGGCGCAAATAGCGGATTTCCTCGTCGCTGATGGACGTGATGTCCTGGCCGTTCCACACAATGCGGCCTGCTGTTGGCTCAATCAGCCGGTTGATGCAGCGCAGCAGCGTGCTTTTACCGCTCCCACTCAGGCCAATAAGGGCCACGAACTGTCCATCAGGCACTTCAAATGAGACATCATCCAATGCCTTAAAGCCGTTGTCATACACTTTCGTCAGGTTTTCAATCGTCAGCATGGTTAACGCCCTCACAGGTTAGATTAGCGACGTGAGTATAAACAAAAGGGGGGCGGGAATGCACGGCATCCCCACCCCCACAATCCAACGGATGCACTAACGGGGTGTTTAGTCCTCGAAGATGTCTTCTTCAGTCAGACCCAGCACCTCGAACTGAAGGCGAACGGAATCAAACGCGGAGTCGTCCACGAGGCTCAGGGAGGTCCAGCTATAGCCGTCGTCGGCACCCAGGGCGCTTTCTGCCCAGGCTTCAGTTTCGCTGAAGGCAACCAGGGCTTCATAGATTTCGGTACGCAACTCTTCGGGGAAGCCCTGGCCAAAACTCATCGTGTCGTTCGGGATGGGGTCAGAGATGGCCAACACGCGGATTTCGTCCACAACGTCCGGGGCCTGTTCAGCAACAGCGGAGCGAGCGTCCAGGATGCGGGTATCGCCCACAAACAAGCGGCCCTCTTCGCTCACGAAGCTCTCTTCCACTGTGAGGTCATACGGTTCCGGCAGGTCGTCAACGCTCCAGCCAGCACCCGGCGTCAGCGGCGGGGAGAAGTAGGTGGTGGCAAAATCGGCGTCACCGTTGTATACGGCCAGCACAGCCTGATTGTGGCCACCAGCCTCGACCTGCTCACCCGGCTCAATCCCCAGCGACTGCAACTCAACCGACGGCACAATGAAACCGGAGGTGGAGGCGCTGTCTGGATAAGCCCAGGACTTGCCCTCAAGGTCGCCCAGCACGTAGATGTCGCTGTCACGCGAAACGATGTACTGCGCCCAGTAGAACGGCCAACCAAAGCGGACGGCAGCCGCGTGGACTTCGATACCGCAGCGTTCGCTGCCGATGACGTAACCGGCAGCCGGGATGAAGCCCATGCTGCTGGCCGGGTCTGCACACATGGCTTCGATGGTGGCGGCGTAGCTGGTGGGCACGCTCACTTCATAGCTCAGGCCAGTGGCTTCTTCGAGCGCTTCAGCCAGAACTTCACCACCTTCGATTAACGTCTGCGCCTCGGCAGACGGAACAAAGTAAACCTGAATTGGGTTTTCTGGGGTGCCAAGCTCAGCATCCTGGGCACTTACAACAACGCCAGAGAGCGTCAATATGGAAACAAGTAGCATGGAAAGTAAATACTTCACGTTATATCTCCTATGGTATTGGCTACGACACAAAGATGTTGCTTTCAGAGTATACAATGCGGAAATTAATCTTTGTCAAAAGATTGTTAAGAGAAGTTTATAATCACGAGATGGGTACGCAGACTGCGGGCGATTGTTCTGCACTACCACGTCAAAGCTATGGCAACCCTATTTCACTTGCACAAATATGATGGGGCATCCCACAAATCGTGGAACTCATGCGGATCATTTTGTAACGGTATTTGGGCGAGAGACCTTCCCTGTATACAATCCATCGTCGGAAGCCCGCACATTTCAAGGAGCGCTAGCACAGCATTAACCCCAGTGCGTGGCAAACTTTTAGTTCTTGCCATTTGTCACTCGTGCTATCATGAAATAGCAGAGTTCGACAATAAAATGTAGAAAGACCCACATGGCCGACAACCCCACTCAGCTATTCGACGGACGCACTCGCCGCAAACTGGAACAACTGATGCTGATTGCTAACAAAGTCCGCTCCGGTGCGATTAAAGGCGAGCGCCGCTCCACTAAGCGCGGCACATCCATTGAATTCGCGGACTACCGCAACTACACCAAAGGCGACGACATCCGCCGCCTGGACTGGAAGCTGTACGGACGCACAGGCCGCCCCTACATCAAGCTGTTTGAGGATGAGGAAGACCTGGCCGTACATGTCATTCTGGACACATCCAAGAGTATGGACTTCCCGCGAGAGACGGAAGACCCCGACACGCACAAATTCACCTATGCCCGCCGCATGATGGCCGGGTTCTCGACGATCTCACTGGCCAGCAACGACCGTCTGCTGCTCACAGCCGCCAGCGGTGACGGGGTGAAAACGTTTGGACCCTATCGGGGGCGGGGCTACAGTGCCCGGATGTTCAACTTTGTGGGGCAGCTTGAAACCAACGGCGCTATCGACCTCAACGCGATCCTGACAGATTATGTCAAGCGAGAGCGCAGGGCAGGGCTGGCGATTGTGCTTACCGATATGTTTCACCCAGACGGTTACATTGACGGGGTGAAGTCATTGGTGGGGCGGGGCTACGAGGTTGCGGTGCTGCACACCCTTTCACCAGAAGAGGTAGAACCGCCACTGGCAGGCGACCTACGCCTCATCGACGTGGAAACTGGCCTGCCCCAGGAGGTGACGATTGACGGCGGAATGCGAGAGATTTACATGCGCCGCATAGCCGAGTGGCAAAACGGCATCTCAGTAGAACTGCGACGGCGCGGCGTCCACTACCTGCCTGTTCGTACAGATACGCCTTTCGAGAAGGTGATTATGTCAGAAATGCGCGGATTGGGGATTGTTCGTTAACCACTTTGCAGCCTAACGCCCCTGGCGACGAGGCGTTCTTCAACCAGGGCCAGCAGGCGCGGTTTCAGGTGAGCGCCCTGCTGGAACGTCACCTCAGCAGCAATAGTCAGTTCAGTATGAGTGCCAACAGTGCCGCTTTTTGCAACGACTTTCCAGGGGCACAGCAGCTACGGGGTGCGTGATCTCGACTGCAACACCTAGATATTGACGTGATTCGGCAGCATAAAGAAAAAGCCCCAGCGTTACACCAGGGCCGTGCCTGCGTTGCGCAGATTTACAGCTTGGCCACGTAAACTGGCAGCGCGGCATACCATGCTGTTGACTGCACAACATCTTCCAGCTTTACCTGGTCGAGTACCGTGTGTGCGTGGACTTCATCACCGGGGCCGTAGCCAATGCTTGGGATGCCCGCCTTACCCCGCCAGTAAATGCCATTGGTAGAAAAGTCCCACTTGCCAGTTGCGGGCTTCTCACCGAAGACGGCCTCACCTGCCTGGACACCTGCCTGCACAAACGGGTCATCTTCTTCCAAAATCCAAGCCGGGTAGATTTTGTCACTGCCAAATGCAAAGCCAGTGTAGCTAGGTTCCTCATCGTACAAAAACGACACCTCAACGTCGTCGCGGTCGCCCACAATCTCTTTGATGCGCTGAAGAGCGCCCTCAGCGTCTTCCCCGAACGTCACACGCTGGTCGATGTAAACAATTGCTTCATCCGGCACGGCATTCAGGCTTGGCGTCTTGACTTCCACCTTTGAAACGGTGATGCGGCCATGCCCCAGGAACTCGTGGTCGCCCAGTTCAGGTTCCAACTTGCTAATTGCGTCAATGATAGGCACAACTTTGTAGATCGCGTTGTCGCCCAGGTAGTTACTTGCTGCGTGGGCGCTTTTGCCTTTCGCTACAACCTTCATTTCAACGCGGCCCTTGTGACCCCGGTAAACCTGCAATTTGGTCGGCTCACCGATGACCACATAATCTGGCTTCAGGCCCTCAACCTCAACCAGCGCGTGCGGCGCGATACCGTCGTTGCGTTCTTCCATGTTACCGAACACATAGGCTGTAACGCCTTCCAGCAGGCCCAACTTCTTCGCAATAGCCAGCCCGTAAACCATACCTGGCGTACTGTTCTTCTCATCGGAGGCACCGCGTGCGAAGAACACCCCATCCTCAATTTTGCCCTCAAACGGGTCCCAATCCCATTCATCGGGGTCGCCAATGCCCACCGTGTCAATGTGGCTGTCGTACATCAACTTGACCGGGCCATCGCCAATGCGCCCGATAACGTTGCCCATCTTGTCCCACCAAACCTCATCGAAACCGAGCTTTTCCATTTCGGCTTGCAGTCGCTCACCCACAGCACGAATCTGGCTATCGTAGCTGGGAATGGCACACAAATCCCGCAAAAACTGAATGATGTCCTCGCGGTGGCTTTCAACTTCACCTTTGATCTGTTCGGTAATCGTAGTATCAACCATTGTTTTAGCTCCTCTTGGTTGGCTTGAAATACTGCGCGTCAGGTTGGGGGGGAGGGCAGCTTGACTTGCAGAAACCCACTGCAACTGTGGTGCTACCGCGCAGGCTGTGCCCACTCGCAAAAACGTCATGGTTTACCGTCAACCAATGCCCTCGCAATCTGATTGTGACGTTCGACCACAACTGGTAAGTCAATTGTCGTCAGTTGGCCGTCTTGTACCACCACCCGCCCGTTGATAACCACCACATCTGCATTGACTGAGCGGCAGAAGATCAATGCAGCCAGGGGGTCATGCATAGCTCCAGCAAACTCGACCCCATCCACTCGGAAGGCGGCGAAATCCGCGGCCATGCCGGGTGCCAATGCCCCGATGTCGTCCCGACCCAGGACTGCCGCGCCGCCCAGGGTCGCAATTTCCAGGGCTTCACGGGCGCTCAGCGTCGCAGGATCGCCCCCGACGCGCTGTAACAACATCGCTTGCCGCGCCTCTGCCAGCAAATGCCCCGCATCATTCGACGCAGAGCCATCCACACCCAGCCCAACGTTCACGCCAGCATCCAACATATGTCGAACGGGTGCAATTCCAGACGCCAGGCGCATATTAGAAGACGGACAGTGACAAACCCCGGTACCAGTCCGCGCAAACAGGTTAATCTCGTCGCTGTTCAGCTTGACGCAGTGCGCGTGCCACACATCGCTGCCTACCCAGCCCACATCCTCAGCATAGTCACCGGGGCGCAGGCCATATACCTGCAAGCTGTAGTCAATATCGTTGTCATTTTCTGCAAGGTGCGTGTGCAAATGGACGCCGTAGCTACGAGCTAATTCGGCAGATTCGCGCATCAGGTCATTGCTAACCGTAAACGGAGAACACGGTGCCACCACCACCCGCAGCATAGCGTGCCGCTCGGCGTCGTGATACTCCTCAATCAGACGCCGCGTTTCCTTCAAAATCGCGGCTTCGTCTTCCACAACACGATCAGGGGGTAAGCCACCTTCGCTCTCGCCAACACTCATCGAGCCGCGTGCAGCGTGAAAGCGCATTCCAATTGCCAGTGCCGCTTCAATTTCGTCATCTAAGCGACAGTCGTTCGGATAAATGTAGAGGTGATCGCTAGAGGTCGTGCAGCCAGAAAGCATAAGTTCAGCCATTGCCACCTGAGCAGACACATTGATGGCTTCACTATCCAGGTTCGCCCACAGCGGATACAGGCTTTTCAGCCAGCCAAACAATTCCCGATCCTGGGCAATGGTGCGGGTCAGCGATTGACACATGTGATGGTGCGTGTTGACCAACCCCGGAATTACAACATGATGGCTCAGGTTAAGAACAATGTCGGCTGTCGTCGTCGGCATATCGTCCAGAGTACCAACTGCTTCAATCACGCCGTCACGGATGTAGATGGCACCGTTCTCGATTTCCCGACGTGCGTTATCCATTGTCGCCAGCAGACGTATATTTTTGACCAGTAACGTGGACATAAAACAACCTTTCATGCAAGACGGGAGAGTCTAGCACCGCTTACCATAGACAGCAAGCCAATGGCTAACACATTTAGGGCTATTGTAAAGTCAAGTTTTCACATCGCGGGGACGCTGCCCCCGCACCCTTTGAACCCGTGTTTTCGGACGCAAAGCGTCCGAAAAGGCAAGTTTTTGTTCACTTTTTGAAAAAAGTGGCGGGTTTGGGTAAGAATTGGGAAAGGTGGAGGTCGTTAGACCTCCACCCGATCCATACTGCGAGGATTACCCGGTAGCAACCTACTCGAGTTCGTCCCAGGCTTCCTGAATCTGTGTTGCAGCTTCTTCAGCCGTCAGATTAGGATTGGAAACGTAGTCCACCATACCTGTCCAGAAGGCACCAGCACCAATTGCGCCCGGCATCAGGTCGGAAGCATCGAAGCGGAACGTAGTAGCGTTCTGAAGGATTTCACCCTGGCCGCGCAGCGTGCTGTTGGCATAGGCATCCAGGTTTACACCCGTGTGCGGGGTCAGGAAACCACTTTGCGCCATCCAGATTTCGTGTGCTAGCGGCGTGGTGAGGAAGTCCAGTAGGGCGGCAGTGGCTTCGGTCAGCTCGGTCGGGCCGTTGTCACCACGCGGAGCGGCCCACAGCGTGCCTGCACCCAGCACCGGGCTACCCAGGTCTTCAGACTCGAACGGAGGGAAGTAGAAGAAGTCTACGTCAATGCCCAGTTCAGCGTCTTCAGGGAAGAAGGACGGAATGAAACTAGCCTGGTGGTGGAAGTAGCACTGCGGCGGAATCTCGAACAAGCCCTGCGGGCTGTCACGGAAGTCGGTTGCAGCAACGGCACCCGCGCCACCATTCACGTACTCATCGTTCTTGGCAAAGCTGCCAAAGATTTCGATGGCGTTCACGATGCGCTCGTCGTTAAACGGAATTTCGTTCGTGACCCACTGGTCATAAACGTCGGGGGACTGTGTACGCAGCATGATGTCCTCAACCCAGTCGGTTGCTGGCCAACCCGTTGCGTCGCCACTGCCCAGGCCGATGCACCACGGGGTTTCACCGTTAGCAACGATGTCATCGGAGACGGCGATCAGTTCTTCCATTGTGGTTGGGATGTCATAGCCAGCGTCGGCCAAGTTATCCGGCACATACCACACCAGGCTCTTCACATCTACCTTATAGAAAAAACCAAAGAAATCTTCCTCGCCCTCAGCGTTTTCATAAGTACCCAGGCTCAACCAGGATTCACCAGCAGCATAGTTTTCCAGCGTCCACTGCTCCAACTCTTCACCCAATGGGATCAGATTGCCGCGGGAAGCCACATTTGCGGCCAGGCCCGGCTGCGGGAACACAGCGAGGTCGGGCGGGCTACCACCCTCAATGTCGATAATAATTTGCTGCTCGAAGCTGTCGGAACCCGTGTAAATAACATCGGCACCGGTTGCTTGCTCAAAATAAGCGAAAACGCTTTCGACCAATTCCTGGTCAACGGTCAGCCACGGGCCAAAAACACGAACTTCCTGACCGCTCAAATCCATTTGTTCAAAGCGCTCTAGGCTAGACCAGTTAAACATGTCATCTTCGCCAATCGGGAAGACGAGATCATCTTGGGCGGCAACCGGGAAGGCAAACGCCGTCAGGAACAGTGCAATGACGACGGTAAAACCGAGTACTTTTTTGTGCATTTAAGCTACTCCTAGTAACTTTGACGATAAAACGCAAGGTCACTCATACAAAGTGACACTGTTGGAGAATATAACACGACACCCATGTGAATCAAACAATAATTCGGTTTGTCCAACGCAAATCTTAGAGTTTGTTAAGTTTAGTGTGGGTGGGGTGTGGGTATTCCAGCGTTATAATCATGCATTATCCGTTACCCAGTGAATGAGGAGGATACATGACCGAAACACCTGACACCCCCAGCCAGCCAAACGACGCCAAGCTGCCTATCCGCGACACTGCCGCCCCAGAAGAAGCGAAAATCGTACAGACTAAAGCCGAGCAAGAGCTTAACCCAGATACGTTTGTGAACCGTGAAATGGCCTGGATTGAGTTCAACCAGCGCGTTTTAGAAGAAGCGCGTGACGAAAAAACCCCTCTACTAGAAAGGCTTAAGTTCCTGGCAATCTTCAGCAATAACCTGGATGAGTTTTACATGGTGCGGGTAGCAGGTTATCACAATAAACTCAGTGCGGGGGTTACTCGCGCTCGCCCCGACGGCTACAAGCCGAATGAGTTGTTGTACACCATCCGTGATCTGGTGTTGGATATGGTCACACAGCAGCGCAACATCCTGGTTGATGTACTGACGGCCCTTGAGGCCGAAGGCGTCCAGGTTGTGGAGCTGCCTAAATTGCCACACAGCCAACGCGCCGCTGCTCGCAGCTACTTTGAACGTGAGGTATTCCCTGTTTTAACACCGTTGGCTGTCGATCATGCGCGGCCCTTTCCGTTTATCTCTAACCTCAGCCTCAGCCTCGCCATTTGGCTGCGCCGCAGCGATGACCCGCAAACTACCCCAGAGTTTGTTCGCTTGAAGGTACCTGATGATGTGCTGCCACGCATCATCACAATGCGGCAGATTTTGCAAAATCATGGCAGTGTGGAACGTGACGATTCGTCAAGCAACTACCAGCTGATCTGGCTGGAAGATTTGATTTCCGACAATCTGGACTTGCTATTCTCCGGTATGGACGTGCTGGAGTCGCATAGTTTCCGCGTTACGCGCAATGCGGACATCGACTACGAGTACGAACTCGACCAGGATGAAGAAGAATACGATATGAGTACCCTCATTGAGGAAAGCGTTCGCAGCCGCCAGTTTGGCCCCGTCGTCCGCCTTGCTGTGAATACCAGCATCAGCGAGCGCACCCTCGACCGCCTGATTGCTGAACTGGACGTAATCCCTGACCGAGATGTTTATTTCATTGACGGCACTCTGGGTGCGTCCGGGTTGTTTTCGCTGTATGGGGCTGTGAAGCGGCCCGACCTGCGGGATGACCCTTATGTGCCGCATGTACCAGAGGTATTCCAGACGCCGCAGTCCATCTTTGATGTGATTCGTCGGCAGGATCATATGGTGCATCACCCCTACGACTCGTTTAATCCGGTTGAGGAATTCTTCAGGGCGGCGGCCCGCGACCCGAATGTTCTGGCAATCAAAGCGACGTTGTATCGCGTGGGCAAAAACTCTCCCATCGTCAAATCATTGTTAGAAGCCCGCGAAAATGACAAGCAGGTGGCCGTCCTGGTTGAACTCAAAGCGCGTTTTGATGAAGAAAACAATCTGGAGTGGTCACGGGCTATGGAGAAGCAGGGGGTTCACGTTATCTATGGTGTGGAAGAATTACCTGTCAAAACGCACGCAAAAATCGCCCTGGTCGTGCGGCGTGAGGGGGACGCTGTGCGCCGCTACGTTCATCTGGGTACGGGCAACTACAATCCATCAACGGCCAAGCTGTACACAGATGTGGGCCTGTTCAC
>DAOTTY010000002.1:0-35661 GCA_034437575.1 Anaerolineae bacterium | reverse complement strand
GCGCCCTCAATCACCACCCGCAGCGACAGCGGGTCGCCAGCATTAGCCGTACTACGCCCGACAGTCGCCGTTACAAAAAACGGATAGCCTACCGCCCCGGTAAACGACGCCGGGGCACCCTGTGGCAGTGGCCTAACAGCAAGCGCAACCTCATTAGATTCGATACGTGTACGCGCTTCATAAACCGGGTTCGCTGAGAAGTCCAGCGTCCCCGGTAGAATTGCGAGTTCTCCTTCACGCAGCGGGAACAGAATGTAGCGGCTGGTCGTCACACTCACGTTGACGTTGCAGATAAGTTCCTCGGTATTCTCAATCGGGAGTGCCCCCGCCCGCCAAAAGCCCTCAAACTGTGGTGGGGCAAAGCTCGGCGGGTTTTCAAGCGTGTTCTCAATGCGAATCGTGTAGATAACCTGCTGGCCCACATACGGCGCAGCATTATCCACAGACGATTGCAACCGGATGGTGTCCACAAGCGGTTCACACTGCGCGGCGGCATCCCCGGCCAACCCGAACCACACTGCGACCAGCACCACAAAACTGAGTACACCCGTCACTCTCATCGCCATACCCCCAGCCTACCAATCTTTTTCAGGCGGAGCGCCCGCCTCAACATCGTCTTCCCGTATGGGCAGAATATCCTGCTGGAAGCTCTTGTCGTCTAACAGTTGTTCAAGGTCTGTTTGCGGAACCTGCGTCGGTTCGCCGTCCGGGTCTTCGTTCTCTTCCGGTGGACTGCCCGGCGGGGTAGCCGTCGGCGGTTCATCTCCGGCATCGGGCTGCGGCGACGGCGTGGGCGTTACCGTCGGTGTCCCATCTTCCTGTGATTCAGATTGCGTCGGAGAAGGCGAAGCCGTTGGCGTCGATTGATTGGACTCACTGTCCGAATCTGACGGCATGGGCGACGGCGACGGAATCAGCGACAGGGCCAGTTCCATGTTGTAGCGGGCATCGTCGTCTGCCGGGTTGCGCTGCAACGTTTCGCGGTAAGCCACTGCGGACTGCTGATAGCGCCCCAGCCGGAAGTAAACCTCTCCCAGCGCATAGTAGACCTCCCCCGCTGTCTCCGCATCCACCGTCCGCAGCGATTGGTTCAGCGCCGCCTCCGCCCGCAGATATTCCTCCGCTTGTAAATAGGCCACCCCCATATTGAAGTAGGGCAGCGCGACATCCGGGTCGGTCACCTGTGCATACTGGTAGTTCCGCACAGCCAGGTCCACTCGTTCGCGCTGTAACAGGCGGTTGCCCGTGTTGTTCTGAAGCGGCTGCTGGACCGCACAGCCGGTCACAATCGCCAGCACAGGCAAAATCAGCAAATGCCTCATGTCGTTTTGGTCTCCGGTACCAGCATTTCCAGCGATAGCAGCAGCAAACTCAACAGCGCGAACAGGGCAAAGCGCTCAATGCCAGTCGTCCGTTCTTCCTCACCCAATGAGCCGCTCTCTGCCGCGTTGACCAGCCGCACCACATTGTCAATGGCCGTACCAGATGGGTCAATCTGCTGGTAAACACCGCCCGTGCGCCGTGCAATCCGCTCCAATGACGACTCATCCAACCGCGTGATAATCATTTCTCCGTTGCGGTCCAGCTTGTTGCCCACCACAACCCCCGCGCTGTTGCGAATCGGAATAGACCCGCCGCCGTCCGTGCCGTAGCCCAATACGTGAATCGGCACACCTGCACTCGCCGCCGCTTGAATCGCGTCTTCCGTTTCCTGGCCATGATCTTCGCCATCACTCAACAGCAAAATGATGCGCTCAGTGGCCTGCGTTTCATCGAAAGATGCAAGCGCCAGGTCAACTGCCTCACCGATAGCCGTCCCCTGCTGCGTAATCGTATCCGTTGAGACAAAATTCAAAAACGCCTGCGCCGAACGAATGTCCGTCGTCAGCGGAAAAAAGACAAATGCCGACCCAGCAAACGTCACCAGCCCAACCTCATTACCCTCAATACCCACCATCAGGTCACTCACCCCCAGCTTGGCCCGCTCCAAACGCGACGGTGCGATGTCTTCTGCGTTCATGCTGTTGCTCACGTCCAACAGCACAAATACAGATGCCCCCTCCACCTCAATGATGTCTGAGCGGACGCCCCACGTCGGGCGGGCTAGCGTTACGATCAAAAACATCACGCTTAGCAGCCACAGGCCCGCCTTCCAAGAGCGCCGCCCCGGACTGACCCGCTGCACCATCATCGCCAGCAGGCCCGGCGCACCAATCCGCCGTAAGCGTGCCGCCCGCCGTCGCTCCGTCCAGATTAAAAACAGGGCCAGTGCCGGAAGCGCCAGCAGCCCGAACAACACCAGCGGATACACAAAAACCACATCAGCCATTACGGTATCGCCTGAAACACTGTTTGCCGTAAAAACCGCTCAAGCAGCAGCAGTCCGAGCGTTGCCACCATCAGCCAACCCGCCTGCTCGCGCCAGCGCACAAACACCTGCTGCTCAATGTCTGATCGCTCCAGCGCGTCGATTTGCTCGTAGGTTCGCTGCAACCCCGCGTTATCCTCTGCCCGGAAGTAAAGCCCCTCGGTCAGGTCAGCAATCGAACGCAGCGTGCCTTCATCGAAGTCGTTGCTGCCCTGCACCAGTTCGCCCGTCTCTGCCGATATAACCGGATTCGCCCGGCCCATGCCAATGGCATAAATTCGCACCCCCAGCGATGACGCCGCCCGTGCCGCGTCCAGCGGATTGACCCCACCTTTGTTGTTCGATCCGTCCGTCAGCAAAATGATAATCCGGCTAGATGCCTCACTTTCGCGCAGCATATTCGCCGCAGACAAAATCCCCGTGCCGATGGCGGTGCCATTTTCTAGCTCGTACTCCGTGACGATCTCAACATCTTCCAACCGCTCCACCAGCACATTGTAGTCCAGCGTGGGCGGCACGTAATGGAACGCATCCGCCGCAAACACAACCAACCCCACCCGGTCGAACTGACGCCCTTCAACAAACCGCTGAATCTGCGCTTTGGCCCCCTCTAGCCGCGTCGGAGCAATGTCGCTGGCCTCCATACTGCTGGAAATATCCAGCGCCAGCACAATATCAATGCCCTGCCCGCGTATCACTTCCTGTTCGCGGCCACTCTGCGGGCGGGCCAGCACCAAAACCAGCAAAATCCACGCCAGCAGCCGCAGCACATCTGGCACCCGCCGCAAGCGCACCCGCCAACCGCCCGGTATCCCCAGCAAGCGTGTATCCGAGTACAGCATCACCGGTGTAGACGGGCGCAGTGACGGGGCAAAGTACATCACCGTGAAGTAGATCACCGGCAAAACCAGCAGAGCCAACGCAAACGGATTGGCAAACCGAAACACCATCACACGTCTACCTCCCGCTCAACCGACTGCACCCACTCTACCGCCCGCTGCAATACAGACAGCCGATCTGGGGTGAACACCTTCGACGGCGCAAACTTCGCCAAATCAGATTGTTCCAACAGGTACTCAAGCTCCTTACGCCGCCCGGCAGACAGGGACTTGTCTTCGGCTAATTTGTCTATCAGTTCAGCCGTCGTCATGTCCTGGGCATTCAAACCGAGTAAATCCCGCAAGAACACCCGCAAGATGTCGCCCATCTGCATGTACTGTGTAACCACATCTGGCGCGTCTGTACGTACCTGATTCAACCGGCTGATAGTGCGCTGCGCCAGCGTCCGCGCAACCGGGCGCAGGTGGGTGCGCGATGCCGTGCGGCGGCTGGTAAGGGCCTGTGTCATAAAAGCACTGCCAGCAATCACCGCCAGCGCGGCGGCCCCTATCCCGCCCCAGATCACGCTCGCGGGATAAGGCATCCGGCGCACCACCCGCGAAATACGCAGTTCTTGCTCTTCGTCCAGTGTGCTTGGTACATCAAACGACACGGGTTCAATTGCCAACTGAACTGGCTCGCTGCCTTCTACCGTGCTGTAAGTCACAAAGGATGGCGGTGTGGTCACCACGCCCACCCGCCAGGGCACCACCGTCAGCGGCAGGCGATACAGATTGCCCCCACCCACGGGTTCAACCGCCAGTTCACCTATCGCCTCAATACTGATCTCATCGCCCCAACTGGCCCCAACGGTGCCAAAGTCAATCTCGTAGCCCACAGGTGCCTGTACCACCAGCAGCACCGCAACGGGTTCACCTAGCAACGGCGTTAGCTCGCTGGTTTCAAACTGAGCGAAAAATCCATCCTGGGCCAGCAAAACAAGCGGCAGTGCCAACAACCACCCGATGCACCCCCCCATGAAGACCGTGCGCCGTGTCACTTCAGCTTCTGTGCCCGCCTGCGGAAAAACAAAGTGAGTGCCTGCACGTAATCGCCATCCGCCGCCAGTTCGATGCGGTCAGCGCGGGCGTCCTTCAGGATTTGGTCGCGCCTGTCGCGCAGCTTGGCCGTCCGTGTGCGAAAGCTCCGGCTCCAGCCCCCCTTGCTCGTGTCCAGCGCATACACCGCGCCCGTCTCGGCATCCTGCACCATGACCAACCCCACCGCCGGGAATGATTCCTCCAGTGGATCACTCGCTACAATCGTTATCAGGTCGTGCTTACGCCCCAATACCATCAGGTCGCGGGCGTAGCTGTCAGTATCTACCAAAAAGTCCGAAATAAGAAACACAATTGCCCGCTGGCCCAACACCCGGTTAACCGTCCGTAGTGCGTTAGATAGGTCGGTGCCGCGTTGTTTAGGCTGGGCGGCCAGCAAATCCCGGATGAGGCGTAGAACGTGTTTGCGCCCCTTACGCGGCGGGATAAACGTCTCAATCGTGTCACTGAACAACAGCAGCCCCACTTTGTCGTTGTTGCTAATCGCAGAAAAGGCCAGCACCGCCCCTAGCTCTGCCGCCATATCCCGCTTGAGCCGATCTGACGTTCCGAACATAATCGACGCGCTGGCATCCAGCACCAGCATAACGGTTAGTTCGCGGTCCTCGCGGTAACGCTTGATAAACGGTTCGCCTGTGCGTGCGGTCACATTCCAGTCGATGTCGCGCACATCGTCACCGGGCATGTAGGGCCGCACCTCATCAAACACAATGCCGCGCCCCTTGAATACCGAGTGATACGCCCCGGCAAACGACGTTTCAACGAGGCGGCGCGTCCGCAGTTCAATGCGGCGGATTTTGCGGAGTGTTTCCGGCGTGAGCATTTAGGGCACTTGAACCCGGCTGACGATCTGCTGCACGACTTGCGCGGCGGTAATGTCTTCCGCTTCCGCCTCAAACGATACCGATACCCGGTGGCGCAGCACATCGGGGGCCATCTGCTTCACATCATCTGGCGTCACATAACCCCGCCCGCGCAAAAACGCATACGCCTTCGCCGCCTTAACCAGAAAGATCGTCGCACGCGGCGAGGCTCCCACCTCAATAAGCGGCTCCAGGTCTTTCATACCACTATCCGCCGGGTTGCGCGTGGCAAAAATCACATCCAGCACATAGTCCTTGATTTTATCGTCCACGTAAATGGTATTGACGACCTGCCGCGCCCGCACAATGGCTTCGGGGTCAACCACCGGGCGTGGGGGTTCGGGCCGTGCGCCTGCCATTCGGTCAATAATCACACGCTCATCTTTGCGGCTGGGATAGTCCACCACCACTTTGAGCATAAAGCGGTCGAGCTGCGCTTCTGGCAGCGGATACGTGCCTTCCTGCTCAATCGGGTTTTGTGTGGCCAGCACCATGAACGGCTCTTCCAGGTAGTACGTCTGGTCACCAATGGTCACCTGCCGCTCCTCCATTGCCTCCAATAGTGCAGACTGCACCTTAGCCGGGGCGCGGTTAATTTCGTCAGCCAGCACAATGTTACTGAAAATCGGCCCCCGCTTGGGGACAAAATCACCTGTGCGCGGGTTGTACACCTGCGTCCCCGTCAGGTCGGCTGGCAGCAGGTCTGGCGTAAACTGAATCCGCTGAAAATGCGCGTCAATCGTAGCTGCCAATGTGCGGACGGCCAGCGTCTTCGCCAGCCCTGGCACCCCTTCAATTAGCACATGGCCATCACTCACAAGCGCGACCAACAGCCGATTTAGCAGCTTTTCTTGGCCAACCAGTACCCGCCTTACCTCGTCCATGATGCCCTGGGTGAAGCGGGCTTCTTTTTGTATGCGTTCGTTTAGTTGTTGTACGGAATTCATCCGAGTCTCTAATGACTTGTCTAGGGCGGGTTCATTCTACCGCAAACTGCCCAACGCGAAACCTGAAAGTGGTCACCTTAGCCCCAACTGACCACCCGCCGCTATCATCAGTTGGAGTGTGTACAATTGGTAGCAGAAGCGTTAATCTTGACCTTTAGTAGACAATTGGAAATTGCAGGAGGCTGATGTGAACAGCCCACGAACACGAAACATCGTACTCCTCATCACAGTCGTACTGGTCGTTACGTTTATCATCACCGTTGCCAATAACTCTAACAACCCCGCTGACACGATTCCCTTCAGCCGGGTTGCTGAACTGGCCCGCAGCGGCGAAATCGCTGCTATCGAAGTGGTCGGCAATGACCTCAACATTACCCTGAACGACTCGCAGCAGCGCCTCGCATCGCTCAAAGGCGGTGAAAGCACCCTCATTAACCAGCTTACCCAGGATTTCGGCGTCCCGCGTGAGCGCATCGAACAAATCGAAGTCACACTCAAAACACCGCGTAACGTTGGCGGCATCATTTTCTCGCTGGTGACGGCCATCCTGCCAATATTGATTATCGGTGGCCTGATTTTTTTCTTCCTCCGGCAGTCGCAGGGGGCCAACAATCAGGCCATGTCCTTTGGCAAAAGCCGTGCCCGCATGTTCAATGGCGACCGTCCCACCGTCACATTTGAGAGTGTGGCCGGGTGCGACGAAGCCAAAATGGAACTGGCCGAAGTCGTAGAATTCCTCAAAGAACCTGAGAAGTTCATCCAGCTTGGTGCCCGCATCCCTAAAGGCGTCCTGATGGTTGGCCCACCGGGGACAGGGAAAACACTGCTGTCGAAGGCCGTCGCGGGTGAGGCAGGCGTGCCGTTTTTCAGCATTTCCGGCTCGGAGTTCGTGGAAATGTTCGTGGGGGTGGGGGCCAGCCGCGTCCGCGACTTGTTCGATCAGTCCAAGCGGCACAGCCCCTCCATCATATTCATTGATGAAATCGACGCGGTAGGCCGCCAGCGCGGGGCCGGGTTGGGCGGCAGCCATGACGAGCGCGAACAAACGCTCAACCAGATTCTGGTAGAAATGGATGGCTTCGATACAGACACCAACGTGATCGTTATCGCCGCCACCAACCGCCCAGACATTCTCGACCCCGCCCTCATGCGTCCTGGTCGCTTTGACCGCCGTGTAGTCATCGACAGACCCGACGTGCGCGGACGTGAGGAAATCCTCAAGGTGCATGTACAGGGTAAGCCGCTCGCCCCAGATGTTGACCTTGTGACGCTGGCCAAAGCCACCCCCGGCTTCGTAGGCGCAGACCTGGAAAACATGATTAACGAAGCCGCTATCCTGGCCGCCCGCAAGAACAAGAAAACCATCAACACCGACGATATGCAAGAAGCTATCGAGCGCGTCGTTATGGGGCCAGAGCGTAAAAGCCGCGTCATTTCTGACAGCGAAAAGCGCATCGTTGCTTATCACGAAGCAGGCCATGCTGTCATCGGTTACCTGCTGCCGCTGGCCAACGCTGTCCACAAAATCACGATTATCCCGCGTGGGCAGGCAGGCGGCTTCACAATGGCCCTGCCAGATGAGGACCTCATGCTGGAATCTCGCTCGTACTTGATGGAACAAATTGTGGTGCTGCTTGGCGGGCGTGTCGCTGAGGAAATCGTCTTCGGTGAAATCACCAGCGGCGCGTCTGACGACATCCGGCGTGTAACCCGCATCGCCCGTGCGATGGTGGCCCAACTGGGTATGAGCGAAAAGCTCGGCCCAATGATGTTCGGCCAGAAGGAAGAAATGGTCTTCCTGGGCCGGGAAATTAGTGAGCAGCGCGACTACAGTGAAGCCGTCGCTGAGCAAATTGACGAGGAAGTCCGTAAGATCATCGAATGGGGCTACGCCGAGGCCCGCCGCGTGCTTGAGGGAAACCGCGACCAACTGGAACGAGTGGCCCAGCGCCTGCTGGAAGTCGAAACCGTCAACCGCGACGAGTTCGAAGCGCTGATGAACGGGCAACCGCTGCCGCCGCTCAGCCCACCGCCGCGCTCGGTTGACGATGGGTCACACCCGGCTGGTAAAACCCGCGACGACAACGACAGCAACCGGCCCACACTGGGCAATACAGCCCCCAACCCGGCCTAACTACGCGCCCATAACTTCCCAGCCGTGTTTGTGGACGACATCCGCAAGCGCGGCATCGGGGTATGTGGCAACCCCCACATCCGCCGCAGCCAGCAGCGGCACATCCGAGCCGCTGTCAGCGTAGGCCACGATCTCATCCACTGAGATGCCCTGTGCTTCAAGGAACTGCCTTGCAATCAGCGGCTTCTCGTCACCAGCGCACACCGGCCCGTCAATGTGACCTGCACAGCGCCCGTCCGCATCAAAAACCAATGATGTGCCTACACCTGCATCCGCGCCCAACGCCAACGCGAATTGATGCGTTAGCGGCGTAAACATCCCGGAAACCAACAGCACATAGTCCCCGTTTCGCTTGTGGGCCTTTAGCCGCCCAACCACATCTTCACGATAATCCCCACGCATAAAGTCCGTTGCAATCCATCGGAACAGCCCATCGGTTTCATCTACTGTGAAGCCCGTCAGCAGTGCAGCCATCTGCCGCACCCACACCTGCCGGAAGCGCGTATCGCTAATTAGCCCCCAGTTCTTTGCCCAATACGGCGGCACAATCAGCGGATAGCGGCTGTACACCCGCGCTTTGCTCATGCCGTCGTACTTGAGGAAGCCGCGCCAGGGATTGCCCGCCACCAGCGTCCCGGCCACATCAAACAGCGCCACGCGCCTCGTCACGGGGCCACCTCACACGCCTGCTCACTCACCCCCGCCAGTGCCCAATCTGATTCGGCATCGTCACGGGTGTAGGTGTAGCAGTAGGCCAGCGCCTCGTTATCGCCTTCCCACAGCAAATAATTCACCCGCGTCTCAACCTCAAGTTGAGTGTCATCCTTCGCGGTAATCGTCGGTGACGAATAAGCAATCCCACGCTCACGCGGCTCCATCACCATCCAAATGCGGAACTCGTTCTCAGGGAAGTCCCCCAGCAACCCAAATGCAACCCCACCCCGCAGCGCCAGCACCACAAACAAAAACGGTATCAATAAAATCACCACCCACAACACAATCCCACCCCAAAACAGCGCCCGCCGCACACGCACCTCACGCAGCGTATACGTCCGCTTCGGTTCACCTTCCTGGGCGCGATTGGCAAAAGTCGTCGGCTGATCGGTCGGCCCGCTCATCCTATTCATCCTCCTGGCTATCGGCAAAGCGCATCACCAGCGCATCAGCGTCATCATAGCTCACATATGCTGAAAAAGGCGGGGTCGTCTCGTCGGCGGCAAACACACGCGGCAATATCAGCGGCAAATCCTCCACCAAATCAAGGGCCAGCGCTTCACCACGCGCCACCCAGCGCAGTGTACCTTCATCGCTTTCTACAGTGATTTCTCTCGATGGGCTGGCAGCCGTATACACATACAACACGATGCCCGTTGCCTCGCCCGCGTCGATGTTGTACACCCCACGCAGCCGCAAATCCGTGACTTCTAGCCCCGTCTCCTCACGAATTTCGCGCCGTGCGCCCGTCTGCGGGTCTTCGTCACGCTCAATGTGCCCACCCACACCGTTATAGCGGTTCGGGAATACGCGGCGGTGGGGCGCTCGCTTCATCAGCAGCACATCATCCCCATTGAACACAAAACACAACGTTCGTGGGATAACCAACCAACGCCCGCCGGTGGCGTCAGCCCCTTGCTCTTTTGCACCCAATGTGTGCCCTTTCTGGCATATCTCGTTCACAGTGCTACAATAACTTGCATTTGCTCGTCTGGCCAAGTGCCGCCAGGGATTGTCACCATGCACGTACCGCCACCCGATCTACGCATCATCCCCGTAGACGCACCGCAGCCCCACGAAGAACACGACAGCCAGCGCTCCGCCCCCCTCATCGAAAAAATACGTTATGCCAAATACTTCACCAACCCGCCCGTTGTTACTCACACCGAAGATAATCAGTACGTCATCCTGGATGGGGCCAACCGCTGCTACACCTTCGCCACCCTGGAGTTCCCCTACATTCTGGTGCAGGTGGTGTCTTACTTTGGCGGGCAGGTCGAACTGGGCACATGGAACCATGTCGTAAGCGACTGGGATGCCGACGCCTTCATGGCACTGGTAGACGAATTAGGCGACATCGAAATGCTAGAAGGCCAACACAAGCACGCCATCGCCCATGTGTGTTTACCCAACGGCAGCATGACTGCGCTCAACGCCCCGGTTCAATCTGTACATGAGCGCAACACCGCCCTGCGCGACTTCGTGCGTATTTACCAACGCAACGCGACCCTCAACCGGACGCCGCTCACCGAACCCACTGAAGTATGGAAGCTGTTCCCACAGGCCAATGCTCTCGTGATTTTTCCCGGCTATCGCCCCAACGACATCATCGAAGCGGCTCGCTATCAGGCATATCTGCCGCCGGGCATCAGCCGTCACATCGTTCACGGACGGGCACTGCAACTGAACTACCCAGCAGATGTGCTGCGCGATAGCACAGAATCACTCGAAGCAAAAAACGAGCAGCTCAGCCAGTGGCTTACCGATAAGCTCCTCAACCGGCAAGTGCGCTATTATGCAGAAGCCACCTACCAATTCAACGAATAGGCCAACATCATGCCCCAAACCATCCAGGACGTGCTGCAAACCGCCACCTTTATCACCACAGATGACACCCTCCGGCTCATCAAATTGCCCGTTAACGCTGTGAGTGCTGCCGCCGGGGTAATCGCAGAAATCGGTGAGGGCTTCACTGTGCTTATTGTCGATCAGTTTGAGGTGACGCTCGTGCTGCCGGACGCCGCCGTAGAACACTTCGCCAGGCGGCTGCCCGGCCATGAACTCGGTGAAGCCTATCGCTTGATTACTGTGGACGCGCAGCTATCCCCCGATTTGATTGGCTTTATAGCCCACCTCAGCACTGCCCTTGCCGATGCGAATGTGGGCGTCTTCCCATACGCCGCCTATACCCGCGATCATATCATGGTGCCCGCCGCCCAGATTGAACGCGCATTAGAAACGCTTAACCGCCTCAAGCCTTAACCGCGTCACCCTGTTAAGCCAGTACCCGCTCACGCTATACTTATTGCATGGATATTCAATTCTTCAATAACGGTGCAGAAGCACCCCAACCGCCAGAGAACGTCAAAATCGAAGCCGTTAACGTGGCCCCCTACCCGGACGGCCTGCGCGTTCACGCTGAGGTGAAAGTCACCCCCTTCCGTGAGCGCCCCAACCTGATGCTTGTCATTCACGATGATGACGACAATATCGTCAGCGAACTCAGCATCATCGAAACGATGCACGCCAATATGGAATTCACGATGCATCTGCGCGGCGTTGATAACCCCGAAGGTGCCTACTCCCTCACGGTGGAGCTGTTCTACAAAACGCGCACCCCACCCCAGGATCGTCACATTGAGGGCTTTGCTGTTCAATTGCCCACCCCCGATAACGACTGATGCACCTGTGGCTAACGCAAGCGCAAACCAGGCAAATTGTGATGCACGCCCGCGCCCAGGCACCCCGCGAGGCGTGCGGCCTCATCGCGGGCACACACGGACGCGCCACCGACATTGTGCCCGTCAACAACGTGTCTCCAACGTCGGAAACCCACTACGAACTCGACCATAAACAGCAAGCCGAGGCCATGATGGACTTCCACAAGCGCGGCCTCGATCTGATTGCGATTTATCACTCCCATCCCAAAGACCCGCCTGTTCCCTCACAAACCGATATTCACAACGCCACCTACCCCAAAGCCGCCTATCTCATTGTTGGCCTGCAAAACAACCATGCCGACCTCGCCGCATGGCAAATCCAGGCACCCATCGTTGATCGCATCCCCCTGCACATCGGGGCTAGCCCCCCACCCGACGACATGGCCAGCGCGGGCTTTACAGGATCACAACAGCTTGCCCTGTGGCTTGCGGTTGCGGTGGCCTTTGCCATCGTTGTAACCTACGCTATCTATTTACTGCCGCCGGCCCCACCCATCCCGACGCCAGGCGGCTAACGGCGACGACCAGCCCGGAGGCACCCGCTATGATCTTTATCGCTGCGCTGATTGCAGGCATCGTCGGCTTCCTGATCGGGGGGCTGTTGAATGTTCTGGCCGATGACCTCCCCGACCGTGACACCGTATCGCCCCCACACTATCCAGACGGCACCCCACGTCCGCTTTCCGCGTGGCTGGGCACGGTTGCCTTCCTCACCGGGCAGCGCAGCCCCACAGGCGACAACACCGACGATAACCGGCTGTCTTGGCGCTATCCCATCACTGAAATTGCAACGGGCATCCTGTTTTTTATCGCTGTGCTGCGGATATACGCCATTAACCAGTCTGATGACATTGGCCCCCAAAGCATCAATGTGATGCAGGCGCTGTTCTGGTTGTTTTACCTGGCCGTATTCGTTCTCGTCGTCGTAATTGATGTCGAACACCGGTTGATTCTGTTTGCGGTGATTATCCCGGCGTCACTCGTCGCCCTCATTGACGCTACCCTCACACCCGCCAGCGTCACTGCCGGGCAATGGTGGCTGACCCCCACCGAACCCACTCTGCGGCAAGCCCTCATTGGGGCGGCCCTCGGCTTTGGCACGTTTTTTCTATTTTACCAGGGAGGGTATCTGTACCAACGAGCATCAGCGGAGTTGCGCGGCTGGGCACCCGAAGAAATCCCATTCGGCTACGGTGATGTGATGCTGATTACGCTGTGCGGTCTGATTTTGGGGTGGCGGCCACTGATCTTTGCCATGTTCATCACTGTGTTCCTGGGTGCAGCGGGGGCCATACTCTATCTGGTGGGGCAAAAGCTGCGGCGCAGGCAGGGCAGCCTGATGGCCGCCCTACCCTATGGGCCGTACATTGTGGCCGGAGCGCTGATAATGCTGCTGTTCGCCAACTGGATGCAGTACTTCATCTTCCGCATCGTCTATGGCTGACGTTCGATTAGCCCACCGCCCAGGCACACATCGCCGTTGTACAGCACCGCCCCCTGCCCCGGCGTGATGTCGCGCAGCAGGTCATCAAACTGGACGTAAATGCGATCATCGCCTAACGGGGTGACTGTCGCCGGATACGCCCGCGACTTATAGCGAATTTTCACCTCCGCCCGAAACGATTCAGTGGGCGCAGCGCCATTTACCCAGTTCACCCGCTTCGCAGTGAGTTCATTCTTACCGAGTTGGTCTTTGGTGCCCACGATGAGCGTGTTTGCTGCGGCATCTTTGCCCAGCACGTAAAGCGGTTCGCTGTGCGTCACGCCCAGGCCCTTCCGCTGGCCGATGGTGTAGTTGGCCAGCCCAATATGCTCCCCGATCACCGTTCCATCCCGCATGACAATCCCGCCCGCGTCCATGATCTCCGGGGCGTGGTCACGCAAAAAGCGGCGATAATCCCCATCCCCTAAAAAGCACAAATCCTGGCTGTCCTTCTTGCTATGAACTTCCAGCCCGATTGCTTCCGCGATGCGCCGCACCGCTGGCTTTTCATACTCACCAATCGGGAACAACGCATGGGCCAACTCGTTCTGGCCCATCACGCTCAGCACATAGCTCTGATCTTTGCGCGGGTCCAGGCCCTTTTTCAGCAGGTAGTCACCACTCACATCCTGCGCGATGCGTGCATAATGCCCTGTCGCCAGATAGTCTGCGCCCAGGGCCAGCGCATTTTGCTGCAAAAACGTGAACCGAATTTGCCGGTTACACTCAATGCACGGGTTAGGCGTATTACCCTGCGCGTGCTGGTCAATGAAGTACTGCACCACCGTGTTACGGAACGTGGCTTTAGTATCCAGCACGTAAAACGGGATGCCTAGCTTATCTGCGATGCGCCGGGCGTCGGTCATTTGCTCCGGGGTGCAGCAGCGGTTGTGTATCCCGCCGCCTGTCGTCTCCTCAGACCATAAGCGCATCATCATCCCAATGACGTTGTAGCCCGCCTCGACCATCAACGCCGCCGCAACGGAACTATCAACGCCGCCGCTCATCGCTACGACAACGGTTGTATCTATGTTGTTTTTCACCAATACGCCTCAAATCGCTACACTTCGCACTAATACTCTGACGCCCACACTGCGACAGTTATTACACCCTAAACCAGATTGGCAATCCGGCGCACCGTCGGCACCACCTGCGCGATCACATCAACCGCGTAATCCACATCGTCTTCCGTCGTTTGCATCCCGACGGTAAGGCGTAAACTGCCCAACGCAGTTTCGCGGTCATAGCCCAGCGCCAACAGCACCCCAGACGGCTCCGGGTTACCCACTTTACACGCGGACGCGCTGCTGGCCGCTACGCCCTTGAGGTCCATGTGCATCAACAGCATACTCGCCTCCAGCCCAGGGAACACAAAACTGGCGTGCGACGGCAGGCGCTCTTGCGGGTGCCCGGTTGGGATGGCGTCCGCAACACGGGCACAAATGCCAGCAATCAACCGGTCACGCATGGCGCTATAGTGGGCCACCCGCTGCACGTTCTCTTCGTGGGCCAGTTCCAACGCCTTTGCCAACCCCACAATGAACGGCGTGTTATGCGTCCCGGCCCGCCGCCCCCCCTCGTGCGAGCCACCCGTCTGGCTGGACGCGAGTTCAACGCCATCACGCACGTACAGCACCCCCGCCCCCTTTGGCCCATAGAACTTGTGACTGCTCAAGCTCATCAAATCCACGCCCAGTTCCTGCACATCCAGCGTGAGTTGGCCCGCTGCCTGCACCGCGTCCGTGTGGAAAATGATACCGCGCTCATGTGCCGCCCGTGCCAAGTCGGCAATTGGCTGGACCGTGCCCACCTCGTTATTGGCGTACATCACACTGGCAAACGTCGTCTCCTCACGGCACGCCGCCTCAAAGTCGGTCACGCGCACCCGCGCCTCACGGTTCATCGGCAGCAGCGTCTGCTCGAAGCCTTGCATCTCCGCCAGTTGATTCACTGTGCGTACAACCGCGCTGTGTTCAATGGGCGTGGTAATCAGGTGATGGCCACGCCCCTGCTGACGCGCCGCCCAGGCCGCCCCACGTACCGCCAGATTGTCACTTTCACTGCCACCACTCGTAAACACCACCTCAGTGGGACGACAGTTCAGCACAACCGCAACCCGTTCTCGTGCATCTTCGATAGCATTTTCCGCCTGACGCCCAAAGGCGTGCGCCGACGACGCATTGCCGTAAACCTCTGTAAAGTAGGGCATCATCGCCTCCACCACACGCGGGTCAGTGGGGGTTGTTGCCGAGTGATCCAGGTATACAACACGCTTCGCTAATGTCATTATGGGGTTCGCCTGTTTTACTTGCGTTAGTTATGACCCTATTCTACCCGTTATGGCCACCCTGTCAGTGTCGTTTTCAACGAGATTTAACACTTATGAGGGGCAAGTTGGGCAGCAGTTGTTATAATTGGCCCATTATGGGTCAATCAGGCAATCCGTCCGGTTACAAACAGGAGAATATCACATGACAATCATTGACCGCGTACACGCCCGCGAAATTCTCGACTCACGCGGTAACCCCACCGTTGAAGTCGAGGTTTTGCTTGCAAATGGTGCCGTCGGGCGGGCTGCCGTACCGAGCGGCGCATCCACTGGCGAACACGAGGCCATCGAACTGCGCGACGGGGATAAAGACCGCTACGGCGGCAAAGGCACCCTCAAGGCTGTCAAGGCTGTTAATGGCCCCATTGCAGCCGCGCTGCGCGGCGCTGTCGCCATGAATCAGGTTGAAATCGACAACAGCATGATTCAATTGGACGGCACCCCCAACAAAGCCGAACTCGGTGCCAACGCCATTCTCGGTGTGTCAATGGCCGTGGCCAAAGCTGCCGCTGACAGCGCCGGACTGCCGCTTTATGCCTACGTCGGTGGCATTCACGCCCACGAACTGCCCGTGCCTATGATGAACATCATGAACGGCGGTAAACACGCCCTCAACAGCACAGACTTCCAGGAGTTTATGGTGATGCCCGTCGGCGCACCCACGTTTAAGGAAGGACTGCGCTGGGGGGTGGAAATCTATCAGGCGCTCAAGAAGGTGCTGCACGATAAGGGCCTCAGCACCACCGTCGGCGACGAAGGCGGGTTCGCCCCGTCTGGTCTTGGCTCTAACGCTGCTGCCCTGGACGCCATCATGGAAGCCATCGAGAAGGCGGGCTACAAGCCAGGGGAAGAAATCTTTATCGCCCTGGACCCGGCCACATCCGAAATCTACGAAGACGGCAAATACAAGCTAGAAATTGAAGGTAAAGAACTGACCGGGGCCGAGATGGTTGACTTCTGGGTCAACTGGACAGAAAATTACCCCATCATCTCGCTAGAAGACGGCCTGGACGAAAACGACTGGGAAAACTGGTCCCTGCTGATGGAAAAAATCGGTGATAAGGTGCAAATTGTGGGGGATGACCTGCTGGTAACCAACGTTGAAAAAGTACGGCGCGGCATCAAAGAAAAGGCCGCCAATGCCCTGCTATTCAAGGTGAACCAGATTGGTTCCCTCACCGAAGCCCTTGCTGCCGCTCAACTGTCCCAGCGCCACGGTTGGTCCGTCGTGACGAGCCACCGCAGCGGCGAAACCGAAGACGCCACTATCTCAGACCTGGCGGTGGCCATGAACGCCGGTCAAATCAAGACAGGGGCCCCAGCTCGCAGTGACCGCGTGGCCAAGTACAACCAACTGCTCCGTATCGAAGAGCAGTTGGGCGATGCCGCCGTCTACGCTGGCAAATCTGCTTTTAAAAACCTCGGACTCGACCTTGACTAATAACGGTATCAATCCAATGGCAACCTATGGCATAGACGACAAAAAAACCAAAATCGTCGCTACAATTGGCCCCGCTTCTTGGGAGAAAGAAACCCTCCGCAGCATGATTCGTGCTGGCCTCAATGTCGCCCGCATCAACTTCTCGCATGGTGACCACGAGCGGCACGGTCAAACGATTGACACTGTACGGCAAGTCGCCGACGAAGAGGGCACGGTTGTTTCCATCCTGGCCGATATACAAGGGCCTAAAATCCGCCTCGGCAAGGTCCGCGAACCCATCCCAATACAGGCAGGGGACAAACTCGAACTGACCCTGAATGACGCCGATGGCAGCAATGGCAAAGTGCAGCTCCCCCATCCTGAGTTCATGACCGACATCCAGGCCGGGATGCCGCTGCTGTATGGTGACGGCGAATTGCAGTTTGAAGTGATTGAGAAGCGCAACAGCAGCCTTATCGTGCAGGCCGCAGTTGACGGCCTCATTGAGTCACGCAAGGGGATTATGGCCCCCACCGCACACCTCACCCTATCGGCCATCACAGAAAAGGACAAAGCCGATATTGAGTTTGTGCTCAAAAAGCAGCCAGACTATCTCGCTCTGTCGTTCGTTCGCAGCCCAGAAGACATTCGCCAGCTACGTTGGTTGATTAACTTCCTGGGTGGCGACCAGCGCATAGGCATCATCGCCAAAATCGAAAAACACGAAGCGCTCGAAACCATCGAGAGCATCGTCAATGTGTGCGACGGCATTATGGTGGCACGCGGCGACCTGGGCCTGGAAATCCCGCCCCAGCACGTCCCGCGTGAGCAAAAGCGCATCATCCGGCTGTGTAACGAACGCAGCAAGCCCGTTATCACCGCCACGCAAATGCTCAGTTCGATGGTTAACGCACCACGTCCCACTCGTGCCGAAGCCAGCGACGTGTACAACGCCATCGTAGACGGTACCGACGCCGTGATGCTTAGCAACGAGACGGCAACAGGTGACTACCCCGTCGAATCTGTGCAAATCATGGCAGATATTGCCAAAACAGCAGAGGCCCGCACCTGGCCACTGCGCCCGGAAATCAGCCGGGTAACCAGCGCCCAAGATGCCATTTCCGATGCTATCAGCTCAGCCGCCTACGAAATCTCAAACGCGCTGCGTCCCCGCGCCATCGTCACGGCGACCTTATCCGGTTATACCGCCCGCAAAGTCGCCTCAGAACGGCCCCAGGTGCCGATCTTGTGTGTCACGCCCAATCACACCACCTACCGCCTGATGACGCTGGTGTGGGGTGTTACACCGCTGCTGATTCCTGAATTCAACACGATTGACGAAATGATTGACTTGATTCAGCAGGTCACCCACGAGAGGGGCTTTGTCAAGCGTGACGACATTCTTATCGTAATCGCCGGTACCCCCTTCGGCGTGGGCGGCCAAACGAACTTCATGAAGGTTCACAACGTGGAATAACCCCCACAACACAAAAGAGGTTGGCCTGCCCAACCTCTTTCTATTTCCGAATTCAACACCCACTGACATGCAGGGTCACTCGTCCAAAAACTCCAACCCAGCCGCCGGGACTTCGTAACCATAATCGCCCTGCTGCGCTGGCGAGGCGGGCTGGGTTCGTACCCGCCGCGACACATGCGCCTGCGTGTTCTTCGCGCCCGTCGTCTGGGCAATCGCACAATATGGGCACAAATCCCAGGCCAGTTGCAGCATCTTCCCGCAGTTGATGCACGGCTTTTTCAGCCGCGTGTGACAGTTTGGGCACGCCTGCCAATCCTCGTCAACACGCAGGCCACAGCCAGGGCAATTTGGCTTAGCCTCGATTTCCTGAAGCAGCGCTTCTTCTTCTAAAGAGCGCTCATAGGCTTCGGCCAGCGTCTCGCGTGGGCGCAAAAAGATGTAGATAATCAATCCTGGCAAGTTGAGCAAAAACACCACAGCCCCCACCAGCACCTGTGCCCACACATCTCGTGACCGGGCACGCATGTCACGCGATGCCCAGATGACCATTGCCAACCACGCGGCCACCAGCACCGCCCCACCGTACACCGTGCCCCATACCAATGCCGTTTGCAGGGAATCCCCAGGCATGGCCTAACCTCTCAATCGCAATAATGACATCAACGCAGTATAGCAGTCCCCCCAACCCCCCGCAATGCGACCCTGCTACCCTGTGTTACAATACTGTCGTGCGACTTCAGGTAGCCCTCACAGCCCATGACGACCAGACCGCCCACTATCAACGACATCCCCGTAGACGAACGCCCGCGTGAGCGCCTGCTTCGCAACGGGGCGAGTGCCCTTTCGACTGCCGAGCTGCTGGCCATCTTGCTGCGAACCGGCACGACCAACGAAAACGTGCTGCGTCTTGCCGAGCGGCTGCTGTCACACACAGGCGGGTTGCACGGCCTCGCCCAAACGCCACCGGCACAACTGCTCAAGTTGAATGGCCTGGGTGCGGCCAAAGTCACCCAGGTGATGGCTGCTATCGAACTCGGCCACCGATTAGCCGCCACCCTCCCAGATGAAAAGCCAACCATCCGCCGCGCCGCAGATGCAGCCCATCTTGTCATGGATATGCGCTATCTGTCACAGGAGCACGTCCGCACCATTCTGTTAGACAGCAACAACCGTGTACTGGCTATGCCAACCGTTTACATCGGCACACTTAACACATCCGTCCTGCGAATAGCCGAACTGTTCCGCGAGGCAATCACTCGTAACAGCCCAGCTTTCATTCTGGTTCATAACCACCCCACCGGCGACGCCAACCCTTCCCCGGAGGATGTCGAACTGACCCGCAGCATGGTCGCAGCGGGCAACTTGCTCGATATTCAGGTAATAGACCACATCATTATTGGTGAGCGCGACTGGCTGTCGCTGCGCGAGATGGGCTTAGGCTTTACGGACTAGCCGCGCCATCATTGCGGGCTTGCGCTGGGGCAGCCGTCAGCGAAATTTCGCTCATATACACATCATACTCATGACCAGACGAGTAAAATTGCACATTCAGGATTGATTTCGGCTGCCGATCTACCGGGAACAGCGAGAACAGATTGCCGCTCTCGTAGGTGTACCATGTTCCTGTATTAACGCGCTTGTGCTCTTCACAGCCGGGGCTGTTACACCGCAGCGGATACTCCGTCAGCGGATTGTTTTTGGCATAAAAGCCCTGGTACCAGCGATGGTCATCACCTTCAGCGTCAATGTAGTCCAAGCGCAGCATAACCGGGCACTCACTGCCCTCAACTCCGCAGGCATCCAACGAGTGCGTCTCCACCAAAAAAGAGGCCCGCAGCGACAGATAGTCATAGTTTGCAACCGTCCGCCCACTCTGTGCCGAATAACCCATTGGCTGAATGCAACCCGTCTGGCCGGGGGCGCTGGTCTCTAAGCGCTGCACATGCAGCGACAAACGCCCTTGAAACACACTCCACTCCAAATAACCGGGCACTTCAGTGTAGGTGCGATCCGTGCAGTTCCACAGGTCAAATGCGTTTGCGGTGCCCGCTTCCAACTCGCTCACCTCTGCTGGCGGCAGCGAAAAGATATTATTGGCGATGAGTTCTTCATAATTGGCCGTCATCGCTACAGAATCCGTCCGCACATTGAAGATACCCGTCTGCCCCGCGATCACCGTGCGCCCACCAGCGCGTTCAGGCGGCACCAACAGCGCCGCCCCCCGCCGCGACCGCACCTGTATCTGCTCCTCCCCAATCGTTACCGTGTAGTTACCGCTCTCGTTCAAAACAACACGGGTTTCATGAGGCAGGTTCAGCGTGATGTCGGTTTGCTGCTGACCGCCCACAGAACTATCTGACACAAACACATCGAACTCACCACGCACCCCATCCAGCACAATGCGATACACCGACCGGCTCCAATCAAAGCGCGGCTGCGTGATCTGGCGCACAACTAACCCACTGTCATTCTTCAGCGTCACAGCCGCCACCACGCGCCCCGGCTGTTGGCTATCCTGGAATACAACCTGTGACTGCGACTGCGCGTCGGTCAACACTGTATCGTCCCGTGTGACAACAGCTCGGTCAAACTCGAACCGCTGCGATAGGTCTGCCCCAACAATCCCCACGGTGCCGCGTGCCACCTCTACCACTGCTGTCATCCGAACGTTGGACTGGAACATGAAGTAATACACGCCAAAGCTGGTCGTCAGGCACAGGGTACAGAAGATACCGAAAAAGGTACCCAGTACCGCCCACGCCAGATGGTGTGTTTCCACACGCTTACGTTTCGCCGGGTGGGTCGCATCTTCATCGTGTTCTACGGAGCGTTCGGGCGCAGCAATAGGACGATCCAAAGGTCAATAATCCTTACGGTATGATAACATTCCGGGCACGGATTATAGCATACAGCCGCAGGCACGCAATTTACACCTTGTTGGATGCGGTTCACTTCAGTGCAAATTCGCCCCCACCCCGGCGCTGACGCACTACTCCACCTCGTTCCCCGTCTCTTGCTTTGCGCCCGGATTGTGTATAATGATAAGCCATGCTGTATGCGAAAAGACGAGGAGGTTCATGTGTCTGGACACAGTAAATGGTCCACAATTAAGCGTAAGAAGGGCGCAGAAGACGCCAAGCGGGGCAAAATCTTCACACGGTTAGCCCGTGACGTGATGATGGCCGCTCGTGAGGGTGGCGGCAGCGACCCGGAAATGAATCCCAAGCTCAAGCTGGCCATCGACAAGGCCAAAGCTGCCAACATGCCCAAAGACAACATCGAGCGGGCTATCAAGCGCGGCACAGGCGAACTCGAAGGCGGCGACGTGTTCGAGGTCACCTACGAAGCCTATGGTGTAGACGGCATTGCTTTTGTCATCGAAACCCTGTCCGATAACAAAAACCGTGCGCTGGCCGCCGTCAAAGCGACGCTTAACAAGAACAACGGCTCATTAGCCGCCAACGGCTCGGTAACGTGGCAGTTCGACCAGAAGGGCTACATTCTGCTTAAGGGCGAGCCGGACTTTGATGAGGTGTTCATGGTCGCCGCCGAAGCCGGGGCTGAGGATGTCATCAATGAAAATGGGCAGTTGGTTATTTACACCCCGCGTGACGACTTCGGCGCTGTAGAGCAAACCTTGGCCGACAATGGTTATGAAGTTGTTGAATCCGAACTGCGCTGGATTGCCCAGAACGAGGTTGAAGTGCCCAAGTCTGCCGCGATGCAAAACCTGCGCCTGCAAGAAGCGCTGGAAGAAGTAGACGACGTGCAAACCGTGTCTTCAAACCTGGCGATTACCGACGAAGTCGCCGCTGCCTTTGAGACGGCGTAATGCTCAGCCTGGGGATTGACCCCGGAACGGCCCGCATTGGCTACGGCCTGGTACGTGAACACAATGACGGTTCACTCCAGGCTATTGACTACGGCGTGATTACCACCCCGGCCAAAACACCCATGCCCGAACGCCTCAAAACCATCTACGATCAACTGAGCGCAATTATCAACACCTATCAGCCCGACCGGGTTGGCGTGGAGGAGTTGTTCTTCGCCAGGAACGTGACCACAGCCATCACCGTTGCCCAGGGGCGCGGCGTGATTCTGCTTGCCCTGGCGCAGTCCGGCCTGCCCGTTGCCGAATACAAGCCCAATCATATCAAGCAGAGCCTGACCGGCTACGGCAGCGCGGATAAACCCCAAATGCAGGAAATGGTACGCATCCTGCTTGGCCTGCAAGACATCCCCAAACCCGACGACGCCGCTGACGGCCTTGCTATCGCCATCACCGACATTCACAATTCGCGCTATCAAGGGCTGCTATCCTGACTTACGGAGGTGGGTATGATTGCCAGCGTTGAAGGCCGTGTGGCCGGTAAGCACAAAGACAGCCTCATTGTTGCTGTCAACGGGATGGGCTATCAGGTCTATGTGCCCCTTAGCACGCTCACCCAAGCACAGGAAGGCGATACCATCCTGCTGCACACCTCACTTGTCGTCCGTGAAGATGCGCTAACACTTTTCGGATTCCAAACCCTGTCAGAGAAAGAGATTTTTGAAATCGTGACAACCGTCAGTGGGGTGGGGCCTCGCCTGGGACTCGCCATCTTAGGCACCATGAGCGCAGATAACCTCCGAAATGCCATCGCCAGCGAACGCGATGAACTACTTACCCGCGTCCCAGGTATCGGCAAAAAAACTGCCCAAAAAATCGTCTTTGAACTGAAAGACAAGTTGCTCACCCGTGAGGCCGTCCCGGTTGATTTGCTGGAAGACGACACCAATGCAGATGTGCTGGACTCACTCATTGCGCTGGGGTTCAGCGTAATCGAAGCGCAAACCGCCATTCAATCGCTGCCGCCCGATGCCCCCGACGACGTTGGCGAACGGGTGCGGTTGGCACTACAACAGCTTACCCGATAAGGACTGTACCATGAGCAACCATCATGACTTGATCGGCAAGCGCGTTAACGTACTCGATCAGGGCTGGATTGAACTCGTTGACCTGATGCCGCATCCCAGTGCAAACGTCCACGGCGACCTTGCCATTGTGAACGCGGCTCGCGTCAGCTTTTTGGGCGAGAGCAAAGGCGACGTGCGCGACAAAAAACTGCTGTTCTACCTGCTTCGCAACCGGCACACCTCCCCGTTTGAGATGGTCGAGTTCAAGTTCCGTGCCCGTGCCCCCCTCGTGACGTGGTGGCAGTGGGCGCGTCACCGTGTGTGGAACTTCAATGCTCAGAGTGGTAGATATACACCCTTCGAGGAAAATGACTTCTACACCCCGGCTGCATGGCGCAAACAGTCAAAGGACAACAAGCAGGCCAGCGAGGGCGAAGTTGACCCCACCGCCGACGCTGACCTGACTGCCAAGTTACTGGCCCACTACGACGCTAGCTATCGCTTATACACCGAAGCGCTGGAAGCGGGCGTCTCACGAGAGATGGCACGGTTGTTCTTGCCGGGGTTCAGCGTGTATTACACCTGGGTGATGAAAGTGGACGCCCACAACCTGATGCACTTCCTCAAGCTGCGGATGGCCCCCGACGCCCAATACGAAATCCGAGTCTATGCAGAAGCCATCTACAATCACTTCTTTAAGCCCGCGCTCCCCTGGACGGCGGAAGCCTTTGAGCAATACCAACTCAACCCACCAGATTAGCCACCCCTACGCGGTTCCGCTGCCCACCGTCAGGCCGCGCAGCAGCCACAGCCCGGTCAGCACTGCCGCCGCCAACCCAAACACAATGAACCAGAACACGCGCATCCGCACGGTGGGCCTTAGCCCGGCCATGCCAACGTACACCCGCCAACCAATCACGTAATACACCACACCGACCAACAAAGACACAAACGCCAGCGCATTCAACTGCCCACGCCCCGTCGTGAAGGTGTACGCCATGACGATGTCAATGTTATTGGTAAAAAACCCCACCAACCGAAACAGCGTCGTCAACAGCGGGAGGGTTGCAAACGTCACCGCCAGGGTGAGGAACAGCGTAAGGGCAATCCGAGCCACACGCGGCCAACCCACCACCTCCCGCACAAAGCCCAGGCACACCCCATGCAGTCGGCTTTGCAAAATAGTCTGTTCATCCCCTGCCATTACGATTGATTGCCCCCGCCGGGCTTAACCGTGTTTACCATAAACGCTGCCCCACGCTCAAAGTACTCCCGCATAACCGAGCGGGCAGGTTCCTCAATGCCCACCTCATCAATCGCTGCCAGCATGTACTGCAACCAGCGATCTTTCGACGCCTCGTCAATCAGGAATGGCATATGGCGCATCCGCAGGCGGGGATGGCCACGCTGCTCAATGTAGCGAGCAGGCCCCCCAAAATACTGTGACAGGAACAGGTATTGCCACTGCTTGCCCGGTTCCAAATCATCCGGGAACATTGCCTTCAACATCTCATCTTGCTCAATACGATCATAAAAGGCGTCTACTAATGCCTTAAATGTGGCATCACCGCCCACCTGCTCATAGATTGTCGTCTCGTTTGAGTCCATGATGGTTACCTCTGCTAACTCTCAACTGGAAAATTGCCGTGCGAAAGGTACAATCTCGCACTGTTTTGTCTGCATTATGACACATCCACTTAGAGGAGATCACGATGAGATTTGTTCAGCGCGGCACCTGGGCACTGTTTTTGCTAACGTGCCTGACCAGCCCGATTGCGCTGTTTGCCCAGGAAGACGGCCTGGCCGTGGCCGGTTCTGGCATTGCCAACCCCCTGTTTACCGCCCTGGCCGATGATGCCGGGCTGACTTACGACATCAACACCACGGGCACCGACGTTGGCCTAGACCAATTTTGCAACGGTCAGGTTCAAATGACGACCGCCACCCGCGCCCTCACTATTCCAGAAGAACAACTTTGCGAGCAGAACGGTGTCATCTTTAGCGAGATGCTACTGGGCTACGAAGTGCTGGCGTTTATCGCCCATCCAGAACGCACCGACGAAGCTGCCTGCCTGACCACTGCCGACCTCAACGCGCTGCTTAGCCCCACCGCCATTGAAACTGCAACATGGCAGGCGTTCGCAGGCGAAGAAGATGACGTTCAGGTCAATCTGGGCGAATTGGAAGCAGAAGCCACCGCCGAGGCCGAAGTCGCCCCCATTGGCGACAGCATCAACGTTTACCTGCCCCCGGCCAATACATCTACCTACGCCTTCCTTGACCAAACTATCACGGGCATCGGCTTCCGTGCAGACGCGCAAACGCTTGACAGCGAAGCGGGCGTTATCGACGCCGTAGCCGACGACGACGGCGGTTTTGGTGTGGTGCGCCTCTCCCTGCTAGCAAACGCTGAAGCCGAAGGCGTCATTACTTCCGAGCTGCAAAATCCCGAACTGGGGCGCTGTGTGGAACCCAGTGCAGAAAGCGCCAGCGATATTTCCTACATGGCTCGCCAGCCGATTTACATCTATGTGGCGGACGCTGTACGCGACAACGAAGATGTTGCCGCCTTCCTGGATACCATCACCAACCCTGACAATGCCGCCACAGTCACTGCCGCAGGCTTCACAGCCCCAACCGGCATCGACTACGAAATCAGCCAGGAAGCCAGGCTTGAAACCGGGCGACAGTTCAGCCGCAGCGTGACGGAATATCAAATTCCGCCCAGTGTCGCGGGTACAGTCACAGTAGAGGGCGGTGCTGCCGGATTTAGCCTCATCAATAGCACAGTAGGCGTGTTTACCCAGCAGTACCAAAATGTCACCATCGCCCCCAACCTGGACGGCGTGCCCATCGGGTTGCGCCGCCTGTGCAACGGCGAAATTGACGTTGCTATCACCTACGAACCGCTCTCGCAAGAAACACTCGACAACTGCGAAGCCATTGACATCAACGTGCTGGAAGTCGAAATCGGGCAGCAAGTGGCGGTGCTGGTCGCCAATGAAGCCGACGATTACCTCACATGCCTCACAACTGGCGAAATCGCGTCCGTTTGGGGGGCAACCGCACAGCCGATAACAAACTGGCAAACCGTCAACGGTGACTATCCTGACCAGGAGTTCATTCTGTTTGCTGGCAGCTCGCTTGGCGATCCCATTCCCAACTTTATGCTCGTCCAGGCCGCAGGCAGCGGCGTCCCGCTGCGCGAGGACGTAGAAACTGACCGTGACCCACTTTACCGTGCTGCCGCCGTTGCTAACGTGCCCGGTTCGCTCACCTACATGACGTGGGCAGACTATCAGGCTGTGCTAGAAAATGAGCAAGGGCGCATCCAGTTGGTTGCTGTAGATGCGGGCCAGGGCTGCATCACCCCCACCGAAGAAACCATTCTCACCGGCGAGTACCCACTGACGCGCACCCTGCGCCTCGCCATCAGCCGCCGCGCCTTGGAACGGGTGGAAGTGCAGTCTTTCCTATGGTTCATGTTTGAAGATGACCGCTTCGGCCAGTTTGAAAACAATAACTTCGACCTGCTCACGCTGCGCGACCTGGCAAACATCCGGGACACGCTGCAAACCGCTTACGAGGAAGCCCAGGCCGCCGCTGTCGAACGCGAGGCCGCTGCTGCAACACAAGAAGCCATCGCCGCCACCGACGAGCCATCGGACATTACCGACATTGAGGTAGACATCACGGCAGAAGCTGACCCCGTCGAAACTGAAGCCGCATCAGACGAGGAAGCCGCAGCCACCACCGAGGCGGATACAGAAAACGCAGAAGAGTCGGCCACTGAAGAAGCCAACAGCGAATAACGCTCAACGACAAGTACAACCCTGTGGGTGGCTCACTGCACGTCACCCACTCCCCCTCATAAATCGCTTCAAATCCGTGTTAGAATGGCGTTCAAATAATCTCACACACGATGCACCCACCGCATCCAATTCATCCTGAACTAGAATGGAGCCACTATGCGCGGCGAACTGGTCGCAATTGACCTGGAAACCACGGGCTTAGATGTTAACAAAGACCGCATCATTGAAATTGGTGCCGTGCGAATGCAGGCCGGTGAGGTATTAAAGGAATACAGCACGCTCATCAATCCCGGCATGGATATTCCCGAACGCACCACTGCCCTTACGGGAATTGCACAAAGCGACGTGGAAAAAGCGCCCACAATCAACGACGTATTAACCGACCTGATGAAGTTCGTCGGGGACGCACCCATCATTGGGCACAGCGTTAGCTTTGACATGGCCTTCATGAACAAACATGGCCTGTTCATCAACCACACTGCGCTAGATACCTATGATCTGGCGTCCGTGCTGATGCCCCATGCGCCGCGCTACAACCTGCACAGCCTGACCAACACGGCAGGCATCGAACTGGAAGACGCCCACCGCGCCCTGGACGATGCCCGCGCCTCTGGCTTGCTTTACTGGGAGTTGTACCTGCGGGCGCTTATGCTGCCCCTTACAACGCTAGAAACCATCGTGGGGGCCGCTCAGGGCATCGACTGGTATGCTCGGCCCACCTTCGCCGCTGCGCTGGACGAAAAACGTGGTCAGATCAGCCCCGGTGCGGAAAATGACAGCACCTACCCCACCAGAGCGGGCACAGTCGATCATCTGGTGCCGCTGCAACCCAACGATGAAATCATCCTGCTGGAAACTGACCACATCTCAGGCATCTTCCAGCGCGGCGGCGATTTGGCCCAGGCCATGCCCAACTTTGAGTACCGCCAGCAACAGGAACAAATGGCCACGCTCATCACAGAGGCGTTCAACAACAGCGAACACCTCATGGTCGAAGCGGGCACCGGCACCGGCAAATCAATGGCCTATCTCGTCCCCGCATTTGAGTGGGCCGCCCTCAATAACGAGCGCGTGGTTATCTCAACAGACACGATTGCCCTGCAAGATCAACTGCTGAACAAAGACATCCCCGCCCTGCAAAACGCGCTTGGCGTCAACCTGAATGCAGCCGTCCTCAAAGGGCGCACCAACTACCTGTGCCCCCTGCGCCTGGAAGAAATGAAGCGGCGCGGTCCCACCAACATCGAGGAATTGCGTGTGTTGGCAAAAATCCTGGTTTGGCAGCTTGAAACCGAAAGCGGCGACAAAACCGAAATCAGCCTGCGCGGCGGGGCCGAAAACAGCATCTGGACGCGCCTGAGCGCCGCTGAAGGGCAGGGCTGCCGCTCCAACGCCTGCCGTGACGAACTCGGCATCGACTGCCCGTTCTACAAAGCCTTCAAACAGGCCGAGGCTGCCCATTTGCTCATCGTGAACCACGCGCTGCTCGTTTCTGACGCGAAAGCAGATAACCGTGTGCTGCCGCCGTATGACTATATCATCATTGACGAGGGCCACCACCTTGAGGACGCGGTGACCAACAGCGCCAGTTTTGTTATTGACGAATCTGCGTTGATACGCCGCCTGGAAGACCTGGGCGACCAGCGCCGGGGCCTGCTGGCCGACCTGATTACCGCCCTCAAAAACAGCGACGTTCCGGTTAAAAAGGTCAACCGCATCGAAACCTACGTGGCAAACGTCAACGAAGCGGCAGACAACATGCGCGTCCATGTGAAAGGGCTGTTTAAGGCCATCTACTCCCTGGCCGATTCCCTCACAAACCTGAACCAGGGCGACTTTACCGCCACCGTCCGCATTGACGAGAACGCCCGCACTAAACCGGCCTTCAGTGGGGCCTACCAGCACTGGAACATCCTGTCGCAGTTCATGGAAGTCATCAGCGATGCCACTACCGAACTGAGCGATGTAATAGGCCGCTTCGAGTCCTATCAGATTGACCACTACGCCGACCTGCTCCGCAACACGCAAAACGTCGCCCGCTACCTCCAGGAAACGCACACAAACCTGAAGGGCTTTTTTGAGTCGCCAGACCCCAACACCATCTACTGGATTGCCGTCCCTGCCGATGGGCAGCGGGTGGGCCTGAACACCGCGCCGCTGCATGTTGGCCCCATAATTGCCGACAGCCTGTGGCTCAACCGCCGCTCTGTAGTCATGACCAGTGCCACCCTGCGTACAGGCAACTCATTTGAATACATTCAAGAACGCACCTTCGCAGAGAATGTCAAAACACACGAAGTCGGCTCACCGTTCGACTACAAATCATCAACACTGCTCTACCTGCCAGACGACATGCCCGACCCTAGCAAATCGTTCTACCAATATCAGAAGTCCGTGGAGGGCGTCATCCTGGAGTTGGCGCGGGCGCTTGGCGGGCGCGTGATGGCCCTGTTCACCAGCTACGGCCAGCTTCGCCAAACGTCGCGCTCCATCGGGGACGCGCTGGCCGCGCATGGCATCACCGTCTATGACCAGAGCGACGGCACCAGCCGTCAGGCGTTGCTCGAGGGCTTCAAAACGACAGACAAGGCCGTGCTGATGGGCACCCGCAGCTTCTGGGAAGGCATCGACGTACCCGGCGAGTCGCTCAGTGCGCTGGTCATTACGCGCCTGCCGTTCCCTGTGCCCAGCGACCCCATCTTTGCCGCCCGCTCCGAAACATACAATGACCACTTTAATGAATATGCTGTGCCGGAGGCCATTTTGCGCTTCCGCCAGGGATTCGGGCGGCTCATCCGCACCCGTACTGACCGGGGTGTCGTCGTCGTGCTAGACAGCCGCATTATTACCCGGCGCTACGGCGCAGCATTTTTAGATTCGCTACCGGAGTGTACAATTAAGCAGGCATCCATTGCTGACCTGCCCAATGCAGCGAAAAACTGGCTTGCTCGCAGTTAACAACCATTGAGGACATCCCATGCGTACCCCCGCCGGAAAAGAATGCAGGCACTACTACGAGGACTTCCACCGAGGCCGCAATGCCCAGGAATGCCGTCTGATCCAGGGCAACCCGGATTCACTCCGATGGCGTCCGTCAGACTGTAATCAATGTCCAGTGCCAGACATCCTGAACGCCAATGCCAGCCCCGATATGGAACTCAAGCTGACCGTTGATAAACGCCTGATGGGGTTAGGGCGCAAGCTCACCGTAGAGGCGTACTGCACACGCCACCAACGCAAAATCGAAGACCCTTACGTAGGCTGCGAACTGGATAACACCGAGCGCAAAGAAGCCCTAGACCTGTTCCGCAATGCCCTGGAAGGTGACGATGATTAAGGCAGTTCTGCTCGATCTGGACGGCACACTGCTCAACATCAACGAACCCGACCACCTGACCGACACCCTGACCCTGGCCGAAAGTTGCTTCGCCACTGAATACCAGCGCCCTGGTGTGCAGCGCGACCTGTTGCACGCTATTGAGATCATGCGTGCCCCGCGTGACCACGCTGTAACCAACATGCAGGCGGGCATGGCGGCAATGACGGGCAACAATGCAGTGCAGATTGCAACGCTGACCGGGTGGTTTCGACACTTCTATACAAAGGTTTACCCACAGCTCAAACCGGGTAACGCCCCAATCCCCGGCACAGATGTGATTGCAGCCCTGCAAGCGCGGGGGGTGGCCATTGCCATCGCGGCTGATCCCATCTACCCATTGGCAGCAGTGCGGCAGCGCCTGGGCTGGGCCGGGCTACCAACAGAAGCAAGCGCCTATGCCTTTATTGCTAACGCGGAAAACATGCATTTCACCAAGCCGAACCCGGCTTACTTTATCGAAATCCTGGCGAGGATAAGCGTTGAGCCGGACGAGGCCGTTATGGTTAGCAACAGCGCCACCCAGGACATTATCCCCGCCCACGCCGTCGGCCTGAACACCTTTCACATTACACCCACAGCCGCCCCGCCTGCACCACAGGCCAGCGCATCAGGTACCCTTGCAAACTTCGCCCAGGCTGTTGCTGATGACTGGCTCATTGGCCTCTCACCGCAGGGCCTTCACCCCACCATGATCGAACCAGAGCTGCGGGGCAACCTGGGCGCTCTGTTCGGGCTGCTATCCGAAGTTAAACCGCACCAGTGGACGCAGCATCCCGACCCCACCGAATGGTCGATTTTGCAGGTGGTGTGCCATTTACTACAGCGCGAAGCCCAGGTGCAACGCCCACGCCTTCAGCGCATCGCCACCGAAGACAACCCGTTCCTCACCCCACCGCCAGAACCCGTCACCCCAAATGAGCACAACTGCCCTGATGGTATGGAGGTAGCCCACGCCTTCGCTGCCGAACGCCAACAAACCCTGAAGTTTTTGCGAACGCTCCCCCCGGCAGGCTGGCAGCGCCCGGCCCGCCACAGCATCTTCAGCAACACCACCCTGCTAGAAATGGCCCACTTCACTGCCCAGCACGACCGGATGCACATCACGCAAATTTGTCAAACGCTAGGCAAATGCGATTAGGTTTCGCACTCCCCCGCATTGTGCTACTATTGCTTGCAAAGATTGCCCAATAAACTGAAGAAAGATCGTGTTCAGCGTGCTGGAACGACGCCAAACAACCCTTATCTTTGTGGTTGACCCGCCACTGCGGCAGCAACTTCAACAAGACTGCACTGAGGCCGGGTTTAAGGTACTGTTAGCAGAAACCGCCCCAGCAGCCCAGGACTGCCTGGCTAACAATGCGATAGATGTCGTCATTACTGATAGCACGAGTGTTCTTAACCTATCTCAAACAGATACAAATGGCCATCACCTCGAAGCCAAAACCCTGAACCAGCAGCGACCGATCATCTGCTTACTTACAGACGCCCCCACCCCACCCAACGACCCCAACCTGGACATCGTCCTGCCCTACGTGTCATCAGCATTCATCTTGCACCAGCTTCAAACGCACCTGGGCTATCGCCAGTATATCGCTACCTTGCGCCGCAACGACGACGAAATCCAACTGTTGAAGAAAGCCATCGTCCGCAACGTCTCTCATGAGTTGAAAACACCGCTGCTTCAGGTGAAGTCCGCTGTTGCTCTCATCGCAGAAGAAGCCCCCGACGACCGCCTGACCCAAATGGCCGTAACCTCAACCGCCCGCCTGGAAACCGTCGTTCGTAACATTACCCTGCTGGCGGGCAGCATGAGAGGCAGCTTCGGCCCGGTGCTCGTACAGGAAAGCATTGACCAGGCCATTCGCAACCTGCGCCGCAGTTGGGAACACCGCAATGATGTGCATCGCATCCAACGTAACGTCGCCGCAAACCTGCCCCCCATCACGGCTGACAAGCAAGGCGTGGGCATCGTTATCCAACACCTGCTCGATAACGCGCTCAAGTTCAGCAAAGACGCAGAAACACCTGTTGAAGTTCATGCCAACTATGACTTCAATCAGGAAGCGATCTACATCTCCGTGCGCGACTACGGTATCGGCATCGCGGAAGACCAAATCCCACTGATCTTCGATGCCTTCTATCAGGTAGACAGTTCCACCACCCGCCGCTATAACGGAACTGGGGTCGGGTTGGCTATCGTGCGCCTCATCCTTGAAAAACACACGGTCGAAATCCATGTCGAAAGCACAGTTGGCGAAGGCAGCACCTTTACATTTGCCCTGCCCGCCGCTATCCTTTAATTATACCTGTCAAATTTTAATTCTTAATTGTGATTAACTCTAAACCAATCCTATTTAATTGACCGGGTGTGGCGTTTCGTGTATAATAACTTTCAGATAGTTCTAAAAGTTACAAACAGACCCGGAAAGCATAGCCGACAAGGTACGTCCAAAACCGATGACAATCCAAAAATCACAGTCATTTATCTCTGATGTAGCCACAGCCAAAAATGGTGAGGTTGATGTTAAAGCTCTGGTACGGGCCGTAGATGATCTCATGATAAGTGCTACAACCAGTGAGGTTCAACTGCTCCAGGATGCAAGCCACCACACCATCAGCGCGGGTGGCAAGCGTGTCCGCCCGCAGTTGCTGCTGCTTACTTATTTGGCCCTCGGCGGGGACGACCTTGACTATGCCCTTCCGGTGGCAGCCTCTATTGAAATGGTTCACACCGCGAGCGTGGTTCACGACGACATCAACGACCACGGGATGCTGCGCCGGGGTCGGCCATCTGTGAATGCCAAGTGGGGCCGCACTTTTGCTCTGCTCACCGGGGATTTCCTGTTCACGAAGGTCTACGAGCTGATGGCCGAGTATAAGCAGGCGAATGTTATCTTCGCCCAGGCCACCCGCGCTCTGGTCGAGGGCGAAACGCTTCAGGCTGCCGCCGTCAAATCCGGCGACCTGTCACGCGAGGTTTACATACGTGTGATCGGCCTGAAAACCGCCGAACTGTTCCGCGCCTCCACTCAAATTGGTGCGCTGCTGGCCGACGCCGATGAGTATGTGCAGAACAAGATGGGTGAATTTGGTTACAGTATCGGCATGGCCTTCCAGATTATTGACGATATTCTGGACATCACCGGCGATACTGAGCAGCTCGGCAAGACAGCCAATATTGATATGCTTCAGGGCAAGGGCCTGGCCAGCGTCGGTGACAGTCAGGTTGACCCGATGCTACAAATCCGCAGCGAGGTTCTCTCTGGTGATGCGATTGAAAAGGGTCGTATGTTGGCGCAAACCTTCGTCAATGAAGCGCTAGACGCCCTCACCGTGCTGCCTGATGGCCCTGAAAAGGACAAGCTGGCCGAAATCGCCAACAAGGTTGTTGAGCGCAGCCACTAGCACCCAACCTGTCCGCCGTAATCCAGGCTTCCCCATCCGGCGCAGTGTGCGCCGGATTTGCTTTGTATAAGTCCCTGGCCCTACCTCGTTGGGTGTAGGCACACGACAGCGTGGACACTGATTTTCTAACCCCTCACCCCTAAATCCTCGCCCACACGGGGCGAGGGTACCTTAGAGAAACGTCTTGGTTCCCTTTATTCCCCACTGTGGGAGAAAGGACAGGAGGAAAATGAGGCATCCACGCTATCCTGTGGTGCTACCCCTCGTTGCCCATCGCCTGAATACGCTAAAATACATGTACTTGTTGCAAGACCATACAGGGAGACTCCCCTTTGATAAAAATTGTTTCCGTCCAGCAGATGCAAACCATCGAAGCCACCGCTGACGCCAACGGCATTCCCTACGACACCCTGTTTGAGCGCGTCGCCCTCGCTGTAACTGAGCGCGTATGGCATCATATTAGCGGCTTGCAGGGGCCGCGTGTCGCCATTCTGGTAGGCAGCGGCAACAATGGCGGCGATGGCCTCGTGACAGCGGTACAGTTGGCGCAGGCCAAACCGGACCTGCAAATCGGCGTCTACCTCGTCAAGCCGCGTGAGGCCGACGACAGCCAGCTACAGGCCGTGCGCGATGCCGATATATTCATAGCCGAAGCCGAAAACGATCAGCAGTACCGCGTGCTGCGGAACATGGTCGCCAGCGCCAACGTGGTCATTGACGCAATTTTCGGGATTGGTGTGCGGCTCCCGCTCAAAGGTGACATCACCAAAATCATGCGGAATGTTAACCAGGCACTGCGCCCACCTGCAATCGCCCCGGTTGAGGGCGTTCTGATTGACCCCACGACGCAAACGCCCGTCACCCGCGAAGCGCGGCAGGTCGTTATCAGCATGGACTGCCCCAGCGGCGTCAACTGCGATACAGGCGAAGTCGATAAGCTCGCTATCAAAGCCGATGAAACCATTACGTTTATCGCCGTTAAGCAGGGCCTGCTGCTGCCCGCCGCCGCCGACCATACTGGCGATTTACTGGTGGCAACACTTGGCATCCCGGAAGACCAGGACGACCTGAAAGCAATTGAACTGGGCTACGCCGACAGCGCACTCGTACAATCCATGCTGCCAAAACGGCCAACATCCGGGCATAAGGGCACCTTTGGTAAGGTAATGATTGCTGCCGGGTCAGTCAACTACACGGGCGCTGCTGGCCTGGCCGCAATGGCCGCCTATCGCAGCGGTGCCGGACTGGTCACTGTAGCAGCGCCGGGGCCTGTCGTCGCGGGCCTTGCCTCGCAGATGCTCGAAGTTACCTGGGTGATGCTGCCCCACGATATGGGCGTAATTGGGGAAAAAGCCGCCGACGTGCTGATTGAGGAAATCACAGACTATAAGGCGCTGCTCATCGGCCCTGGCATCGGCCAGGAAGACACCACCAAAGACATGCTGCTCTCCCTGTTTGAGCAAACCCGCACCACCGAAAAGCCACGCCGTCCGGCCCGTGCCATCGGGTTTTCAGGCGTCCGCAAGGTGGATGCAGAAACTGACGACGGCAAAGACGATAGCGACAACGACACAATCACCCTGCCCCCGCTCGTCCTGGACGCCGACGCGCTCAACCTGCTGGCGACTGTCGATAACTGGTGGGAACGGCTCCCTAAAGAGACGATTATCACACCCCACCCCGGCGAAATGGCCCGCCTGTGCGACATCGAAACAACCGAAGTTCAGGCTAACCGGCTGTCATTGGCCCGTGAAAAAGCCGCTGAGTGGCATGTCGT
>DAOTTY010000001.1:0-13349 GCA_034437575.1 Anaerolineae bacterium | reverse complement strand
CAAGTTTTTTACAGTTGTAAACGCAGTTAATTAACTTCATGGGAGAGATGACACATGCGTAATACATTTGCTGTACTGCTCGCGGTTTTGATTGGTGCGATGGCGTTCGGGGCAGTTGCCGCCCAGGATGACATGGCAGAAGACGCTCCGGTTGTAAATGTGCTGCCCATCGTAGAAATGGACGGCATCCCGGAAGGTGTTGAGGCCGAAGCCTGGGCCGACGCCACTGTGATTGCCGTTGCCACTCAGACGGAAGACGGCGTAGAAGTGACTATCTTCGGTGCTGAACTGGTGCCAGAAGGTTTGTACACGACCTGGGCCGTGAATGAAGGTCTGGTGGGCATGGATGTAGCCCCGGCTGGTGGCACGCCCGCTAACGAGTTCCGCGCCAACGAAGACGGCTTCGGCGTGAACACCATCATCATCCCGGCTGATGAAGTGCCGGACGCGCTGGCCCTGGCCTACCACAGCGACGACCAGACCTACGGCGACAACCCCGGCCCGATGGGTGAAGTTTCCTTCACGCATGTGATGGGCGGCTTCCCGGTCGCTGAAGAGATGGAGTAATCTCCATCCCGTAGTAGCACTTGCAGTAACCCACACGCCGGAGCAGCCCGCTCCGGCGTGTTTGGGTTGAAATGCTGAAAAGCCCCTACCAGGGCCGGGAGCATATGAAGCGGGGGATCAGGCCGCCCATGCGCGTGTAGGGGTTTGATGCACTAAACCCCTACTAAACACTTCACATCATGTTACCGCGTTACTCGTAGGAAATGGCCTCGCGGATGCTGATTTGCGTGGCTCGCTGTGCGGGCAGCAGGCTGGCCACGATAGACACCGCAATCACAATGCCCAGCCACATCAGCGGGCCGCTCACCGTCAGGATGTAGGTCCAGGGCTTTCCTCGAATCACGTTGCCCAGTGCCGCTCCGAACAGGCTGGTTATCGGGAAGCTGAGTACAAACGCAACAATCCAGCTTAACAGGCCGATAATCACGCCCTCCACGATGAACATCAGGCGGAGCATATTCGTAGACGCGCCCACCGAGCGCATCACCCCGATTTCGCGGGTACGCTCCAGCACGCTCAGGCTCATCGTCCCGGCCAGGCCCAGCCCACCCACCGCCGCCACAAGAATCGCCACCAGGATCAACAGTGTGATAATCACATCAAACGCCGCCAGGATGTTTTCCAGGAAGCTGGCGCTGTTGTTGGTAGAACTCACTTCAAAGTCTGCCCGCTCGAACAGGCGCTCAAGCTGCACCTCCATTGATTCTTGAAACGACCGTGACGAATCTGTCGTGCGGACCTGTAACGTTTGCATCAGGCCGGTGCCGTCAGTAAAGCGGGTAGCACTTTCGTAATGCGTGTAAAAGGGCAGGGCTTCATCACCGAAGTCATCCGTATTGACGATGCCCACCACGTTCCATGTGCGCGCATCCCCCTGGTAGTCCAGCGTGATGGTATTGCCAACCTCGATCCAGGGTTCAACTGCAAGGATTTCGTCACTGACGATAATGTCATCACGGTTGGACGGCGTGAGGGGTTGTAACCAGCGCCCGGCGGACATATCCGGGTCGATAAAGTTCGATTCTGCCGGAACGCCGTTAAGGGCGTAGCTTTCGGTCAGGCTGCCGTCGGGCCGCTCGATGTTGGCCTGCTCAATCCACCAGCCCTCCGCCAGCGTGACGCCGTCCAGCGTTTCCGTCCGCCGGATAACACCCTCCCGGCTGTAGGGATTTTCAAAGTTCACCACCACATCAAAGCGCTGCATCCGAAAGATGTCGTAAGCGTCAATTCGTACCGCAGCGCGCACATTGATGATGGCTATAAACAGCGCCCCGGCCATCACCAGCGTAATGAGCGTCATCACCAGCCGCACCTTGCGCCGGAAGGTGTTGCGAATTGCCAACAGGATTGGGCGGGGCAAGCCGCCGAGCCTGGACAGCGCTGCGTCGATGGGGTTGGTTTTGCCGCTGGCGTTGTGGTCGCTGATGGCCGCCGCTGCTGATACGTTTACCCCGGTGAGCACCGGCCCTAATGCCGATAGAATCGGCGCGAGTAAGGCCACCGCTACCTGAATCAACAGGATGAAAAACGGAACTCGGAACACATCAATGTCGAAGTTGGTAAAGCCCGGCCCCAAAAATGAGCTGATTGCCCGTGCCAAAAGGTTGCTGCCAGGGATAGCGATCAGTAGGGCGATGGCCCCGAAGGCCCCGGCCATCACCAGGTAAACGCCGATAATTTGCGCCTGTGATGCACCGATAATTTTCATAATGCCGACTGTCTTCCGCTGTTGGGACAGCACGCCCGCGATGGTATTTACCACCAAAAAGCCCGTCAAAATGAGCGCGAATAACCCCACTGTGATAAGAATCAGCACGATGCCGTCCAGGTTGCTAGACGCCCAATGTTCAATCGTCTGCTCAATCGTGACCGACCGCACCTCAAGGCCGCGCTGCTCCAGGTCATCGCGCAGGTCGTCGGCCTTATCGCTAAGCCGCGCCCCGGTGATGTCAAACAGCGACCGATCTACCGTGACGAACATCTGATTATAGTCTGTGGAGCGGTTTAGCTCGCGCAGCGTGCGCTGGTTCAGGTAGATATAGAAGATTTCGCCCACTGTGCCGCTTTGCACCGTGATGTCGTGAACTGTCCCGGCAAATTGCAGCCGAAATGATTCGTCATCGAATTCAAACGTGGCATAGTCGCCCACCTCCAGGTTTAGCTTTTCAAGGTAGCTGCGCTCAATCAAGAAGCTGCCGCGAGGGGGCGGGTAAATGCCCGCTTCGGGCACAAACTGGTTCACCTGGATGTCGTCAAAGTCTGAGAAGGCCCAGATAAACGAGGTATAGGTCAGGTCGCCGCCAGTCACATCGGCCACATACTGTGTAAATGGCTGAACGTCAACCACCCCCTCCTGCCGTTTCATCCAGCGGACGAGTTCATCGTCAAACGCGCTCAGGCTAAATGTCAGGTCATCCGGGTTGGCTGCGAGAAACTGCTCGTCCAGGTTGCCCAACAGCACAAAGCGGCTGGTGAACAGCCCGCCAAAGGCGATCACGCCAATGGCAATGGAGAGGATCACCAATGTGGAACGGCTTTTGTTGTCCCACAGGTCTCGCAGGACTTTACGCCACCGTGGACTTAGCACCCGCTTCCTCCTCTACCCCGTTATGCTTGATGCTCGTCGTCCGCTTGCGCTCGTCGCTAAGCAGTTCGCCGTCGCTAATGGTAATCACGCGGCGGGTGCGTTGGGCCAGGTCTTCATCATGCGTTACCATCAAAAATGTTTTGCCTTCGTCCACCAACTGCTCGAACAACTCAAACACGTTGTTGGCTGTTTTGCTGTCCAGGCTGCCCGTTGGCTCATCGGCTACGATGATGGGGGGGTCGTTGGCCAGGGCGCGGGCGATGGCCACACGCTGCTGCTGGCCGCCGGAAATCATGGTGGGCAGCTTGTTGGCCTGCTCAGCAACATCCATCAGGTCCAACAAGTGCATTGCCCGTTCCACTCGTTCTTTAGCCGTAAACATATTGCAAAAGTCCATCGGCAGCATGACGTTTTCAACCACGGTGAGGGTGGGCAGCAGTTGGAAGAACTGGAACACCACGCCCATACTCACGCCGCGCCACTGGGCCATTTTGCTTTCATTCAGGTGATGAATGGCTGTGTTGTTGACGATCACTTCGCCGCTGGTGGGGTGGTCGATGCCGGTAATCATGTTAATCATCGTGGACTTACCACTACCGGACTTGCCCACAACCGCCACGAATTCGCCGGTGTCCACTTGCAGGTCAATGCCTTTGAGGGCCAAAAAGTCGCCTGCTTCCGTCTTGTACACCTTCTTAATATCCTGTAATTCGATCAGGCAGGTGTCTTGGGTATTCGGGCCGCTGCCGTTGTGATTGCCGTTGCCGTTGCTGCGGTTGAAAAGGTTAAACATATGCCGCGCTTTCTTGTGTCGTCTGTCGTCGTTTATGTGGTGAGGTGTTGCATCGTTGGGTGGTGTGTGGGGGCGACTGATGAGTCGGCCATCCCCACCCGCCGCCACCCCTATTCTGGCAGCACCACGCGCTGGCCGGGGGTCAGGCCGCTGGTAACCTGCGTGAAGCCGTCGCTGCTGCGCCCTGTCGTGATGAGTACGCGGCGCTGCTCGCCTTCTTCGATGATCGTCACGAAGGTGCCGTCGGCGTCCGTTTGGACGGCGCGGCTGGGCACAACCACCGCATCGGTAATGGCATCTACCACGATAGTCCCGCGTGCGGACATGCCCGGCTGCAATGGCTCGCCGGACGGGGCAAGCTGCACCTCTACGCGGTAGGTGGGCACGACCTTTTCTGGCAGCGGCAGCAGGTCAATCTCGGTGATGGAGCCGCCGAACTGCGCTTCTGGCAGCGCGTCTACGGTGATGTTAACTGCCTGCCCCTCCGTCACGTTGACTACGTCGGTTTCGTCTACTTCCAGGTCAACCGTAAGTGTGGTCGTATCGGCCAGCACGACGGCGGCCCCCTGCGGCGGCAGTTCGCCCACTTCCAGGTTGTTTTCTACGATGACACCATCAAACGGGGCGACGAGTTGCATATCCACGATTTGCACGCCGATGCGCTCCACGTTGAGCGCGGCCTGATGGATGTTGAGGGCGGCCATTTCCACGTCGAACGCATCCGGGTTGATGAGGTTATCGAAGTTGATTTCCGCGTCGGCAATTGCCTGCTGTGACGCCCCAAACACGTTGCCGTCTGGCCCCAACTCCTGGATTTCCTCGAATTCCATTGCGGCAATGTCAACGCCGGTTTCTAGCTGGCTCACGCGGTCATTCGTCTTGACCTCTTCAGCGAACGGGTTGCTGCCAGGGCTGGTACGAAACACTGCCGGAATTTCTTCCTGAATGTCGCGGTTAAGCTGGCCCTGCCACAGCTCGTTTTTGGCCTGCTCAATGCCAATGCGGGCAATTTCGATTTCTTCTTCGGTGGGGGCTGTTTGGCCTGCCGCGTAGTACTCGGCCTGGGCGGCGTCTACGCCTGCCTGCGCCGCCCGCAGGTCAACATCACGCGGCACGGCCACCACGCCATTGAAGCTGTTCTCGCGGCGGGCGAGTTCGTTTTCCGCCCCGGCCAATGCCAGGTTGTAGTCTGCCATGTCCAGCGTGGCGATAACATCGCCCGCCTGCACGCTGTCGCCCTCTTCCACGAAGACCTCGCGCACCACGTAGGTGTTGCCGAAGGTGAGCGGCACGCGCTTATCTGCCGCGATGTTGCCGTCGGCTTCGATTTCCACCTCAATGTCCATCAGTTCGACGGTGGTGGTGTTCACGTCGTCGGCTGTGGGGGCGGTTTGCTGCACCGGGCTGGCCCCGGAGTTAATGAAGGCCACCGCCCCAACGAGGCTGGCCCCGGCTGTGACGACAATCCCGATTAAACGTGAAATAGTCATGATGGGTTCTCGCTCTCTTTAGTTGTGGGGGTTACTGTTGCAGCGGTTCGTTGATAACCACCAGCGCATCGCCTGCACTCAGGCCGGATGTGACCTCGATGCCGCCGGGGGTTTCCGCGCCTGTTTGAACCTGGACGGCTTCAAGGGTGCCGTCGCTTTGCACGACCTGAACCGTGCGGCCATCTTCCAGGAAGAAGCGCTTTGGCACCACCAGCACTTCAGCCGCCTCTTGATTGACGCCGAAGAAAGCCGTTGCACTCATGCCGGGGCGGATGCGCGGGTCATTCACTTGCAGTTCAATTTCCGTTTCATAGACGACAACCCCGGCTACTTCCACGCCTTCCGGTGCGATGCGCGTTACCACCCCCGGCAAGCGAACCCCCGGCAGCGCGTCCAGCGTCACAACAGCTTCCATCCCTATCGCAATCTGGCGATAGTCAATTTCGTCAACTTCGGCCAGCACATGCAAAGGGTTTGTATCTACCAGTTTCATCACCTCATTCCCAACAACAATCCGTTGGCCCTCTTCTATGGATACATCCGTCAGGATGCCCTCACGCGGGGCACGCAGCAGGGTGCGCTCATAGGCGAGTTCGGCTTCGGCCAGGTCGTTCTCGCGTGATTGCACGGCCAGTTCCGCACTTTCGATTTCAAAGTCGGTAGGGCCAGCCAGCACCGCTAGCAGATTTGCCTCCGCTTCTGCAATGCGCTCGGCGGCAGCGCCCAGTTGCGGTTGGTTCACCGTCCGCAGGTATTCCAGTTCCAGGCGGGCCACTTCTGCATTAAAGGTGGCCTCACCGATTTGTGCTTCTAGCAGCGTAACGCCTTCCTCAAACATGGTGCCGCCACCTACAATCTTCGCTTCGTAGGCTGCGTCTATGGTGCGCTGTGCGTCATTGAAACGCATTTCTGCTGCCCGGATGTCCTGTTCGGTTACCTGATTGGCCGTGAAGCCGTAGGTATCCTTCGCGGCCTGCACGCGGGCTTCTGCCCGGCGGATTTCGTCGTCGTCCACCAGAAGAATGTCTTCCAGGTCCAGTTCCGCCATTTGCAGGGTCACCCGCGCCTGCTCCACGTCGATGCGCTCGCGCTCATTTTCTAACTGCGCGATGATTTCGCCTTCGCTCACGTAGTCGCCCGCGCTCAGGTACACGTCGGTAATCTGGCCGCTGCGCTCAAAGCTCAGGATTACGGTAGAATCTGGCTCAATGTCGCCGTCCGCGTTGGCGCGGTCTTCTACACTGCGCGGCTGGACGATGTAAATATCGGGTTCGCTGGCTACGGCTTGCCCACCGGGGCGTTGTTGGGCCACCGTCAGGACGGCGGGCACGCCAAAGGCGACCAGCGCAGCCAATACAAGAATTCCTCTCATCGGATGTCGTCCTCTCTCGCTATGCGTCAATCTCACAAGCCTTATCAAACCAGATGACGCTGCACAAAGCATGTGTACGTAGTGAGTTAGCTATGTGATTCCTATCACAAACCTGTGCTTGTGAATGTGACTCCCGTCATAGACGCGCATGACGCGCTACAATCACTGTTGCGGCGGTTGCTGTGATACGGTAAAGCCGTGATAAAGACGGCACAGACAGAGAGGACACACATCGAATGACATTGATTGCAATCGGCGCGATTACAGCGCTGGGTTTTGCGGCATTGGCGTTTAACCGCATTCGCCAGGGCAAGGACGGCCTACCCGGTTTGGGGGGTATTTTGTTGTTGGTGACGGCGGGTGTGCTGGTGGCAGCCCGTGCCCTGGACGCAGCGGCGCTGGTTCCGGTGATGATTGTGGTGGCGGTCTTGCTGATACTGGGGATTGGCCTGCTGGTATACGAACGGCGACAGGTCAATGTGACCGGGATGGCCAACGGCATTGCGTCAACAGTGACAGCCGTGCTGATCCTCGCCGCAGCGCTGGCCATGCCGTTGATTGAGCAGGGCGCGGGCGCGTTCGTGGGCACTGTCGAAGAAGCACGCGGCGCTGAACTGCTGACTGATGTGGCGCAAGCCCGCACAGAGGTCGCTTTGCGGTCTGCCGTCCCGATGGCAGATGCCAGTGTTGCTAACTTTGACCCGGATAACATCCAACAGGCGGAGCCATCCCCCACACGCGCCCCCCTGGAACCCACCGTTACCCCAACCCCGTTCACGTTTGAGCTGCCCACGCCCGTCCCGGCGGTTTGCAACGGCATGGTGATGGCCAACCTCAACTTCCGCGTAGACCCCACCCTGGGCGCTGACCTGATTACCGTGATTCCAGCCGAAACCATCATCAATATCTTTGATGCTGACGACAGCGGTGAATGGCTGCAAACCGATTACCAGCAGCGGCGCGGGTGGGTCAGCGCATCCGTCGTAGACCTGGACCCCGAATGCCCGGAGGCTTACGGCTAGCAGCACCGTAGGGACGCGATGCGGTAATAATTCGGGTTGGCGTTCAGCGGACGCGGCAAGCCGCGTCCCTGTGGGTCACACGGGTTTTGTGATGTTGTTGGCGAACCCCTGTATGGTACTATACAAAAAATGTTATTCCAAAACGAAAACTGCTTAGCCTGAATCCAAACAACGTATGCGACTGAAGCGCACCCCCACCCAACCCCCACAGACGACCATCGAACCCGGCTTGATCGGGGCGTTTCGCTTTTTTACTATCTTGCGCCTGGTGATTGGCACCACCATCTTTTCGGTGCTTCTCGTCCTCAATCGGCCAGCGCATATTTTCGTCTATGGCATCGTTGTCACCCTGTTGATGCTGGGCTACTTATCCTATCCGGTGTTTCAAAGGCGGCTGGGGCGCTACTTCCTGCCCATTGGGCTGATGTTTGATACCGCCAACACCCTGACCCTGGAATTTATGGTTCGCAGTCGGCTTATTGAAGCCAATATAGACCGATTTCAAGCCCTTGCCGGGTCTGCGGCCCCCCAATTAGCAGAGCCGGTTTTTGCAAACGCCCTCGTCACTGATGTCTGGCAGGTATCGCCGCCGCTGTTCTTCCTGTTGATCTTCATCAGTTGGCAGTATTCATTCCGGGAGGTCGTGCTGTTCAGTTTAGCTATTGCCATGTTTGATCTGCTGTTCCCAATTACGATTGGGTCACTCAACCCGGATTCGGAAATTACGTATAACCTCACCTTTGTGACCTTGCAATCCATTACTTATATCATGTCTGGCTATCTGGTCACGCGGTTGGTAGAAGCCCAACGCCGCCAACGCCAGGAACTAAGCGAAGCCAAAGCCAAGCTCACCAATTACGCCACTATGGTTGAAAGCCTCACCATCAGCCGGGAGCGCAACCACATGGCCCGCGAATTACACGACACGCTGGCCCACACGCTCAGCGCCGCTACTGTTCAGCTAGAAGCCGTTAACTCATTGTGGGACGCAGGCCAAACAGAGCGGGCGCACGGTGTTTTGCAGCGGGCGCTGGGCACCACCCGCAACGGCCTCAAAGAAACGCGCCGCGCCCTGCAATCGCTCCGCGCCTCGCCCATCGAAGACCTGGGGCTGCGGCTGGCCCTGCACGAACTGGGCGATACCACGCAGCGCCGCCTGGGCAGTAACGTTAAAATGAACCTGCCAGACGAGGTAGATTTAGAAGGATTGCCTGCCGAGGTCGAACAGACTATCTACCGGGTAGCGCAAGAAGCCCTGGAAAACATCGTGCGCCATGCTTACCCCACCCAAACCACGATTCACCTGACGCGGCAAAACGGTATCGTCCGGCTGACCGTGACCGACAACGGTTGTGGCTTTGACCTCAACGCCGTTGACCGTGAGCGAAAGTTCGGTTTGCGCGGGATGGCCGAGCGCGTAGACGCGATGGGAGGGCAGTTGGCCATCTACAGCAAACCTGAAAAGGGCACCCAAATACAGTTGACGTTAAAGGTGAAAGACCATGATCCGCGTATTGATTTGCGATGACCAGATGATCGTTAGTGAGGGGTTGCAACTGATCCTGGAAACCGACCCCGATATTGAAGTGGTGGGCATCGCCCAGGATGGGGCCGAAGCCATCACCAAAATACCCTCTCTCAAGCCGGATGTCGTGCTGATGGACCTCAAAATGCCGGGGATGAACGGCATTCAGGCCACACAGGTCATCCGCAAAGACTTTCCTGAAATCCCTGTGTTGGTGCTAACCACATTTGATGCGGACGAGTGGGTGCTAGACGCCATCCGCAGCGGCGCGTCGGGCTATTTACTCAAAGACTTGCCCCGTGATCGGCTGCTGGTTGCGATCAAAGAGACGGCAGCAGGCAAAACACACGTAGACCCATCAGTTGCAGGCAAGTTGTTCAGCCACATCAGCCAGCCGACCCCGGTCACCAACAACACATCCTTTGCCGAGAACCTGAGCAGCCGCGAGCGTCAAATTTTGCAGTTGATTGCTAACGGCAACACCAATGCGGACATTGCCGAGCGGCTCTATCTGTCTGAGGGCACCGTCCGCAATTACGTGAGTTCGATTTTTGCCAAAATCAACGTGTCTGACCGGACGCAGGCCGCAGTGCTGGCGCTGCGTCATGGCATTGCAGACTTATCTGGCAAGTAGCGCTACCGTATTGACCATGTAACCGGCTGGTGCATCTCATCGCATAACCGCTCCAGGCCCAGGTCTACGTAGCGGTCGAACTGGGCGGCGTCTACCTGGGCGGCCTGGGCGAGTGTGGCTGTTGGCAGGGAGATAGGCACCGCCAACCGGTGATAGACCGCACTCCAGGCCCGCAGGTCGCGGCTGTGCCTGGGGCTACTGTAATGCACATAGTTGAAGTCGCGGTAGACATCATCTAATAGGGGCTGGGTTGCGGTAGGCTTGTAGTCCACATGGTTAATGCCCAACGTAATTCGATTGCGCCGCAAGTGGCGCAGCATGACCCCGTCTACCACATCGTGCATGTGCTGGTCGGCTTGATATAACGTGGGGCCACTGGCGAAGCGGCTTTCTAAAATGATCTGTGGGGCAAAAACACCCCTGCGCCAGTTGATAAATGCCTGGCGCAAGTGGTCTGGCGTGAAAAGCGGGTCGTTAATCATGAGTGCGGAAACCCATATTGCAATAAGGCGAAATTTAGCAGGCGTTGCAGTGCGGGTTGCCGTGACCGTGGCTGCCCGCAAATGTGGGGGCGACGCTGGCACTGGCAACAGAACCAACGAGCAGCGCGGCAACAATGAAACGAACGATGGACTTACGCATGAGACTGACTCCATAACTAAGCGTTTAATGGGGTCAGTCTGCTTTTGAGGGGGGGTCAGAAGTGGGGTCACATTATGTAAGTTATATTTATAAATGTTTGATGTATTTTGGAACCAAAAAGCGCGAGCCACACATGGCTCGCGCTGGTGCTATTCAGTTGTGTGGTTTGGGCTTAAACCCTAGCGCACGTTGACCTCAGCAGCGGCCAGTACGCCAACAGAAGCAATCAGATTAACAACTGCCTCGTCTGTGAGGTTGGTTGCATTCAGGCCCAGCGAGAGCGCAGCTTCAACCACAGCCGGGCCGCTGACCAGCGCACACAACACCTGACCGCCGTTGGTTTCCGGGTTGTTGTCGCGGCGGATTTCGATGTTGAAGGCCACGTTGTAGTTTTGCCCACGCGGGATGTCGATGAAGTCGTCAGCAGCACCCAGGAAACTGAACGCGCTGGGGAAGGAAATCGCCTGCTCTGGCGCAGTGACGCCGACTGGGGCCACGCTGAAGTTCGGGAAGGCATTGGGGAAAGCCTGCTGCGTAATGAAGACTTCGCCTGTCGTCAGGCACAGGATGCCCGCACCCTCGAACGTGTCTTGGCCACGATTGCCAAATTGCAGCACAACCTGCGGCTTTTCGGTTTCCGTAATGCTAATGAAGCTGTTGTTAATTTGCAGGTACGGGTTGGCACCTTCCTGGGCGCTAGCACTTGCAACAAACAGGGTCGTCATTATCATCACGACCAGAGCAACAGCGATACGACGGTTAAACATGTACTTCCTCCGTTTGGCTAGGGTGAAAAAACAGCCTGCAAGGCAACCCAACTTATAGCCATGTGCATACAAGGGTCTGTGTTGCCTTACACACATGTTTTCGCGGGCCAACTGCCATTAGATCACCCGTAATGCTAAACTTCATAAAGCACTCATATTGCCAGCCCGGCAGGCGGCTGTAGCAACCCGCCATGATATAATTGGGCCAGACGCAGTATAGGAGCGTTTGATGACAGAACAGGCACAAGGGCAGCCCTTTTGGGAGGCGCTGGCGCTACCCGCCCCCGGTACCCACATGACCGCTAAGCAGTTCGATGCCATGCCGGAGGTAATTGAGTATCTGTTCCAGATTTAAGCACCGCTACTGCGGTGGCTCCTGGTGGCGCTGCTGCCGTTCGGCCTGTGCCCGCTCATAGCGATGGTCGAACTCTTCCACCAGGTCCGCGTCAGAGACCATATCCCCGCCGCGCACCGTCGCCCCAATTACAAGGCCCGCCGTTACCAGCACCACATTCTTAATGATGTACTGGCCTTCTAGCGTCAGCGCAACCGGGAACACGCGCCACGTTTGCTCCGGGAACAGGAACAGCGGCGTTACCGTGCCCAGCATCTGCAAGGCCAGCAGCGCCAGCGTGATTCGCATATAGCGCCCGGTTATCAGGCCCAGGCCGATAGCGGTTTCCCAGGCGGCCAGCACCGGCAGTGACAATCCCGGCTGCACGATGCCAAACGTCAACAGGCGGATGGTTTCAGAGGCGAGGTCTTCTGCCGGGCTAAGCTCCGGGAAGAACTTCAGCACACCAAACCAGAAGAACACAATCCCCAGGCTGACGCGCAGCAAAACCACACCATAACGCGCCATCCATGCGGTAATGCGGCTGTCAATCTCGTTGAATCGGGTTTGCAGGTTATCCATGTAGAACACCTTTGTCGGCTTTTGTAATTGACTCATAAATGCGTAGGGGCGACTTATGAATCGCCCCTATACCCCTTACACTGTAACCCTGTTCAATGAGATGCGTCTTGTGAATCCTGTCACAACTGCATTAGAGCTTCAGTTCCCTAGCCCCGGTGACGGGTTGCCGCTGGCGTCCTGGAAAGCGCCCGCCGGAACCGTAACCGTGTACGTCGTGCCGAAGTTGAGCAGCGCTGCCGGGTCAATCGTGACGACGTTGCTGTTAATCGTCACCTGCGCGGACTGCACGTCAATGGTTTCAATCGTCTGGCCGCCGCTGCTGATGACGATATTCCCCGTACCTTTTTGTACGGGCAGGCTAAACGTGATCGTCAGGTCGGTGTTGGGGTCGCTGCCCAGTTCCGTCGGCATCACCACCAGAATCTCCAAATCCACGCCGACGGCGTACACCTGCGGCCAGAAGCCCCCACTCAGCGTATAGCCGCCGCCTATCGCCACGCCCACGCTCGGCTGGCCCACCGTGCCGCTGAGCGTGTAGCCGCCGCCCGTACTGGTGCCGCCGCCGCTGCCGATGGTGTACGTTGGTATGTCAGGTGAGGTGTTTTGGAAGAACAGTGCCCCCGCGAACACCACCGCCACAACTGCAATGATGTTATTCATTCGCGTGTTCCTTTCGCCGGGCAAACCAGTACCCGGCAAACATCGCCAGCCCCACTGCCATCACGCCGATGCCGCCCTCACGCACCTGCAACTGACGTTCCAGCCTGGCGACCCGCGCTTCGAGGGCCTCGTTTTGGATGTATAACCCCTGAATCGCCGCCAGCGACACGCCGTCGGCGTCTACCGTGTCGATGTGCTTGTCGTCAATGCCCAACCCAAATGCCCCGTGGAAGTCCTGGGCCATCGGCCCCATGTGCAGCACGTCCTCGCCCTGAGCGGTGTAGTTCCATGTGCTGATGGGCATCTGCGCGACGGCTTCCAGCACCGCCACGCTGTCCACGGCCTCGATGTTCATCTTGGCGTTGCGGTCACTT